>JAZUFB010000201.1:0-10875 GCA_045640475.1 Clostridia bacterium
CGCCTCCTTGCGTTCAAAACCACGCCGGCAGAAAAGCTAAAGGTGATTCAGTTTTGCATTCTCAACATTTCCAATAAAGTGTCCGGAGTATATACGGGGATCTTCGCGCCACTAAAGTCTCCCACATTCCTGGTAACGATACAATCCGCGCCCGCCCGGACAGCCGAGGTCATCAGTATAGCGTCTTCATAATCATTATTCGGAACGGCAATCGCATTCACACAATCGGCTCCAAACGTATCGATCAACTCAAACAACGCGCATAGTTTAGCCACAATATCGCGGGCTTTCTGATCGACATGATCTTCTCCCTTGAACTGTTTTCGGGAGAAAAAATGGATATCGGCCAATTGTTTTGCTGTGATACAACCCTGAATCTGCCCGGCTGCTACAGCAAGAAAGATCAGCTTCCCAGCTTCACACCACGGTTCCCGTTGTTGCAGGACATCCACGATGATATTTGTGTCAAGCACGACTTTCATTTTTCGTTCAGCCGCTCCTCTCTTGCCTCCTCAAAGGTCGTCGTTTGAGGAAGAATGCCAAAGAGAGAGGTAGCGATATCGATCCGTTCCTGATAAGGATTGGTCAGTTTTGCAATCACTTTACCGTATTGGGTAATAAAAACATCTTCAGTCGCTGCCAGCAAAAGATACTTTCCGAGGTTTGCTTTCAATTCCGTAGCAGTAATAGACATAGATTCATCCCCTTCCATCACAAGCATAATAAAATCGTACAAAATTGTCAATCGTTTCGTACGATAAATCAAAGTGAATTTCCCGCTGTCGCACGCAGAAACGCGTTCTTCAGTAGTAAAAATCATACCGCCAGCAAAAAGATGGAAATTTTTCTGACATATCTTGACAAAAAATCCATCCCGCTGATATAATGCAATCGGTTGCATTGGGAACCCCTATTAATGTTGGAGTGGAGGCGGTATCCATGGGAGTGACGATCCATGACGTGGCAAAGCTGGCCGGTGTCAACTCTTCCACCGTTTCCAGAGTCCTGAACGGGAAAGCTACCATCACGCTTGAAACAAAAGAAAGAGTCTATGCCGCGATGCGGGAGCTGGATTATCATCCCAATTCCCTGGCGCGCAGTCTGGCCAGCGGCCTCAGCGGCGCGATCGGCGTTGTCGTGGATGCGCAGGATGCCGACGCTTTCAGCAATGTCTTCTTCAGCAGAAGTCTTTTTGCCATCGAGCAGGTCGCCCAGCAGCGCGGCTATCAGGTTCTGATCGCCAACGGCGCCAAGAGCCACGGCGGTACGGTGGAAACACTGATCAAGGAGCACAAAGTGGATGGATTGATCCTTCCCCCGTCCACGGTAAAGCCCTCCCTCATGGAATTGATCGGCAATTTCCCCTACGTTGTTTTGGGCATGCCCGATTCCCTCCGCGGGGACACCTGCTGGGTGGATAACAACAACGAGCAGGGTGCCGAGCTGGCCATGCAGCATTTGCAGTCCTGCGGTTATCGTCATATCGCCTATCTCGGCGGGGACCAGAAGCGCGGCTTCACCAAGCGCAGAGTCCGCGGCTTCCTGAATGCCGACGGCAATCGCGCCGATGTGATCCCGACGGATGGCACCGCGGAAAACGCCTGCTCCGTATCCCAGGATATCCTTCAGAAGGCCGACCGTCCGGATGCTTTCATCTGCAACGACAACCTCTCTGCCTTCGGTCTTCTTCGCGCCTGTAATACATTGAATATCCGCGTCCCCAATGATTTGGGGATCGTCGCTTTTGATAACTATCCCCTGGCTGAATTTACGGATCCGCCCCTGACCATCATCGATATCGATACGGCCATGCTGGGCGAGCAGAGTGCCCAATTGCTGTTCCGGCAGATCGAAAACGCGTCCGGAAAGCAGCAGATCATGCTGGCCACCACTTTGGTCGAGCGCCAGTCCACAGTACGTCAGTCCACAGAAAGGAAGAAATAACCATGAATCAGTCTGCCATAAGGCATCAATCTTTTTACCCGTTTGTGCAACCGCTTGCACGCGACTCTGCAGTATTCCTTCTGGAAGCCGCGCCGCGGGATCTGGCCGAATGCATTCTGGTCTGGTGGAAGCGCAGCGAGCCGGAAAAAGTATTCCGCAAAGCCGCATCCATTCGCTACAGCACCGAGACTGCCGACCAATGGGCCGTGTCCGTGTCCTTCCCGGAGGAAGCGCATTATATCAAATATTACTTTATCCTGCGCGATACAGACGGTTCGGAGCATCGTTACAATGCCTACGGTTTTGACAAGGCGGAGCACGGATGTTTCGAGATCCTCCAGCTGAACGAGACCGATCTGATCTCCGTTCCGGCGTGGGCAAAAGGCTGCGTCTGGTATCAGATCTTCCCCGAGCGTTTTGACAAAGATCCTGTCACGGACCGTGAACTGGACCCTTGGGACGCTGCGCCGACCCGCGACAACTATCTTGGCGGAACGCTTTCCGGCATCCGGCGCCACCTTCCCTATCTGGCGGAGCTGGGCGTGGAATGCCTTTACCTGAACCCTATCTTCAAGGGCGACTTCAACCATAAGTATGCCACGACCGATTATCTTTCCGTGGATCCCATGTTCGGGACCGAAGAGGATCTGCGCCAGCTGACGGAAGAAGCACATCAAAATGGCATCCGGATCGTTCTGGATGGCGTCTTCAATCACTGCGGCATCCATTTCGCGCCCTTTGCGGATCTGATGCAAAACGGTTCTGGCAGCGCTTATGCGGACTGGTTCTATCTGAAAAAGGAACCGGTGGAGATCGATCCCGCCTGTTACGAGTGCGTGGGCGACTATCCCTATATGCCCCGCCTGAACGGGGCCAGCCAGGGCGTCCGCGACTACGTGCTCAAGGTCCTGCTTTACTGGCTGGAAAAGGTCCACATCGACGGATGGCGCTTTGATGTTGCCGATGAATTGGATATGACCGCCGTACGTTACTGGCGTGAAGCCGTGAAGCATGCTTACCCCGATGCCATCATGCTGGCCGAGACCTGGGGCGGTGCGGTCCGGATGATCACACCCGGCACCTTTGACTGCGCCATGAATTATCTTTTCCGGGATGCCGCGGTGGATTTCTTTGCCCGCCGGAGCATTTCCCCCGCGGAATTCAAAAACCGTCTGGCCTCCATGCTTCAGTTGTATCCCGATGCCAACATGCAGGCCATGTTCAACTGCCTTGGCAGTCACGACACCCCGCGCTTTCTGACCGAAGCCGGTGAAGATAAGGACCGGCTCCGGCTGGCCATGGCCTTCCAGATGCTGTTCCCCGGTGCTCCCTCCGTCTATTACGGGGATGAGATCGGCATGAAGGGCGATAACGACCCCGGTTGCCGCGGCGGCATGGCCTGGAACAGCATGGATCAGGAGCTGCTTTCCTGGCAAAAGCAATGGATCGCGTTCCGCAAGGAGCACGCCGTTCTTCGCACAGGCGGGATCACCCTGCTGGATGAAAGCGATCCCGCGCTCTTCAGTTTTTCAAGATCGGATCCTTCCGAAGAGATCATCGCGGTCTTTAACCCGGATGCGCTCCCCCACCCCACGGACTTTGCGGGTCCGGCGGAATCAGTCGACGTTCCGCCGCATACCGTTAAGATCATTATCAAAAATAAGGAGGAAACCTAACATGCGTACCTTCACCAAGTGGCTCTCCGTCGTGCTGGCCCTGGCCCTGTCTCTGACAGCCTGTGTCGCTTTCGCGGAAGAACCCGTGACCATCAACTTCTGGCATCATTACAGTGCTCAGTCCGCTGAGAACGAAACACTGATGAATGTCCTGATCCCCGCTTTCGAAGCGGAAAACCCCGGCATCAAAGTCAATGCCGTTTCCCACGAATGGGCCGAACTGCATGACAAGGTGCTGGTCAGCGCCCAGTCCAACAGTCTGCCGGATGTCGCCCGTTGCGATATCGCCTGGCTGCCTGAATTCCAGCAGATGGGCATCCTGACCTCTCTGGACGAAGAAATGGCTGACTTTGCCGAGACCAGTGCTCAGTTGCTGGACAGCGCTATGTCCACCACCATCGTTGGCGGTCATAACTATGCGCTGGCTTTGAACACCAACAGCAAGATCGTCTTCTACAACAAGGGCATGCTGGAAGCTGCCGGCGTCGAAGTGCCCGCCACCATGGATCAGTGGATCGAAGCCATCACCAAACTGAGCGGCGAAAACGCCAACGGTCAGCAGGTGTGGGGCTGGAACGAGCCCGCTCTTGCCGGCTGGAACATCTGCCCCTTCATCTGGAGCTTCGGCGGCGCCCTGACCAACGAAGACCAGACCGTGGCCACCGGCTACATCAACGGACCCCAGACCGTCAAGGCCGTGGAGACCTTTGCTGAACTGGTCAAGGCCAACGCCATCATCGGCTTCAACTCCGGTGATATCCCCATGACCGACGGTTTCGGAACCAACCGTTATGCCATGATGCTGGAAGGCCCCTGGAAGTCTGCCGAACTGGCCGGTGCTTATCCTGATGTGGCCTACGGCACCGCTCCCATCCCCGCCGGCGAAGGCGGAAGCATCTCCGTGCTGGGCGGCGAAGACATCGCCATGTTCAACTCCGCCAACAAGGATGCCGCCTGGAAATTCATGAAGTTCATGACCGGCGAATTCGCTGAGACCGAAATGGCCAAGTGCGGCCAGATTCCCGTCAACAAGGCTGCTCTGGAAAGCGAGACCGTGAAGGCCGCCGATTACGCGCCCTTCATCGAAGCCATCCAGACCGCCAAAGCCCGTCCTACTGTTGCCGCCTGGAGCGAAATGGACAACGGTCTGACCGTGGCCATGACCGCGGTCGTCAGCGGTGAAAAGACCGCTCAGGAAGCCATGGATGAACTGGCTGCCGAATGGGATGAACTGCTGAAATAAGGGTTTGACCCGGCGGAGCGGATCCCTCCGCTCCGCCATTTTTTCAAAGGAGGAGAGCGCATGGTCACAAAATCGCGCAGTGCCAAGGCCCAGATGCTGCTTCTGTTGCTTCCCGGGCTGGTCATTTTCGGCGTCTTTACCGTCTATCCGATTATCCGTCTGTTTTGGATGAGTCTATGCGATATGAGTTTCTCCTCCATGCTGACACAGCCCTTCGCCGGGCTCAGCAACTACCGTGAAGTCTTTTCGGACGACACGTTCTGGACGGTCTTCGTCAACAGTATCGTCTACACGCTGGTCACGGTGCCCGGTCAGATGGCCATCGGTCTTTTCGTAGCCATTCTGCTCAACGGCATCAAGCGCTTCAGCGTCACCTTCCGTGTCATCAACTATCTTCCCGTCGTGACCTCCTGGGTCATTGCCTCCCTCGTGTTCCGTTACATCTTCAACACAGAGGGACTCCTGAATTATTTCCTCTGGAAGACCATCGGCCTGACTTCCTCAAACATCCGCTGGCTGGATACCCGCTGGAGCGGTCTCAGCGTCGCCATGATCCTGGGCATCTGGAAGGGCATCGGCTGGAACATGGTCATCTTCCTGGCCGCCCTGCAGCAGGTTCCCCAGGACCTGTATGAAGCCGCCGAGATCGACGGTTGCGGTTCCTGGAAGAAATTCGTCAACGTTACCCTGCCCGGGATCAAGGGCACGATCCTCTTTGCCCTCATCGAGCTGACGATCGGCGGTTTCAATGTCTTTACATCCATCAAGATGATCACCGGCGGCAAGCCGGCGCATCAAACCGACACCCTGCTCACATGGATGTACTACAAAGCCTTCAGCACCGGCAAATTCGGCTATGCCGCCGCGCTCAGTTTTGTCATGGCCCTGACGCTCGGTCTGCTGGCCATTGTCCAGTTCCGTGCCATGCGGAACAAGGATAACGTGTAAGGAGGGATCGGATATGAAACAAAAGATCAGAAGCAAAATCGTCCGCTATCTGCTCCTTGCGCTGGGCACCGTGGTCTTCACCCTGCCCATGATCTACATGATTTCGACTTCTCTGCGGCCCAACGGCGCGCTTTATGAATATCCCCCGCGTTTCTTCCCCAAATGGGAAGCCTTCACGCTGGAAAACTACGCTTATATCCTCAATCAGAGCAAATTCTACCTCAATTTCCTCAATTCCGCCCTCGTCTCTGTTTCCACGGTCCTGCTGGCGGCCATCGTATCCTCAGCCATGGCGTTTGTGCTGGGAAAATTCAGGTTCAAAGCCAACAAGATCATTTTCGCGTTCATCATCCTCACCATGATCATCCCCGGCACGACCATGATCGTTCCCCAGTTTGAGCTGGCCACAAAGCTGAATCTGGTCAACCAGCTTTGGGGGCTGATCCCCTTCTATGTCGCCTGGGTCATTCCTTTCTCCACCTTCATGATCAAGGGCTTTATGGAGAATATCCCCGGCGAGATCATGGAAGCCACCTGGATCGACGGTGCCGATGTGCTCACGGTCTATTTCAAGATCGCGCTTCCTTTGGCCGCGCCCGCCATTGCTTCCGTCAGCATCTTCAACTTTCTGACCGCCTGGGAGGAATATCCCTGGGCCAATACCGTCATCAACGACAACAGCCGTCGTACCCTGCCCATCGCGATTGCCGGTTTCTTCGGCCAGCATCAGTTCACCCAGTGGGGCTATGTCTTCGCCATGTCTGTACTGACACTGATTCCGGTTGTGCTGATCTTCATCCTGTGCCAGAAGTTCTTCGTCCAGGGCCTGACCGCCGGCAGTGTCAAAGGCTGATCGTCATTCCGCGTTTTCCGTTCTTATAGCAACAAAAATGGGGTTGTGACATCACAACCCCTTTTTAGTAACAGAGAGCCGACACCCTCGTACCCTTACTTGGCCCTTGGCCCTCATCCCTCAAAAAAATCGCTATGGCAAGCCATAGCGATTTTTTACTCACTTTTTCAGCGTGATCACCACATGCCGGTTGGGCTCGTCGCCTTCGGAATGGGTGTCCACACGGTCATTCGCCTGCAGGGCGGAGTGAATGATCCGTCTTTCATAGGGATTCATGGGCTCCAGGCTCACACGGCGGCCGGTCTTGATGGCGCGGTTGGCCATACGGTTGGCCAAGCGCATCAGGGTATCCTCGCGGCGGGCACGGTAGTTTTCGGTGTCCAGCGTCACGCGAGTGTAGCCTTCCTTGCCACGGTTGACCTTCAGGCTGGTCAGATACTGCAGGGCGTCCAGCGTTTCGCCGCGGCGTCCGATCAGGATGCCCAGGGTATCGCCGGTCATCTGGCCGTACACATTGCCTTCGGCGTCCTGACCCATGGAGATCTCAACTTCCACGCCCATCAGCTTCGTGATCTCCTTCAGGAAATCGCGGGCGATGGCCACGGAGGAACCTTCTTCGATCGCGTCGTCGGCCAGGATCGTCACTTCAGGCTTTTCCAGCACGGCAACGGGCGCGGGCTTTTCCGCGGGCGCTTCTTCGGCGGTCCCGGGCTCTTCAACAGGCTTCTTTTCGGGGATTTTCTTTTCCACGGGTTTCTTTTCGACAGGCTTCTTTTCAGCAGCCTTCTTTTCTACGGGCTTTTCTTCCGGCTTCTTTTCAGCCTTGGGAGCGGGCTTCTTTTCAACGGCCTTGGGGGCGGGCTTGGCAGCCTTCTCCTCTTTCTTGCCGTTCCACTGCTTTTCGATGTCGGCTCTCAGGTCGCCCAGCAGATCTTCTTCCGCTTCCTTCACGGTCAGGCGGACCTTGGCGGGGCGGGAGCCAAACAGACCGAACAGGCCCTTGCTGCCTTCCTCCAGCACCATCACATCCACATCACCAATAGAGACACCCAATTCATTCAAGCCAAGCTCTATGGCTTCTTCCACAGTCTTGGCGGATGCTTCAAAACTGTTCATTTTACACTGCCCTCCGCTGCGTTAGCCAGTTGTTTCTTTTCTTTGTTATCCAACACTTTGTTGATCACGACGGTCTGCACCATGCTCACCAGGTTGCCCGCCACCCAGTACAGGGCGAAAGCGGCACTGTAGCCAAGGCAGATGACCATGGAGAAGATCGGGAAGAACCACTTCATAAACTTGCCGCTGTTGGGCTGATTCGGATCCGCGGGCTGTTGTTCCTGACCGCCGGTGATCTTGGTCATCACCAGCTGGGACACCGCGCTCAGGACAGGCAGAAGCAGCAGGCCATTCCAATGGCTCTTCACTTCGAAGTTGAACAGGCCCAGGAAACCGGCACCCTTCCAACCGGGCATCACAGCAACCGCGTCCAGATACGGGAGCACAGTGCCGTTTTCAAACACGACCGTGCCGGAAGTCTGCATGGTCTCAAAAATGGACTGCAGGGTCGCGGCGATGGTGTTCTTGTCAAAGCTGGCGGCCGTCAGGTTCAGGGGAGCAAGGGCCTGACAGACGCAGACGCCATCCGCGTCAAACAGTCTGCTGGTCCAGATATTGGCCTCGATCTGCTGCAGGGTGCTGAGGTCCGGCAGAGACGGAGAGAAGATGTTATCCGGCATCCACAGGTTCTTGACCCACAGCCAGCCATCCAGATGGACGGTCGTGCCGTCGAGGATCGCCTTCACCTGGTCCACCATCATTTCGTTGGCGACCATACGCATGGCGGCGAAAACGGCGATCAGGATAGGCCAGGTCAGCAGCAGGGGAAGGCAGCTGGTCAGGGGATTGACCTTTTCCTTCTTGTACAGCTCGGCCGTCTTGGCGTTCAGCTTGTCCTTGTCGTTGGCGTACTTCTTCTGCAGTACCGCCACTTTGGGCTGCACGGCGGTCATGCGGCGCATGCCGACGCGGCTCTTGACATCGAAGGGGGTCAGTACCAGACGGATCAGGATCGTGAAGATGATCATCGCCCATCCGTAGTTGCCTACGATGTCTGAAATGCCTTTGATGATTCCCGCGAGAAACTCATTCATTCAGGTTTATTCCCTCCTTAACATGGTGTACGGGTCCGGAGGTACAGGATCATACCCGCCTTTGCTGAAGGGGTTGCAACGCAAAACACGCCACACCGCCATCCATCCGCCTTTCCAGGCGCCGTACCGCTCCACGGCGGTCACAGCATACTGGCTGCAGGTCGGCACATAACGGCAGCAGGGACCTTTCTTGCGCGGGCTCAGTTCCCTTCGGTAAAAGCGGAACAGCCACAGCAGAAAACGTTTCATTGCGCGATTCCTTTCACTTGTCCCGGAAAGCGTTCTGCTTTTTCATCAGCGTAAGCAGATCCTTTTGCAGGCTTTGAAAAGTGGCATTTGCGGCTGACGGTCTGGCTACGATGACGTACAGTCCGTTTTTCACATCCCCCAGCAGGGGCCGAAAGCATTCCCGCAGGCGGCGCTTGACCTTGTTCCGGGTCACGGCGTTACCCACTTTTTTGCTGACGGAAAAACCGACCTGCAACCCGCGTCCTTTGGCCGCGAGCAGGACCAGATCGTGACAGGCGACCGAGTGTCCCCGATGGTACACATACTGGAACGCCTTGTTTTTTTTCAGCCGATAACGTTTTTCCATGGTAAGATCCTTTTCTGTCCGGATTTCCCTTTTATACCGGAAAAGCCCGCCCCTGACAGACAGTGGGCGGGCTTCATCCACAACTTGAACCGGGTCAGTTTGCGGTGAATATTACACCGTCAGTTCCTTGCGGCCACGACGACGGCGGGCAGCCAGAACACGACGACCGTTCTTGGTGGACATGCGGGCGCGGAATCCGTGGACCTTATTGCGCTGACGCTTCTTGGGCTGGTAAGTACGGAACATGGTCAACACTCCTTTGTGATCATCTGATGATAATCGGACCCTTTTCAGAATCCGGATTGCTACAGAACAGCCTTTATAGTATACTTTGCCGGCCGTCCAATGTCAAGCACTACATCTAGTTATCAGGCTGTTTTTTATGCCTGTTTTTTTCATTGGTTCTCATTTGCCTGCGCCAGGATGCTGTCAGCCTCCAAGATCAGGCGGGTCAGCGTCATTGCTCCCCTGCGGTAGATATCTTCACAGCCGACCGCGGCGCCGTATTTCTCCACTTCCGGCGGCTTGATATCCCGGCAATGGATAAACCCGACTTCTTTCCGGAATTCATCGATCCACCGGGAAACCAATGTCCGTACGTTCTGTTCGGACTGCAGCGGATGCATCCGCGCGTAGAGAAAAGAGATCAGCATGATCCCGGCTTCCACGATGCCGCAGCGGTCTCCTGTTCCGCCGCCACCCCCGAAGAACCCGCACGCGCTGCGGATCACATCAGCGGAGAGAGGGATCTCCAGCGCCTCCGGAACCGCACGGATCGTCGCTTCCGGACAATGGAATCCTTTCCGTTTATATTCGACCGCTAATCTTCCCGCCTCGTTGATGATCTTTTCCGGGTCCAGATTGCTTTTTGTTCCATAAACTGCCACTTTCTGTTTCCCCCAAGGATCCTCTGTCTTTCGGGTTCCTGATCAATCCAGTCCCGCGGCCTTCCGCAGCTCTTCGGTCATGTCGGTCCTCTCCCACGAAAGGTCCAGATCAGTGCGGCCAAAGTGGCCGTAAGCAGCCGTCTGGCGGTAGATCGGCTTCCGCAGATCCAGGCGGCGGATGATGGCGCCGGGACGCATATCAAACACTTTGCCCACGATCTCCGCCAGCTTCTCGTCATCCAGGATGCCGGTCCCCTTGGTATCCACCAGCAGGCTCACAGGCTCGGCCACGCCAATGGCGTAAGCCAGCGGGATTTCGCACCGGCGGGCCAGCCCGGCGGCCACCACATTCTTGGCCGCGTGCCGCGCCGCGTAGGCCGCGGAACGGTCCACCTTGGTGGGATCCTTGCCGGAGAAAGCACCGCCGCCATGGGGTGCGTATCCGCCGTAGGTATCCACGATGATCTTGCGGCCGGTCAGGCCGGTATCGCCGGCAGGACCGCCGATCACAAACCGCCCGGTGGGGTTGATCAGATAGCGGGTCTTGTCCGTCAGCAATTCCGCCGGGATCACGGGCTT
>JAZUFB010000202.1:0-5321 GCA_045640475.1 Clostridia bacterium
CAATTCTTTCATTTCCGGTAAACCTAAATGTATTTTATACATATCAGTCTCCGAATTCTGAAAGGTCAATTTCTTCAGAAACCTTTCCTGCTTTGAAATTTTCGACAGCTGTATCCATCATTTTCAGCGTATTGACGGAGACGGAAAAAGGTACAGTTAGTTCTCTCGGTTCCAAAACAATCCGGCCATCGGAAAGCTCAGACACGTGATAATATTCATAAAGAGCAGAACGCAAGGTCAAGCGCTTCTTACTATCTACATGGGCATCATATTCCCGGAACACAGCTTCCATACTCGAACCTCCTCAAACAGGAAAATAGCATTGTGGGAATTCCCACTACTATTGTGCAGCAAACAAAAAAGTATGTCAAGTCCTTATGTAACAAAAGGCTGAAGCATCCCAACTCCAGCCTTCTACACTTCAAACTCATAAAATAAACCATAAATTAACTGCAACACGAGCCTTTCGGCCCATTTTGCTCACCCCGCCAGTATCTGTGCCTCAACATATTGTCCCACCTGACGGATATTCAGATACGCGTTATGCTTTTCAAGCAGATTTCGTACGCTCTCCAATCCGACCCCATCATGTCCGGGTTTGGAGGACTTTTCAAAGTCTACCTTCTCATCCAAACTGACACTGTTTCGAACCACGATTTCCAGTCCGTTTCCATGGTTACGCAATTCAACCGCGATAGACGGAGACTTGCTGAATTGTGTAGCTTCCAGTGCATTGTCCAACAATACGCCCAACGCCTCACAAACATCGGATTCACGCAATCCTGTCAGTTTCAGATTCCGGTCCACATATACAAGCATTGGGATCTCGTGCTGATTAATTCGATTGATATGATGGAGTAAAAGCCCAACAACCGCCTTAGATGGGATGTTCTGCAGCATGACGATGTTTTCATTATTGATCAGGGTACAGCGTTGTACGATTTCTTTGTAATAATCCTGCATCTGGTTTGTTGCTCCGCTGAGGATGTACCCTTCAAAGCCGTATAACATGTTTGCTACATTATGCTTAAAAATTCGCATATTTTTGAGCAATGCGTCCGTGATCTTTTTCTCATTCTCCAGAGTTTCATTCCGGCGATACTGATAAATATACCGTATATCCTGAATGATGTATGTCAAACTAACCAGCAGAAGAACAATCGTCAAAGCATAATTACTGAGCAATTCAGACCAGATGATTTCTACAGATTGGCTGCGGATCCTGCTCATGACCTGACCAAATGCCCAAACATCCGCAATAACCAATAGGATCGGCCGAACGAATAGCCATACCACATGTTTTTTCCGTTCACTGGAGGCTTTCCTGCGAGCAGATATCATACTGCGGACCAAGAGTATGATCAGAGCTGCAATACCTGGATAGAGCGCCGTCAGACAGGTCACCAGAAGGTACAAAGGTGTACTTTGGTAAGTTCTGGCCAGTTCAAATGCTTCTTCTCCAATCAATGGGATAATCGTTATTGAGCCCAAAAAATCATCAAGAATCGAGGCGATAAACATCGCAAATCCGAGGAGTAATTTTTTTCCAACCGAGTATCGATAACGCAGCACAATAAAAAGCACACAACTCAAAAAGCCATTAACCGTACCGAGTACCGTGCTGCGCAAGTCAAAGGCAACCACGAGTATTAGTGGGAAAACAAATGCCAAAGAAGATTTGCAAGAACGTTTGAACGAAACCTTTTCCTTAAGGATCGTGTCCATCAAAAGGCCGTAGCTCAAAGTCATGCAAATAGCATTACATATGACAACACATATTGCAAACAATGGCGTCATATTTTGTTCACCCCGCCAATCGCCATTTTCAGTTCAGCTTTATGGCGTCTCGCAATAGGTAAATGCGTCCCATCTGCTGCAATCGTAACGATATCATCGCCAAAGTTGAACTCGCTGACTTGTTTGATATTGATGATATATCCTCTATGGATCCGAACGAAATCGCCTGACAGTCTCGGCATCAGTGCGGCAAAACTTTCGCGCCATACGGTAGTCCCCTTGGAAGAATAAGCAATGCAATATTCCCGCTTATTTTCTATATATCGGATATCAGTTTCATCCAGATTGACCGTTCGCGACCCTGCCTGAACAACCAAAGTTTTTTGCGGTTGTTCCGCTTCAATATATTTGATTGCCGCCTTCAAGCAATCTGAAAGACGGTTTTCATCAAACGGCTTCACCAGAAAATCATAGGCATGCGATTGGCAGCAAGAAAGCGCGTAGTGTTGATAGGCCGAAACATAGATTATGCACGACTTTGGACTGTATTTCAATATTTTCGTACACAAATCGACCCCATGCGGTGTGCTCAAATCGTTTTCATCCAAACAGATATCCAAAAAATAAATACCTGTCTCCGTATGGCTTTGGGCATATTTCAAAATATCTTCCGCTTTGTTTGCAATACAGGCAAAGCGATGCTCCGTCTGTTCCTTTTTCAGCACAGAATCGATCATTAACTGCAGTGTTTGGTTATGAGTCGTCTGATCATCGCAAAGAATGAAGTCAATCATCCGCTATTCGCCCCTTTCTTGGCAAGTAATATTATCACATCTCCCCATATGCTACAAGCCACATGAACATATAGAAAGAACAGACAGACCTTCTTTCTGGGACCCGCCCGTCTGTCTGTTCTTCCCCGGTTTCTATTTATTGAGCATTATTCATTACTGTGCAACACACGTTTGAGGCACCCATGTACGCATAATGAGTTTCCCTTTAGGAGCTTTATACTGTACAAGATACCATCCATTTTCTTCATACAAGATCTCCACATTCGTACCAGCTTCAACATCTGAGTACAAAGTGCGATATTCGTATCCAGGACCATATAAACCTGACGTTTCTTTTATAATTACGCCATTGCCAAAAACCTCATAGTCTCCCTGCAGGCCACCGGTTGAAGCTTTATCGATACGTTTTTTTCCTGTCCATACACGCACCCATTCACCTTCATACAAAAATTCAATTTCCACCCAAGGGGTACCTTTGGTTGTTTGGATACGTAATACATTAACTGGCGTGCCAACTGGCAAATTAAATGTTCTAATCTCATCAAATGAAGTAGAAGGTCCGGATCTGGTAGCGATTTTTTGATTGCTATATGCTAAGTTCCACATTGGACGATCTTGATAATCCGTCAATTGCGGGCACTCTTGCAAGGCTGATATAGATACTGTCATTGCAGGTCGCACCGCGTTATTTTTTACTGTAACCTTGTTTTTTTCATAGACTTTGCCATGAATTCCAATAAACTTAGTCATGCTGCCGGACCCCGTGGTATTCATTCGTACCCACCAGCAGCCTTTCCCATTATCCGTACCAATTTCTGCTCCACGATTCCTGGCATAGGTCGTAACATCGCATCCAGTTTTAACCAGATTATACGCTTTTACCTGATTTTCATCCAGCAATGTCACATGATCCACTACACCAGCGACATTCATAGTTTCCACGCATTCACGTTCATATTCATTAAAAGCATCAAAGAAGAAGCAATAATTCATCCACATCCGCAAGGAACAACTTCCCCATTTCACTTTACCCGATGCTTTTATGTGATACTGAATACATTCCAATGCCTCGCTGGCAATCACCAGTGCTGTGTTATCCTTTTTGTTCACATCCAACACGGTCCATTCTACAGGTTCGCGTCCGTTGTTGAGGTTACCATCCTGTTCATAATACCCCATGACAAATCGATCGCCAACTTTAAGTGATTCATTTATGATATTTTCCTGCACTGGCGTCGTTGTCGGCTCGATCGTTTTTTCTTCCATAACATCAGGAATCGACGGCATATCCACATTGACTGTTGTACTGGTCTTTTGCGGGGCTCCAACAAGCAATAAGTAGCGATTAGCCTGAGTCGACCCTGTTTGCAAGTCACAATCTCGCCAGCGAATAGTAGTTCCCGCATCCATAAAGCCAAGGAGCAATTGCTCCGGTTGGCCGCTGCACGGTACGCGCCAGGTAAAAAAAGGTACATCATCAACAACAATCTCCATATTAAAGGAGTCATTCCATTCCGGATCCAGCAGAACAGTCAGAGACACATTGCCATCCGCTTCAGTTTGCATTTCGTACCAACCATCAGGGCTTTCGTTCATATAAACGACCTGATTCAACATCCAGCTATCAAAGCAAGTGATTCCCTCAGACGATGTTAACGTTGTGCATGGAGCGTTCCAATCAGTATCTGCGAACACGGTAACGCAGATACTGAGCATAACTACCAAAATGAATAGAAAACAAAGTTGTTTTTTCATAACTACCTCCGGATATTTTATTGACCAATGTACATGGAAATAAAGTCAATGCCCCCACGATTAGTGATAAGTTCTAAGCCATCAGCCCATGTATATTTAGCTGTGGTCACTTTACACTTGCCGTCTAGATCATCACTGTTGCACCAATTACATTGGACAAATGAGAATCCACGATCATCATAACCTGTTATTATTACCGAATGCGAATCATAATTAAATCTTAGATGTGAACCGACACCTGCTTCACTAATATATTCCTTCAGGTCTTGCCCGGTAATCTTTCTGGCATTCACTGCAATCTTTTTAAATGATGATGTATTATATACTTTACCACCTTCCCATTCATGCGTTCCATAAAGCATATATTGAACATATCTTGCAAACCCCAAACATTGAACTGCATATGTATCTATTTCCTCTCCGTTAATGGTAAATTTACGCAAACAATTACAGCGGACATCTACATTTTCTTCGCATATTTCATGGCCATGGCAAGACATATTTGGTCCATATATATCTTTGCAGGCTTTCCCATTTTTTGTATAGTAATCCCCCGGACCATAGCCAATGTCGACTCCATTGATTACAACATGATTGTTTTTGCTAATAACTTTGAATGTTATCGTTTTTTCATCACGGTCGCCTTTATAAGGTTGCCCTTTGGTTTGATTATACTCACTGGAATTCGTCGCTTCTACAGATAAGGTATAAGTACCAGCCTTTGTTAATGCAATACTGGTATTTATTAAGTCCTCCTTCAAAATAGCGCTAGAAATCTCTTTATTATCACATTGCAATGAATAATAGAAGTGATGATAATCCGTTCCGGTTATCTTTAAGGTTAACGGATCACCAACATAATAGACAGCATTATTAGTGGGTGAATCAATATAGATTTTCGGTTTAGCCAACTTATTATCTTGCTTTGTTGCTACTGACTGTGCGTTTGCGACAGTTTCCATATCTTGTACGGTGACGGTTACTGTTGCCGTTGCTTTTTCTCCTTCGTTTATAGCCGTCGCTATCACTGTATAC
>JAZUFB010000203.1:0-4132 GCA_045640475.1 Clostridia bacterium
CCCATGAACTTCGTCCGCGGCACGGTGGAAAACGGCTGTGTCCGTTTCGGCCAGAATCTGCTGGACCTGAAGAAGAAGGAAGGCTTCCCTGCCGGCGCGTATGAAGGCCGCGAGGTGGTCTTCGGCTTCCGTCCGGAGTCCATTACGCTGGGGCCGTGTCCGGATGCCTGGACGGTGACCGCCATGACGGAGCTGACCGAAATGCTCGGCGACAACGCCAATGTCTATGTGGACGCGGACGGTGCCAAAGCTATCCTGAAGGTCGATCCCCGTGAGATCCCGGAAACGGATCAGCCCGTCACTTTCTCCGTGCCATACGGTTCCGCCTGTCTGTTTGACGGCGTAACCGAGAATGTCATCCTCTGAAGATCCAGCCCCTTTCGAATCCCAGAAATGATTAGGATGTGAAGTGCATGAAGTCTCCTCTGGATTACGCCCGTCAGGCCTGTGACACGATGATCCGCCGGTTTACCGCGCCCGAGCTCCCGCCGTTCCAGCATTTTCACTACCATCAGGGCGTGTTCCTGTCCGGTATGTTTCAGACCTACCGTCTCTGCGGGGAAGAAAAGTATTTTGACTATATGAAGGCGTGGATCAACTCCGTCTTTGACGCGGACGGAAAGATCATCCAGTATACCCACGCCAATCTGGACGATATCATGCCGGGGATCCTGCTCTTCCCGCTCATCGACAAAACCGGCGATCCCTATTATGAAAAATGCCTCGCGTCCGTCTTCGCGCAGGTGGGCGATATCCCCCGCAACGATGAAGGCGGCTATTGGCACAAGAACATCCGTCCCGGCCAGATGTGGCTGGACGGGCTCTATATGGCCGGCCCCTTCTGCGCCGAGTATGCCAAACGCTACCGTGATCCGGATCTAGCCGCTGATGTGGTCCACCAGGCGCTTCTGATGGAAAAGCGGACCCGCGATCCTGAAACCGGTCTTCTGTATCATGCCTACGACAGCCTCCGCAAAGAGCCTTGGGCGGACCCTGTCACCGGTCGTTCCCCGTGCTTCTGGGGCCGCTCCACCGGTTGGGTCGGCGTCGCCGTGCTGAATGATCTGGATTTCCTGCCCGAGGATATCGCCGGTCGCGATGAAATGATCCGCATGGCCACCGATCTGCTGACTGCCGTCTGCCGCTATCAAAGCGAGGAAGGCCGCTGGTATCAGGTCACCGATCGCGGCGGAGAGGATGGGAACTGGCTGGAGAATTCCTGTTCCTGCCTGTATACCGCCGCCCTCTGCAAGGCCGTCCGTCGCGGTTGGCTGGATCCTTCCTTTGTGGCCCACGCACGCAAGGGGTATGACGCGCTCATCCGTTCCCTGTCCTTTGAAGGCGATGATCTGCTGATCGGCAATGTCTGCATCGGCACAGGCGTCGGCGACTACGCGCACTACTGTGCCCGTCCCACTTCCGTCAACGATCTCCACGGCGTCGGCGCGTTCCTGATTATGTGCACGGAAGTACAGAAACTGATCGATTCCGGCGTTGCTTTCTGACAAAGCGCCGAGGAGGAACTATTTCATGGATATCAGGCAGTTTTCCGCTTTGAGCGAAAACGGAACGGACTGGACAAAAGCTTTCCGGTCCGCCTGTGAAGCGCTCCGCGACGCGGGCGGCGGCGTGCTCACCGTTCCCGCCGGAGATTATCCGACCGGTCCCATCCGGCTCTACAGCCACACGACCCTGCAGCTGGATTCCGGCGCCGTGCTCCGTTTTTCTCAGGATCCGGAAGCATACCCGCTGATCCCGCTTGAGTTCGAAGGCATTCCCGGTCCGGTCCGCATGCCCTGCCTTTTCGCGGAGGATGCGGAGGATATCTTTGTGACCGGATTTGGCACCTTGGACGGTCAGGGGGAACCCTGGTGGCGCATGGTCCGCGACAAGACGCTCGACCATCCCCGGCCCTATCTGGTTTGTTTCTCCCGTTGCCGTCATGTGGTGCTGGAAAACGTGACGCTCACCCGTTCTCCCTGTTGGACGGTCCATCCCCTGCGTTGCGAAAACATCGTCATCCGCGGCCTCAACATCCGTAATCCCTGGGATTCTCCCAACACCGACGGCATCAACCCCGACGGTTGTCAGGATGTGCGGATCCTGGACTGCACCGTGGATGTCGGTGATGACTGCATCGCCATCAAATCCGGCACGGAGGACACGCCGGACGCGCGGCCCTGCGAACGGATTCTGATCTCCGGCTGCCATTTTCTCCATGGCCACGGCGGGGTCGTCATGGGCAGTGAAATGAGTGGCGGCATCCATAATGTGCTGGTCAGCAACTGCATCTTCTACGGCACGGATCGCGGCATCCGCCTCAAAACGCGCCGCGGTCGCGGTGGCACCGTCGAAGGCATCCGTGTTTCCTCCCTGACCATGGAAAAGGTCATGTGCCCCTTTGTGTTCAATATGTATTACTTCTGCGGCAAGGGCGGCAAAACGGACCGTGTCCGTGACAAGTCCGCGCTTCCCGTGGATGAAACCACCCCCGTTCTGCGGGACGTGACCGTCACGGATGTGACCGTGCGCGCCTGCACAGCTTGCGCCGGTTTCTTTCATGGCCTTCCGGAAAGCCCCGTCCAGGGGGTCTCCCTGCAGAACGTAACCGTAGAAATGGCGCCGGACGGAAAACCCGACCATCCTGCCATGATGGACGACTGTCCGGAGATGCAAGCCCGTGGGTTCTATCTGCGTAACGCTTGCGGTGTCAATGTCTCCGGTGTACGCATCCTCGGTGTCCGGGGCGAAACCCTGGATGTAGACGACAGTGTCCGTGACTGATAACATAACGAATGAATGACATAACAATAAACGAAAGAAGGAACTTTTCTTGGATCAGGATTTTCTGGTTCTGCACCCGCTCGATAATGTCGGGGTATTGATCCGCGCCCGGGATCCCATCCCTGCGGGTCACAAGATTGCCCTCCGCGCGATCCGCGCCGGGGAAAAGGTCATCAAGTACGGGAACCCCATTGGCATCGCCACCGCCGATATTGGCGAGGGCGAATGGATCCATTCCCATAATCTGAAGACCGGTCTGTCCGGGCGTATGGAATACACTTACGCGCCCGAACCCATCCATCCGGCCGAACCCGCGACTGGCACCTTTATGGGCTATCTCCGTGCGGATGGCCGTGTTGGCATCCGTAACGAGATCTGGATCCTTCCGCTGGTCGGTTGTGTCAACCGCACCGCGCAGCGCATCGCGGAGCTTGCGCGCGCCGAGCTGGATCTTCCGGTATGGGCCTTCACCCATCCTTACGGCTGCAGCCAGTTGGGCGAGGATCATAACCGCACACGCGATCTGCTGGCGGCACTGGTCCGTCATCCCAACGCCGGCGGTGTGCTGGTGCTGGGCCTCGGTTGCGAAAACAACACCATGGACGCCTTCCGCGCCCACCTCGGTCCCGTGGACGAATCCCGCGTCTGCTTCATGACGGCGCAGGAATCCGAGGATGAGGAAGAGGACGCGTTGCAGCTTCTCCGCCGTCTGGCGGAGGTTGTCCGCCGGGACGAACGCACGCCCCAGCCGGTCTCGAAGCTGGTCGTTGGCCTCAAATGCGGCGGTTCGGACGGTTTCTCCGGCATCACGGCCAATCCCCTGCTGGGCCGCGTCAGCGACGGTGTCTGCGCCGCGGGCGGTACGATGCTGCTCACCGAAGTGCCGGAAATGTTCGGTGCCGAGCATCTGCTCATGGCCCGTTGCGAAACAGAGGACCTGTTCCAAAAGACCTGTGATCTGGTCAACGGGTTCAAGCAGTACTACGAGGACAACCACATGCCCGTGTACGAAAACCCGTCTCCCGGCAACAAAGCGGGTGGCATCACCACGCTGGAGGAAAAGAGTCTCGGATGCACCCAGAAAGGCGGTCTTGCCGCCGTTCGGGATGTGCTGCCCTACGCCGTGCCCGCCACAAACCCCGGCTTGAATCTGATCTGGGGTCCCGGCAACGACATCTGCGCGGTCACCGCGCTCACTGCCGCCGGAGCCCAGCTGATCCTGTTCACGACCGGCCGCGGCACACCCCTCGGTGGACCCGCGCCCACGCTCAAGGTAGCCACCAATTCCGCCTTGGCCGCGAGAAAGAAAAACTGGATCGACTTTAACGCAGGCTGCCTCTTGGAAGGC
>JAZUFB010000204.1:0-5470 GCA_045640475.1 Clostridia bacterium
ATTCTCCTTCTTTTCTTTGGGTCGGTAAGTAATGTGTTGCCGGGGCTTGTGTTCGATGAGGACGAATCATCGCTCACGGGGTTTCCTTGGGGCTGTGCCTGGGTTGCGCTTATCCTTTCTGCGGACTTAACGCGCCGCGAATTCGTAGTGGGCTTCGCAGATGAGTTGCATCTACTTAGCCATAATATGCTTGATTCCCTGACTTTTCGCACCAGGGTTATCATTTCCGTAGCCTTCAAGCAGATTGACAACACCCCAGATACCGAGACCGGCACCGATGGCGATAACGAGAGTTTGCAGTACGTCTACTGCGGAAGCAAAAAAAGTCATATCGTATCCTCCTGTTACTTGTTTTGTGAATTAATACAGGCTGCCGTAATCAGCAGCCTGCGTTGGATTGTCATCTGTCATAGGATCCATTTCTACGTCATCTTCACTTTCGTCGGTTTCGTAGACGACGAATTCATCATCCAGTTTCAGTTTCAGCTTTCTGGAAATAAACTTTTCCAGATCAAGTGCGTTCTTTGGATTTGCGTCTGACAGATATTTGTAGTTAGGATGTGAAAGCAGGTCATATTTATCCGAAAGAAAAGGCCGGACACCACGCAGCTGCAGGATGCACTTGCTGCCGCTCATAACGGCCAGTTCATCCATAGTCATCAGCGGTTTGCCCAGCTTTTGATAGTTCAGACTGTGACTTGTCTCACGCCCGCGGCTTTCGCCTGTGTTGTACGTATCGATGGTTTCCTTGCCGAGGAGTTCTTCCATCTCCTTGAGGGTCGTTTTTTCCTTTCCGCCCAGGAACAGCAGCGTGTCGCAGTTGCCCACGATTGTATCCGCGTTATCTTTGTACAGGGCTTTTAGCTGAGATTGTGCCTGGAGGATGATGCAGGCAGAGATTCCCCGGCTTCGGATGGTCGCGATGAGCTTTTCAAAATTCGGGATCTGACCGATGTTGGCGAACTCATCGATCAGACACCGCACATGAACAGGAAGATGCCCACCGTATTCATCATCCGCTTTTTCGCAAAGCAGATTAAACATTTGCGAATACACCATTCTGATCAGGAAATTGAAGCTGGCATCTGTATCGGACATGATCAGGAAAAGAGCTGTACGCCTGTCACCGAGGGTGTCAAGCGCCAGCTCGTCATATTCTGTGATCTCGCGCAGTTCTGCGATATCGAATACCGCAAGCCGTGCACCGCAGCTCACAAGAATACTTTTTGCCGTTTTGCCTGAAACAACTTGTCAAGAACTTTTTCGTATTTTGGTGAAAAAGTTTACGTCGGGCAGGTAGCTGCTTTCGACAATTCGGTCATGATCCGGTTCCGCAGCAGGCGTTCATACATCGTCTGAAGTGTGTCGGCATTTTCATCCCCGAAGAAGATACGGACCTTGTACAGTTTTCCGTCAATCATCCTGGTAATGATCCCGTCCGGTTCACGTTCATCAGTGGGAAGGGTTTTGTTTTCCATGGTCAATCATAATCACCTCGATTCTGAAATGGGCAAAAGAAAAGCATGGGCAGGCGGAGGTTGATCCGCGCTACTCATGCTCGTTGTGAAGTTGTAGGATGACCGTTTTGAACGGCATTTTTGATGGTGGATGAAGGATTTATCGTCCACCTTTTTTTGATGCCTGAAAAGTCCCGTAATTACGGGCTTTCTGAAGGGTCTAAACGGTCAGATTCATGTCTTGTTTTCTGACTGCTCGCGTATCGGCGCTGCTTCTCCCGACCTCTGGCTCGGTCAGCGTACAGTTTGCAATCGGAGCAGAATTTCTGTCGGTTGCTTGTTGGAATGAATGGCTTTCCGCAGATGGCACAGTTTTTCATCACAGAGGAAACAGTTCCGTTCTCTCGGTAGATCTCATCCCATATCGCTTTTTGAAGATCGTGCTGCAATGGGAGTACAGATAGCAAGAAGTAGTCACAGTTGATGGTACCATCGTGGATGGAATCGTATTTGGGATTGATCAGAAAGCAAGGCTTGTCATAATCAATACAGATTCCATCTATAAGGTTGGCACATTCTTTCCGCGCAAGCTGCTTCGCTTTTTGCGTCAGTTGCTTATCGGTTTGATTCATCCGCGTCACTCCTTCTTCTGGTCGAGATTCTGACGATGCTCGGTCTGTATCGGAATCTGTTGAGTCGGATTCATACGGATCACCTTATCAGCAACACGTTCTTTCATACGGTCCAGTTCGTTGGCGTTCTGACCCGATTCAAGATCTTCATGCAGCAAAGGCTGTTCACCTTTCTTGTGGCTGGGCAATGCGTCCGGAATGACTTTACGCACCTTGTGACGGATTTCCCTAAGATGGTCCATGCTTATCTGGGCTTTTCTGATATCCGGTTGCAGATCCTCGATCTCTTTCTGAAGTCGAGCGGATTCAGCAAGCAAAGCTTTTCTGTCGATAGGCTTACCCTGAGAAAGTTTGTCTACAAGATACCGTTTCTTGTGCAGTTTATCCAGATCCGCTTTATGCGCTTCGATGAACTTATCCCGTCCGAAGCGTTTGCCCTTCAGTTCGTTCTCGATGGGTTCCAGTTCAGCAACAACTTTCACCGCGTCCAACAAATCGTTTATATCTCTGATCCGTTTACTGTTACGCTTAACCTTGTTGTTGAGATCGTTCACCGTCCGACCTGTGTTATCCAGATGATCGGCAAGGTCATCGAGTGTACGGATATCATGCTCTTTCATGTAGGCAAAGGAACTGGCGAACTCTTTTAAGTCGTGTACGCCACCTTTTTCCCTGGCATAAGGATTCCAGTCGGCACGTTCACGCTTTCGCATATTCTGATAAGCAATGAGTACATCGAGAAGACTTTCGCTTTTCGGTTCCTCAATGGTCTTTATATCCTTGATGGTGTCGGTCAATTCCTTAAGCCAGATCTTCAATGAGGTGAAGGTCCGTTTCAAACCGGATAATACCTTGTTGAAGTCAATGATGCTCCGGTTCTGCTCTCCGATTGCCGTGACGATACCTTTTCGTTCCATCGCGGCAGCGGCGGGTCCCATATGGACCTGCGGCTCCCGGTCGGTGATACCCTGACGCTTCAGAGATCGCATATCGACACGAACATCACTGCCGGCTTTTTCAAGCGCGGCGTTCTGCATTTCACCCCAATCATGACGCCAGATTTCTCCGTATTTGTGATCGTTCCAGTCAACGGTCGGGACCGTGATCCGTTTGAATCGTCCGCTTGGAATTCGGATTCGATTGCCGTTTTCATCAAGCACATATTCCGATCTTGTCTTAGCAAGCCATTTTCCTTTTTCGTCCATGGCGCGCATGGTAAGGAGCAGATGCACATGAGGATTTCCGTCATTCTCATCATGATAGTACAGATCAACGATCATGCCTTTATCAACGAATTCCTTTTGACAGTAATCACGGATCAGTTCCTTATTCTGCTCAAGGGTTAATTCCCTCGGCATGGCAATGATGAACTTCCTCGCGGTCTGCGCTACACAGGTATCCTCGGCAGCGTCAACAGCGTTCCAAAGCGTCTGCGGATCGGCGTACTCCCTGGGGGCGTTTGGCGGGAGAAGCACTTCTTGATAAACAACCCGGCTCGGATCGCTATGCGGATATTTCCATTCTCCTTCGTATTCCGAATAGCGAGCTTCGCCGGCACAGTATGCGGCTTCAGCCATGACGGACCTTCCTTCTTTCCGGCTGACAATGTCCATACTGAATGTGGGACAGGCTATAGCATATTCACCTCCTGTATCTCAGCGCATGGGGCGCTGAACAGGGGTAGCCGATGCAATCGGCGCAGGGGCTTGCCCCTGTTGAGACCGCAGGTCTCGAGCCCCACGCAGTGGTCCTCGGAGAGCGCACGATGCACGAATGTGCATATAAGTGCGCCCTACGGGGTAATGAATTAGTTACTGGTTACGGTGGGGACAGTCCAGCCAGGGGTCCGTTTCAGCTTCGCGGTAGCGGTTTCGATGAGTTCATCAACAGAACCGGCAGCTTCGCCCCGGCGTACCTTGAGCATATCCCCGACAAGGGTATGGATGGGTCCCAGGGAGAATACGCAGTCGATCAGCTTGCAGACTTCCTCGTTGGTGAACAGTTCGGGATCTTCCAGATACTTCTCCAAATGTCCGCCACGGGTACACAGTCGGCTGGTACGCTGACGAGCGGTTTCCTCGGAGACCTGCGTCTTGATCGCGTTGAGTTTCAACTGGGCAGCGTTCGCCGCAGCCTGGGCTTCCGCCTGAGCAGCCAAAAGCTCATCAAGGGTCTTTTTCTTAGCCATATAATCATCTTCTTTCTTGGTAAAGTGTAGTGTTTATTGCTGGCCAGCAATGCAAAAGGCACCGACCATATGAACGGTCGATGCCCTTTGCGCTGCCGGCTGATGGGTATAAAAATCGCGACCGGCATTTCTGCTGATCGCCATATGATTTGATTAATGAAATTCTTATACTTGATTGTTGAAAGGCGCAGTAGGTTCTGCAACTCTCAAGTTACCATGTTCAAGATTATCCCAAGGTTCGATTTGGGTAAGGATGGAAGCAGGCATTGCAGTCAGCTGGACATCAAATTTCAACGACGGTTCTACTCTTGAACTTGCATTATGAATTCTCATGGATACATTCCAACCTTCATCACACACAACAACAATCGTGTTTCTGGAGCCTGGCTTATATCCAATCTCATAAAACCGAGTTGGTAACCTCATCTGTGGTACGTCAACAAGTGCACGGCGTCTTCCATCTGGACGATTGAGGGTTCCGTTGATATTGATAGATTCGATCTTTGTGAATCCTCGTTGTTCGTTCATGATTACCTTGTAGAAATCATCTGTTCCTATCAGGTATCGTATCAATGCTGCTGGAATTTCACCAGGATGCTCTCGGTCTAATCTGCGGAGTTCATTCATGAAAGCGTCCAGAACAGGCACGTAACAGGTTCCTTCTTTGTCGGGCACATCCTCCCACAAAGCAGGATTCCCATTTGCTTTACTTTCGTCACGGAGTTGCCGTAATGGCCAGAATACTTCTCTCACAGCTGCAAGATATTCAAGTGAACATCTATGACCAAACCATTCATGTCCGAAGTCGATCTGATCTGAAAGTCTGCTATGTTTTACCGCTTCATGGTTGTGTTTGCACGAAAGTCCAATTTGCCACGTGTTTCCACGCATACAAAGAACATCCCGTACGTCTCCTGCGATTCCTTCGCTATCCGCTTGAATCTCAATAGCCATCGGAGAATCTTGTGATGCCAACTTTGGCTCAAGCCTTGAAATGATTCGAACGGCTGCTGCAGCTCCCTGCCTGTATGTCTCTTGAGTTTGATACGGCAGAGAAAAGGGGAGCCACTTCGGAGCTATGTTGAGAGGTACATCGCTGAGGCCAAACAGGCAAAAGGCGTAGTTGATAGTACAAAGATATACATATTCAAACAAGGATTGGAAACAGGGAGTCTGTTCCATGTTAATGTGAG
>JAZUFB010000205.1:0-3826 GCA_045640475.1 Clostridia bacterium
CAAGGATCCGCCCCAGCTGTTGGCCGGAAGTAAGCGGCCGCTTGATCTCCGTATTTTTGATCGCCGTCATTTTTTCATCTCCTCCCCTTTCCAATTTTCACGTTCTTCCGATGTTTCCGGTTTTCGGGCATGTCATCCACGCCTTCCTTCAGCACAAAGCGGAAGAACAGTTTCTGCAGAATGGTAAAGAAGATGATGATCACCATCAGCACCACAGCCATAGCGCACGCGGTACCCACCTTCTGATCCACATACGCGGTCTGATGCATCTTGATGAAGTAGGTCGCGGTGCCGGACGCGCCACCGCCCATAATCACATAAGGCGGTTCAAAAGCGGAAAGCGAGCCGGTGATCGACAGGATCAGGTTCAGCATCACAATCGTCTTGATGGACGGAAGGATAATGTATTTGAACTGATCCCACCGGTTGGCCCCGTCGATTTCGGCTGCCTCATACAGTGAAGGATCCACAGACATGATCGCGCCAATAAACATGACCATGTTCTGTCCCATATACCGCCAGACGGAAGTCGCAACCAGGGACCAGTTGTTGATCGACTGATCCCGCAGCCAGTACGGCAAACTGTCCAGCGGGATCCCAAGGGCCTGAAGCACGCTGTCAAGCACAAATCCACGGGTGTAGAAGAACTTGAAGATAAAGCCGATCGCGATCCCGTTGATCAGGTACGGGAAAAAGATGAGCCCTTTATACAGGTTTCCCCCCTTGGTCTTGAAGGACAGAAGAGTGGCAAAGTACAGCGCCAGCGCCAGCTGGACCACCGCGCCGGCCATATAGTAAAGGCTCAGCAGCATCGCCCGGAAATAATCTTCCTTGGTAAAGATCCGCAGATAGTTCTTGAGTCCGACAAATCCGCGCACCTTTGTATAACTGCGGTCATACAGGCTGAATTCGATCATTTTCCCGAAAGGAAGATAAGTAAAGACGATCAAAAGCAGCATGGGAATAAACGCGAAAGTGACAATGACAAACCATTTCTGCACTCTGGGCAGAGAGAACCATTCTTTGAATGTGGTCGGTCTCTGCAGGGTACGCGGATGAACCGTCATTTCATCATCCTCCTTTCAGTGAGGAAAGCGGGGCGGGCATATGCCCGTCCCGCCAGCATATAAGGGGGTATTACTGGTTCACATCCACGCTCAGATAATCCTGCGCGTCGCTCCAGCGCTGATTCCATTCGCCCATGATCTCGTCAAAGGTCTTGGTACCGTAGAACGCGTTTTCGATGATCTGCTGCACCTTCAGGTCGCCGCCGGCATTGAAGCGGAGTTCGCTGTCGCTGTTCAGGTCGCCCAGCAGGGTCTCTTCTCCGGCCAGCGCGGGCAGGTCAGCCACAAACTCGATACCGTCAAAGGCCGCGTACAGTGCGGGATATTCGCCCTTCTTGTCGATCGGGATACCGCCCTCGGAGTATGCAAATCCGCTCTTTTCAGTCAGATACTTCACATACAGCATGGCAGCGATCTGCTGATCTTCGCTGGTCTTGTTGTTGATGGCGTAGGAGTAGTCAGCACCGGCGGAAGCATACTGTTTTCCGTCCACGGTGATGGGGAAGCTCATGTATCCGATGTCATCGCCATTGGGGCCGGCTTCGACCATCTGGCTGTAAGCCCAGGAGCCCAGAACCATGCAGCCGATCTTGCCGCTGTTGATCATGCCCTTGCAGCCTTCCCAGTCCGTCGTGGTGTAGTCGTCTTCGATCAGTTTCTGGGCAGCGGCATCATACAGGATCTTGTAAACATAGTAAGCGCCGTATCCCTGCTCGTTGCAGGTGAAAGGATCCTTGGTGTGGGGCAGCTTCTGGTTCACAAACGCGGCATCGCCGGTCGCGGAGCCGCCAATATAAGCGTCCCAGGCACCCATGGTCCAGCCGGCAGCATAGTTGGTGTACAGCGGGATCGCGTCGGTGTTTTCCTTGATGGCCTTCAGCGCGTCGATGAACTCATCGGGCGTCTTGGGCAGCGCGGTGATTCCGGCGGCAGCGAACACGGCCTTGTTGTAAACGATGCCCTGGGCGTTGCCGGTGGAAGGAATGCCGTAGACCTGTCCGTCAAAAGCCCAGGCATCGGCAAAGTTGTAGATCTCGCTGATGCTGTCCAGCGCACCGTAGGACAGGAAGTAGTTGGACAGTTCGTCCTTGTCCAGGGCGGGGATGCCGATGATATCGCCCCAGTTATCGCCGCCGGTCAGGCGGGTCAGGGATTCCTGGGCATAATCAGTGATCAGGTCATATTCAATGGTCACATTGGGATACATCGCGGTGAATTCAGCGATGTACTGGGGGATCTTGGTATCCTTCAGGTCGGTGCGATGGTTGAGCACCTTGAGGTTGGCGGTGATGTCGGTATAGCTTTCACCCACCACCAGATCGGTGTAAGCAGGCAGTTCGGCGTGAGCCACAGTCATCACGGACAGCAGCATCATCGCGGCCAACAGCAGAGACAGGAACTTCTTCATGGTTTTCTCCTCCTTGTGAATATTCGTTTTCTCCTGACACCCTTCGGTGTCCTTTCGCGGTCATTATATTAGAACTTATTATTTAAGTCAATAGTAAATTAAATTATTACCTAAATTTATTCAGATAATTAACCGTATCAAAAAACGGACAGCATTTTCAGCTGTCCGTCTTTTCACTTTCCATGAGCAATCAATTTATTCGTTTGGACTTTCCGTTCCGCAAATACGACCGTTATTCAGATCCATCACGGAGGACCGTTCCACAAGCCAGCCTCCAACCGAGGTGCGAAGCGGACCTTCCATTCCGTCTCTCATACGGGCCTGCAGTCTCCGCACGGTCACCTGGGCCATATGCTGCTGGTCCACCGAATAGGTCGTAAAGGGATTGGTGTCGCGCGTACCAATGTAGTCATCAAAGCCCACCACCGAAATATCTTCCGGGACCCGCAGTCCTGTTTTTTCGAGGGCTTTCGCGATGTTCATAGCCAGGATATCGTTGTTGCAGACCAGGGCCGTCGGCATGGGATCCGGCCATGTATAGTCTGTCAGATACGTGTTTTTCTCCACCATGTCAGGAATCACATACTCCGGTCTCACAACCAGTCCGGAGAGTGTCATCGCCCTCAGATATCCGCTGTAGCGGTCCATGATACTGCTCGTGCGGTGAATGTTCCCAACAAATCCGATCTCTTTGTGTCCATGGTCGATCAGGTAACGGGTCAACTGGAAAGTACCGCTCTGTCCGTCGCTGACAACCGCATCCACGTCCGGGCCGTCAAAGCTGAAGTCAAGCAGGACCGTCGGATGGCCCGCGTCCAGCATAGCCTGCACATAGTCTTCGCTGAACTGGCCCATCAGTACAAAACCGTTCGCGTGCTGGATCGTCATCGTCGCCGGCATATTCTGCGCCATCTCATCCTGTTCCGATACGATCTCCAACACGCCCAGCATACCGACATCCGTCAGTACACGCAGGAGCGCCCTGTACATATCCGAGTAGAAAGACGGCGCGCTGAAGGAGCGGTCCGGCGTCAGGATACCGATCACAGTCCCATTGTCCGTTTCCGCGGCTGAAGAGGCGTAATGGTAACCCATCTGTTTCGCCGTTTCAATGATCTTCTCTCTCACCGCGTCGCTGACGCCCTCTTTCCCGCTCAGCGCCTTGGAGATCGTGACCGTGCTGACGCCGAGTCTGGCGCCAATATCCCGCATGGTAACGTTTTTCATCCTGTACCTCCGTACGTTCTATCATTGTTATCATTATAGGGTCCTCCACAGAAAAAAGCAAACTAACTTTTTTAGTTATCGTCCAGGCTAATGGTTTAGCTTCATTACCGGTTACAATCCTAAA
>JAZUFB010000206.1:0-3295 GCA_045640475.1 Clostridia bacterium
TCCCAGGCATACACCGCGTCAAAGGCGATTGTGGGCTTATCCTGATATCCGTGTCCGTCCGGGCTGAGGGTGACCACAGGCGTCAGGTCAGCAATGACGGTCAGCAGTGTACGGCCCGTGTTCTGATAGTTCTCTGTCGTATACAGTCCGGTGATGTTGTCGCCGGGACGCAGCAGGACCGTGTTCAGCATCGGCGCAACGCCCTCGGGCAGCAGATCGTACCAAACGCCGGAGGTTTCCGCCGGGATCACACCGGCCGCGACCGCGTCGTCATACTCGGTGCGGTTGCTCAGGTTGCTTCTCTCCGTCAGTTCCGCGCTATAGTGAAGGATCGCGCGGTGGTTGTCTGTATCGTTATCTCCGCCTTCATCCACAGAAGCCGGATCGAACTTGATATTCTTCTTCAGACTGACGCCATACCCGGCGCCCGCGATGGTCGCGCGGGAAGTGTCATACGCGCCTTCCAGTACCTTCTCTCCCTCGGGCAGGGTGGGACTGATCCAGCCATACGCGTCCATGACCACGTCATTTTTGAACTTGGTCTCCGGGTTCTCGCCGGTTTCAAACAGTTCGCGGGCGATCGCGCAATTCTTTTCGCTGGGGCGGATCATCAGCGTGGGATACACGGACCATACGACGCCGCCCAAACGGCAATTTTCCATCGTCTTTCCGTCATAGACATTGCTGGTGTAAGCCGTGCGGAAATCAGTGGTCCCGTCCGGGAAGACCACATTCTTGCCGGTGGTGGACACGCCGCTCTGGACGTTTTTGAAGGCCATAGTCCCCATACCGTCCGTGCCCCAAACGGCGGTACAGGCATAGTGCCATACGCCGTCATCATTCAGCATATAGTAGATCTCCAGGTCAGGCACGCCCAGTGCTTCCGCCTTATAGCGGGCCGGGATCTCCTCGGATTCCGAGGTCTGAGAAGAATCGCCGTAGTAGGCATACAGACCCTTCGGCTTTTCGATCCGGACACTGCGGATCCGGTAATCCTCCGAGGTCAGCGGCTCCGTGCCAAAGTTGAAGAAGGTCTGGTAATCCGTGGTTTCCTGCCGCCAGCCAAGTTGGCCGAAGTCCGCGTCGGTCAGGTCTTCCGGATTGCTGCCGCTGTAGGTCTTCGGACTGGTCAGATGCCATCCGAAGCCATGGGTCTCGATTTCGAAATGAGTCTCAACTTCGTGGCCCATGAGTAGTTGGTTCAGACCGTAGCCATAGGGATAATCCTTGGTGATGCTGTTGTCAACAGCATATTTGCTTTCGGTATATTTGCCAATGCCAAAGAAGGGACCTTCCGGCGCTTTCCAGGGGATCGGAGCATACTTGGCCTGCGCGTGCGCGTTGACCGTTGTAACCTTGCGCTCGTCCGTCACATTTCCGGTCGCGGGATCTTTATATGCGGCGTCGGTTTCCGTCAGAGTCCATACAACGTCGTTATCCAGATAATAGAAGATCTCTCCGCCATTCGGATCCGGCGGCATCTCGCTCTTTTTATACGCGGACCACAGGTAGACCACATGGTCATAGTGTTCCTGCGTATCTTCATGATACTGGTTGTCCAGGATCCTTGCGTCAAAAGTGGAATCGGTGGTCTGGGTAGGGGTCACGTTTTCGCTGCCGAGCAGGATACCGGGCGTCTTGGTCTCCTTGGTGCCGCCGGCAGTCAGGATATAGGCATCGCTCAGGCTGTCCTCCATGTCGAGGACAAAGGGCTGGCTTCCCTGATGATATACATAGGTATACCAACGGGCATAGATATAATCGTCAGGATCGCTGCCCGCCGGCAGATTCGCCAGCAGGGAGGCCGGGATGGCATTTTTCGCGTCCGCGTAGGATTCGTACAGTTTAACTTCTTTTTCGTCTTCTGTAATCTCTTCGATTGTGTCCACCTGGGCATTGATCTTGTTGCTTTCCATTTCGATGGTATTTCCCTGGTTGGTCACCACTTCCACGCGGGCCTGCAGGAAATCGCTCTCGCTCATATCCACCAGGTTATGGGGCAAAAGGTCGGACACACCAAATTGGAACATCAGGGCGCTGGTCGCGCCGATGGTACGGGTATTGGTCAGCACATAGTTTCCGTTGATCAGCTGCCAGTTGAATTCACCGGTCGTCTTCGGTGCTTTGGGGACAGACAGATCCATTCCGCCGATCTTTCCGGTGGAGATCTCGCCTTCCCCTTCCCCGTTCAGTTGACGGCTATGCCAGATCTGGCTCGGGATCGTAAGGGTGATCTCGCCGGGAGCATAGTCATACTGGCCGGAGAGCTGCACTTCGACCTGGAACTTCATGCTCAGCGGATCGTCCGTCCTGGTTGCAAGATAAAGATGGCTCTTGTTGTCCAGTTCGGTCTGCGGGGTTGCAGTTCCCTCCGCGGTAGTCGGACTGTCTTCCGTGATCCAAAAGATCTGGATCCCCTCGATCTTGGATCCGTCGCGTTCGTTGGTCGCGAGCGCATTGCCTGAAAAGACAAAAAGGACCACCAAAATCATTGCGAGAAGTATGCGGAGTCTTGAATGCAGTCTGCTCATACTTTCTACCCCAATCCGTGTAAATTCAATAGGCATACCACTATATATTGTATGAAATAATGACAATTTTGTCAATAAATAACGACCATTTTTGCCCTGTGTTGTGCGCGTAAAAAATTGTAAAATTCTCTAAAACAACACATTCCTGTACTTTGCCCTGTACTTTTCCTGTTTTACCGGTATCATACAAGGCGTCTCATACCCGTTCCGGTTGCGGTTGTCATGCCGCCCTTTCCTGTGCTATAATACCGCGCGGCCGATCGGTCATCCGTTGGCTGACATTTTGAAAGGAACTCACACATGACTTTTAAGGACTTGTCTCTCGCTTCCCGCCTTCTGGTCAATGTGGCCGAAAGCGGCTATCATACCCCGACCCCCATCCAGGAGGCCACGATTCCCCTCGTTCTCTCCGGCAAGGATGTGCTGGGCTGCGCCCAGACCGGCACCGGTAAGACCGCGGCCTTCGCCCTGCCCATTCTGCAGCGTCTGGCTTCCGCGCCTTCCCCCGTAAGTGACGCGCGTGTCATCCGCGCCCTGATCCTCTCCCCGACCCGAGAATTGGCCCAGCAGACCTATGAAAACTTCGTCCAGTACGGCAAAGGTCTCCCGCTCAAAAGCTGCGTCATCTTCGGCGGCGTCGGCCAGGGAGCCCAGGTAGCCGCTCTCCATGACGGGGCGGAGATCGTCATCGCCTGCCCCGGCCGTCTGATGGACCTGATGGGCCAGGGCTATGTCCGGCTGGACTGGGTGGAGACCTTTGTGCT
>JAZUFB010000207.1:0-9835 GCA_045640475.1 Clostridia bacterium
GATCGTGATCATCGGACTGATGACCGTGGGACTGGCTGTGAAGAGCGCGCTGTTCCCCTTCCACACCTGGGTGCCGGACGCGTATTCCAACGCGATCCCGTCCAGCGGCGCGGTGCTGTCCTCGCTGGTGTCGAAAGGGTATATCTTCCTGCTGATCAAGATCTATGTCCGCGTGCTGGGCATGGAGACGGTAAATGCTTCCGGCATCGGATGGATCCTGCTGATCTTCTCGGCGGGCGGCATCCTTATGGGAAGCGTGGAAGCCATACGGACCAAACCGCTGGGGCGGATGATCGCTTACTCCTCCGTGGCGCAGATCGGCTATATCTATCTGGGCATCTCGCTGGGCACCACGGGTGGCCTGATCGCGGCGCTGTTCCAGATGCTGAGTCACGGCTTTGCGAAGTCGCTGCTGTTCCTCTGTGCGGGAGCAATGCGTCGTGCAAGCGGTGAAAAGACCGACACGGACGACATGAAGGGCGTTGGCTTCAAAGCGCCTCTGGCGGGCGTCGCGTTCACGATCGGTGCGTTTTCGATGGTGGGCATCCCGCTGACCGGCGGGTTTATGACCAAGCTCCTGCTGATGCGGGAAAGCATGAACCAGCCGACCGGGATCATGATCGCGGTGTGGGCGCTGATGCTGATCAGCACGCTGCTGAATATCCTGTACTTTATGCGCGCGGTGACGCTGATCTGGAAAAACGAACCGGGCACCAAACCGCAAAAGGGGCCGGGCGCGGGGTTCGCCTTCGCACTGGCCGCGATCGGGCTTTCCGCCTGTGTGATCGCCTGCTTCCTTTTCGCGGGACCGCTTATGGATATCCTGGAACGGGGTCTTGCCCTGTTTGCCTGAAGAATGACTGAAAGAAGGTCTGTCAGATGGATCTGAAACTGCTTTTTGCCCTGACTTTGGCGTTTCCTGTACTGGCCGGACTGCTGGCCGGTGTGCTGCCATGCTTCCGCAAGCATCGGACGGCTTGCCGTGTGTTTACCGGCATCGTGCTGGTGCTGACCTCGGCGGGGATGATCTTTTCCGCGATCCGCTGCCGCGGGGAGGAACTGGTGCTGTGGCAGCTGACGCGGGATATCCCGGTGCTGCTGAAGATGGACGACCTCTCCCTTGTGTTCACGCTGCTGGTGGCCGTGATGTGGCCGCTGGCGGGGTTCTACTCCTTTGAGTATATGGACCACGAAAAGGAAGAGTATCGGTTTGATGCGTTCTATCTGGTGACGATGGGCGTGCTTTCCGCGCTGACGCAGGCGGGCAACCTGGTGACCTTCTATATGTTCTATGAGGCCATGACGCTGATGACCCTGCCGCTGGTGCTGCACACCCGGACGAAGGAAGCCATTGCCGCGGGCATCAAGTATCTGGTGTATTCCGTGTTTGGCGCTTCCGCGGCCCTGCTGGGCATTTTCTTCATCAACCGCTACTGCAACGGGCTGGGCTTTGCGATCGGGGGCACCGTGAACGCGGAAGCGATCGCGGGCCATGAAACGGTCCTGCTGGTGATCGCGATGGTCATGATCCTGGGCTTTGGTACCAAGGCGGGCATGTTCCCCCTGCACGGTTGGCTTCCCACCGCGCACCCCGCGGCACCGGCACCGGCTTCCGCGGTCCTTTCCGGCGTTATTACCAAGATGGGCGTGCTGGGCGTGATCCGCGTGGTGTTCTATGTTATCGGCGCGGAGCGCATCCGCGGCACCTGGGTCCAGACGGTATGGATGATCCTGACGCTGATCACGGTATTTATGGGCTCCATGATGGCACTGAAGGAAGACACCTTCAAAAAACGGCTGGCTTATTCCTCTGTGAGCCAGGTGTCCTATATCCTGTTCGGGCTTTCCACGCTGACGGTGGAAGGCATGACCGGCTCTCTGCTGCATGTCTGCTTCCACTCCGCCATCAAGATCACCCTCTTCATGACCGCCGGCGTCATCATCTGCAAGACCGGTATCACGGAAGTATCGAATATGAAGGGGATCGGCAAACGGATGCCGGTGATCCTGACGCTGTTCACCGTGGTTTCCCTGGGCCTGATCGGCATCCCGCCCACAGGCGGCTTTGTGTCCAAATGGTATCTGGCTTCCGGCGCGATGACCCTGGACAATGCGGTTTCCCTGATCGGTCCCGCGGTGCTGTTGATCTCCGCGATCCTGACCGCCGCGTATCTGCTGACGGTGTCCATCCGCGGTTTCTTCCCGGGCAAGGATCTGGAGACGGCGGGCGAAAGCGTGAAGACGACTGTGCTGATGTGGGGCCCCATGCTGCTGCTCACGCTGTTTGTCCTGTTTGCCGGCATGTTCCCGGATACCCTGATCACTTTCTTCCGGACGATCGCGGAAAGCGTAATGTGAGGTTGAGGAATGATGACTTTGCCCATTTATGTACCTCCGCTGGTCGCCCTTGGCGGCGGGCTGCTGATCGCCCTGTTCCGCTTCCGCGGAAGGAAAGCGCGAAGCCTGTTCACGCTGCTGGTGACCGTATGCACGGCAGTATGCGCGGCGCTTGTGATTCTGGGACCGGATGTGCCAAACATGCCGCTTCTGACGGTGGCGGAGGGATTTTCCCTGTGCCTGCGGCTGGATGACCTGGGACGCGTTTTCGCGGGACTGATCTCCTTCCTGTGGCCGCTGGCGGCGCTGTATGCTTTTGAATACATGAAGCACGAGGAACGGGAGAATACCTTCTTTGCCTTCTATACCGTGACTTATGGCATCACGCTGGGGCTTGCCTTCAGCGGCAATATGTTCACGCTGTATATCTTCTATGAGGCCCTGTCCCTGATCACCCTGCCGTTGGTTTCCCACAAGCAGGATGAAAAGAGCATGAAGGCCGGCATGACCTACATGAAATACACCATTGGCGGGGCGACACTGGGCCTGGTGGGACTGATCTGTCTGAACCGGTTCGGCGACCTGAGCCTGTTTGTACCCGGTGGCGCGATGGACGCGGAGGCGGTGAGCGCAAGCCCGGACCTGTTCCTTGTGCTGTTCCTGCTGGCCGTGATCGGTTTCTCCGTTAAGGCGGCCATCTTCCCGCTGTGCCGCTGGTTGCCGGAAGCTTCTGTGGCTCCGACGCCGGTGACGGCCCTGCTGCACGCGGTGGCAGTGGTCAACGCGGGCGCGTTTGCCCTGATGCGGCTGATCTATCACTGCGTGGGAACTGAACTCATCTTTGGCACGTGGGCGCAAAGCACAGCGCTTTTGCTGACCGCGTTTACCGTGGTTTACGGCGCGGTGCGGGCAGTACGCGAACAGCACATGAAGCGCCGGATGGCCTGGTCCACGGTATCCAACCTGAACTATATCCTGTTCTCCGCCTGCCTGATGACACGGGAAGGTGCGACAGGCGCGCTGGCGCACATGGTGTTCCACGGACTGATCAAGATCACCCTGTTCTACTGCGCGGGCGCGTGGCTGGTGCAGACCGGGAAACAATATCTGCGGGACCTTCGGGGTGTTTATAAATCCATGCCGGTGATCACGGTCATCTTTGCCGTGGCTGGCATTTGTCTCACGGGCATTCCGCCCTTCGCGGGATTCCTGAGCAAATGGGAGATCCTGACGGCGGCGCTCAGCTGTGACAATCCCTTTGCAATCGCGGGTGTGGTGGCAATCATTTTGTCCTCGGTGATGTGCGCGGTCTACCTGCTCTCTCCCGCAGTACAGATGATCTTTATGCCCACGTCGGATGCCCTGCGGCTCCAGCCCGGCAAGGATCCGGGCCCCTGCATGAAGGTGCCTATGCTTCTGCTGACCGCGGTGATCGTTTTCGCGTGTGTGTTTGCCACGCCGTTGATCGATTTCTTCCGCGACGCGGTGATTTGACGGAAAGGAGGCCCAAAGAAGAATGTCCGGATCGATCCTGATCCCTGTGATGATTTTTCTGCCCATGCTGTTTGGGGGCGCGGCGTATTTCGCCGAAAAGGCTTCCGACAAACTGCGGGATACGCTGGCCCGACTGGGAGGCTTCGCGGAACTGGCGCTGGCAATAAGCGGGCTGGTGCTGACGATGCTCTGCGGTGCCTCCGGGATGTCCTTCCGCCTCTGCGGGATGGAACTGACCTTCCGGATGGACGGGTTCCGCGCGGTGTATTCGCTGATTGCCGCGTTTATGTGGAGCCTGACGCTGCTCTTCTCGCCGGGGTATTTCGCGCATTACGGGCACAAAAATCGTTATTATCTGTTCAACCTGCTGACACTGGGCGCGACGGTGGGCGTTTTCCTGTCCGACGACCTGTACGCGACCTTTATCTTCTTTGAAATCATGTCCTTTGCCAGTTATCCGTGGGTCGCGCATGAAGAGACCAAAGGCGCGATGCGCGCGGCACAGACCTATCTGGCTGTGGCGGTACTGGGTGGCATGGTGACCCTGATGGGCATGTTCATCCTGTGGCGCGGCGCGGGCACTCTGTCGTTTGAAGGCCTGAGGGAATACGCGGAACAGGTTGGCGCTGCCTCCCTGTATCTGCCGGGCGTGCTGGTCTTCTTCGGGTTTGCGGCCAAGGCGGGCGTGTTCCCGCTGCACATCTGGCTGCCCAAGGCGCATCCTGTGGCCCCGGCTCCTGCGTCAGCGCTGTTGTCCGGCATCCTGACCAAGGGTGGGGTATTCGGCATTCTGGTCGTGGCCCGGAACCTGTTTATCGAAGATGCCGTATGGGGCAACGTGATGCTCCTGCTGGGCGTCATCACGATGGTGGTCGGCGCGGTGCTGGCCATCTTCAGCATCGACCTCAAACGGACGCTGGCCTGCTCCTCCATGAGCCAGATCGGCTTTATCCTGATCGGCGTGGCGATGCAGTGCATCCTGGGAGAGGAAAACGCGCTGGCGGCGCGGGGGACCGTGCTGCACATGGTCAACCACTCCCTGTTGAAGCTGGACCTGTTCATGTGCGCCGGTACGGTGTATATGAACCTACACAAGCTGGACCTGAACGAGATCCGCGGATACGGGCGGAAAAAGCCGCTGTTGCGGGTCTGCTTCCTGCTTGGGACATTGGGCATCATCGGGATGCCGCTGTTCAACGGGTATATTTCCAAATCCCTGCTGCATGAAGCGATCCTGGAAGCCGTGGCGGAAGGTGGCCGCATGGCTGTCTGGTACTCCGTGGCCGAGAAGCTGTTCCTTTTCTCCGGCGGCATGACGGCGGCCTATATGACCAAGCTGTATATCTGCCTTTTCCGGGAAAAGAATCTGGATGCAAAGCGTCAGCACGAGTTTGACGCGCAAACGGCGTATCTGGGCGGGGCAGGGAAGGCCGCGCTACTGATCTCGGCGCTGGTGCTGCCGGTGCTGGGCCTCTTGCCGGATCTGCTGATGACGGGCATCGGTGATCTCGCGGCGCCCTTTATGCACGGCGCATTGCCTGCACATGCCGTGGAATACTTCTCCGGCGAAAACCTGAAGGGTGCGGCGATCTCGCTGGGGATCGGTGCGGTGCTGTATCTCGGCATCCGGAAGTGCCTGATGAAGGACGGACGGTATCTGGACCGGAAACCCGCGTGGCTGGATCTGGAGAACAGCGTCTATCGGCCTTTCATCAACGGACCGCTGACGGCGGCGGGAACCTTGATCGCGAAGATCTTTGACCGGGCGCTGGATAATCCGGTGGTCCTGAAGTTCATCCCCGGCGCGACGACCGGCGTGGTGAAAGCGCTGGACCGGGCGCTGGATAATCCTGTGGTTCTGAAGTTCATCCCCGGCGCGACGACCGGCGTGGTGAAAGCGCTGGACCGGGCTGTGGAAAATCCCGTGGTGACGAAATATGCCACGGGCGCGGTGACCGTGGCGACACGGGGCACGGAACAGATCCTGGACGGAAGCGTGGTCGCCCTGCGGCGGACACTGTTCCATCCGGAAAAGGAAGAAAAGACGAGCCTGACGCCGAAAGAGCGGCTGGAGCTGTTCTTCGGACGCGGCATGAACGGACTGCAACGTCTGTGCTATCGCCTGACCGGCAAAAAGGACAAAGAAGTGACGGACCACGTGGCCTGGCTGGCGGCATTGGAGGAGGAGAGACCCAAGGCTGAACATTATGTGAGCCATAGCGTGTCTTTCGGTCTGCTGCTGCTCGCGGCGGCTCTGTGCGGTACGCTGTTGTGGCTGCTGCTCCGATAAAAAAAGGGCGCAAAGTCTTCCTTGACGCGGATGTCGTGGATATGCTACGATTCCGTTGAAATTTATCGCCGAAGCGAAAGCTAAAAAAGACCGCTTCGGAGAACGGGGGCTCTAATGCATCAGAGATCCGACGGAAAAATGATCCGCGATCTGGACGGATTCCATTCCATTGTTCCTTATGTGATGCCCAAAAGAACCGAAGCGGAAGTCAGCAGTCAGGAAAAGTTTGACCTGACGGAGCTGATGGCATATATGAAGAAGCGCAACGAGGCGGAGGGCCTGAACCTGAAGCTTTTCCACGCGGTGTGCTATGCCGTGGCACGCACGGTATGGCTGCGGCCGAAGATGAATATCTTCATCGCCGGCAAGCGCTTCTGGCAACGCAATGAGATCCTGCTTTCCTTTGTCGTGAAAAGAAAGTTTGAGGATAGCTCTGAGGAATCCCTGATGTGCATGAAGGTGGACCCGGAAATGAATCTCGACTCCGTGTCCAAGCTGATCCTGGGCGAAGTGGATCACGTCCGCCACGAGAGCGGGAACGATCTGGGCAAGACGATGGATTTCGTGGGTAAACTGCCCCGCTTTGTGCTGCAGATCCTGTTCCGGGCGCTGCGCGTGTTTGAACACTTTGGCGTGATGCCGAAGTCGCTCATGCGCGGGGATCCGAACTATTCCTCCGTCCTCCTGTCCAACTTGGGCTCCATCGGCGCAGGTGCGCCCTATCATCACCTGAGCAACTACGGTACCTGCTCCATCATGGTGACGGTCGGGACGTTGCACAAGGAAGACGTGAAGATGCCGAACGGGGAAGAACAGGAAAGGGATATCCTGGACATGACCTTTACTTTGGACGAACGCATCGCCGACGGCTTCTACTTTGCCAAATCGCTCAAGATCACCCGTTATCTGCTGGAACATCCGGAGACGCTGGAACAGATGATCTCCTCGCCCTCCCCACTGGAGGTGTGAGAGAAAAGGAGACACAGAACCGTCCCCTGTCTCCTTTTTCGTCAATACATTGGAAGAACAATCCGACTACTTGACGCATACTGTATACAGTGATATTCTGACACTGTTCTAAATGCGATGACGAAAGTCAGTAGGATGATGGTTAGTTCCTTCCAGAGAGTTGCCGGTGGGTGCGAGGCAACGGGAGCCATGATCTGAATTACCCTTCCGAGCAGCACCGGGAACGTGATTCCTATTGGGAGTCGCAAGTAAGCGGTGACGGGGACGCCCGTTATAGCGTTCAGGGTATGAATGTACCCAATGAGGCCGCTCTGGCGGCGAAGATGAGGTGGTACCGCGGATTTTCCGCCCTCTCGGTCGTAAGACCGTGAGGGCGTTTTATTTTCGGTCCTCACCGTTGCCGGACGCCTGAATGAAGGAGGTTTTCTCATGGATCTCGTAATCAAGCTCGGTTTCCTGGTGGTTTTCTTCGGTATCATGCTGTTTGTCGGCTTCTACTGCCGCAAGCACGCGACAGACGTGAACGGCTTCATCCTGGGCGGCCGCTCTGTCGGTCCCTGGCTCACCGCTTTCGCCTACGGAACATCCTACTTCTCCGCCGTTGTGTTTGTCGGCTATGCCGGACAGTTCGGCTGGAAATTCGGTGTCGCCTCCACGTGGGTCGGTATTGCCAACGCGGTGCTGGGCTCCCTGCTGGCCTGGGTCGTGCTGGGCAGACGGACCCGCATCATGACGCAGCATCTGGATTCCGCCACCATGCCGCAGTTCTTTGAGAAGAGATTCTCTTCCAAGACGCTGAAGATCATTGCCGCGGCGATTATCTTCGTCTTCCTGATTCCTTACACCGCTTCCCTGTACAACGGCCTCAGCCGCCTCTTCGCGATGGCCTTTGATGTGGACTACGCGATCTGCGTGATCATCATGGCTGTGCTGACCGGTGTGTACGTCACCGCCGGCGGATACATGGCAACCGCCATCAACGACTTTATCCAGGGCATCGTGATGCTGGTCGGCATCGTGGCCGTCGTGGTCGCTGTGCTGAACCTGAACGGTGGATTCATGGGCTCCCTGACCGCACTGGCCAATGTCAGCGATCCCGCGACCTCCGATATCCCCGGTGTGTTCGCTTCCTTCTTCGGCCCGGATCCGACCAGCCTGCTGGGCGTTATGATCCTGACCAGCCTTGGTACCTGGGGCCTGCCCCAGATGGTGCAGAAATTCTACGCCATCAAGAGTGAGAAGAACATCTCCAAGGGCACGATCATCTCCACGATCTTCGCCGTGGTCGTGGCTGGCGGATGCTACTTCCTGGGCGGCTTCGGACGTCTGTTCCTCACCAGCGAAGAAGTGGCCGCGCAGGGCTTCGACGCCATCATTCCCAGCATGCTTTCCGGCCTGCCCACCGTGCTGATCGCCGTGGTCATCGTGCTGGTGCTGAGCGCTTCCATGTCCACCCTGTCCTCCCTGGTGCTGGTTTCCAGCTCCACCCTGACGCTGGACTTCCTGAAGGACCTGCGTAAGGACAAGCAGATGGAAGAAAAGAAACAGCTCTTCATCATGCGTGCCCTGATCGTTGTGTTCATCGCCATTTCCGTCGCACTGGCCATCTTCCAGTTCAAGAGCGGCGCCAACTTCATTGCCCAGATGATGGGTATCTCCTGGGGTACTTTGGCGGGCGCCTTCCTGGCTCCCTTCCTCTTCGGCCTCTACTGGAAGCGCACCACGGTGTCCGGCTGCATGGCCAGCTTCATCTTCTCCGTGGTCGTGATGATCCTCGACGTGACCAGCAAGAGCATCTTCCCCGCGATCCTTCAGAGCCCCATCAACTGCGGTGCCTTCTGTATGCTGGCCGGCCTGATCATCGTGCCGGTGGTCAGCCTGCTGTCCAAGAAGCCCGACACCGATCTGGTGAACAGCATCTTTGCCTGCTATGACCGCAAGGTGACCGTGACCGCGAAGGAAGCCATCGGCGACGAAGCGGAATAATCGACGGACCCTATATCCTTCACCCTCGTACCCTTTATCCTTATCTATAGAGCCGCCTCCGAAAAAACGGAGGCGGTTATTTTCGGCGAAAAATGGGCGCTTCAGGGGGAAAAACCGTCTTTTCAGCGGGAACACGGAATGATATGATAAAGAAAAAACGGGAGGAACAACCAGATGATCGAACAGAAACCGGAAGTCCGGACATTTTCGGACGGAAGTAAAATATGGAGCCATACCTTTACGACCTTTTCCGCGAAGGTTTATAAACCGGTGACGGAACTGCCGGAGAAAATCATCAACTTTGGTTTTGACGCACCCTATACACTGTGGCTGGAAGAAAAACCGTTGACGGAAGACGCGGCCAAGACGCTGGCGGACGAAAACGGTCTGGCTGCCATTGCCGCGGAGCACGCGGGCACCGTGGTGTTCATTTCTCCCGCCAACGGATGGGAAAACGCGGACGAGACGCTGTTTACGGAATTGATCGAAAACTCGAAGATCCACCAGTATTATTGCGATGGGTACGCGGAGCTCAACAACCGCTTTACCCACCAGGTGGAAGGATACGCCATCCGGGGCGCCATTTTCCGTACCTGCCTGTATGGCAAGGGCGCGGCGGCGGACTATGTGGCCACTCATCTGCTGAAGCCGATCGAAGGCGCGGGCCTTTGGGGCCCCGCGGATGTGACGCCGGCAATGTGTGTACTGGAAGGACTGACCAAGATGCCGGTCTTTGGCCGGAGAAATATGCCGGTGGTG
>JAZUFB010000208.1:0-12039 GCA_045640475.1 Clostridia bacterium
GCAAGCAGCGCGGAGGGCAAATTGCAGGTCGAACTGGCCCAACTGCAATACCGGTCGGCCCGGCTGATTGGCCAGGGGCTTGTGCTCAGCCGCCTGGCGGGCGGTATCGGGACACGCGGCCCCGGTGAAAGCAAACTGGAAATGAACCGCCGCCGCTTGAGAGAACGGATGACGGAACTGCGCAGGCGGCTGGACGAACTGGAAAAACAGCGCGGACTGCGCCGAAAGAGCCGCGAGAAGAACGAAGTGCCTGTGGTGGCGCTGGTGGGCTACACCAACGCCGGAAAATCCACTTTGCTGAACCGGCTGACCGGATCCGATGTATATGTGGAGGACCAACTGTTCGCCACACTGGACGCGGTATCCCGCCGGATGGTGACGCCGGAAAACACGCCTTATCTGCTGGTGGATACGGTCGGGTTTATCCGCAAACTGCCGCACACGCTGGTGGAAGCGTTCAAATCGACGCTGGAGGAAGCCGTGCTGGCAGATATCCTGCTGATCGTATCGGACGGGGCCAGCCCGGACATGATGAAGCAGCATACCACGGTCGAAGAGGTGCTGAAAGAACTGGGCGCGACCGAATCGAAACGGATCGAAGTCATCAACAAATGTGACATGGCGGACCCGATGCCCGTTTTCCCGGGTGCTGTGATGGTTTCCGCGAAGACCGGGGAAGGCTTGGAGGAACTGACCGCGAAGATCGCGGCGGAACTGCAGGAAAGCTACGCGCCGGTGGAACTGAGCGTACCGTTTGCCCAGTATGGGATCCTTTCGTGGATCCGGCCGATGGGCCGGGTGATTCGGGAAGAATATACGGATACCGGCACGGAGATGACGATCGTGATCTCCAAGGCGGACCGGGATCGGATCGCCGCGAAGGCCGGACTCGAGATCTTCGCGAAAAAGGAATAACAAAAAAACCGGAGCGTCGCTCCGGTTTTTTTCGTTAAGGGGAAACGAGGTGAACGTCAGCCCGGTGGGCTGGCTGTGTAAGCGGAAGTGAGGCGAGTTTCTCAAGCGAAATGAGTACAGGACTCGATAGAGTTCTGTACGACGATTGAGCTTGCGGGGAAGGGAAAACAAGGGCCAAGAATTGTGTGGTTTCTTACAACTGCTCCAGGTCGTAGGGAGTGGTCTGGTAAACACAATAGTTAAGCCAGTTGGCGTAGAGAAGGTTGGCGTGGGAACGCCAGGTGACCTGGGGTTCTTTGGAATCGTCATTATTGGGATAATAGTTTTCCGGTACCCGGATCGGGAGACCTGCTTTTTTGTCGCGGAGGTATTCTTTTTCCAGCGTCCGGGCGTCATATTCGCTGTGCCCGGTGATAAAGATCTGCTTGCCGCCTTCCGCCGCGATGGCGTAGATGCCGGCATCGGGGGAAGAGGCGAGGATCGTCAGATCCGGACAGGCTTCGACATCTTTACGGTCCACCGTTGTGTGGCGGGAATGGGGGACCATGAAGGTATCGTCAAACCCGCGGAAGAGCGGTACATTGCGGTATTCCACATGATGGGGAAAGACGCCGAAAAGCTTTTCGTCCAGACGCTTCTTCGGGATGCCGTAGTGGTAGTACAGACCGGCCTGCGCGCCCCAGCAGATGTGGAAAGTAGAATGGACATTCTTCTTGGACCATTCCATGATCTCGCAAAGCTCGTCCCAGTATTCGACATCTTCAAAAGGCATCTGTTCCACCGGCGCACCGGTGATGATCATGCCGTCGAACTTTTGGTCCCGGATCTCGTCGAAGGATTTATAAAAGGCGAGGAGATGCTCCTTGGAGGTATTCCTGGACTCGTGGGAGGTCATCTTGATCAGCTCGGTCTCCACCTGAAGGGAAGTGTTGCCCAAAAGACGGAGCAGTTGGGTCTCCGTGTCGATCTTGGTCGGCATCAGATTGACCAGCGCGATCCGCAGGGGACGGATATCCTGCGTTGTGGCACGGGTCTCCGTCATGACGAAGATGTTTTCGTTGGTCAGCGTACGGTAAGCCGGAAGTTCATTCGGTATCTTGATAGGCATGGCGAAACCTCACAGTTATTTATGATCAGAGGGTCTTCAGGGCACGGTCCAGATCTTCGATCAGGTCCTCAACGTTTTCGAGGCCGCAGCTGAGACGGACCAGATCCGCGGATACACCGGCGGCTTCCAGCTCGGCATCGTTCATCTGGCGATGGGTCGTGCTGGCGGGATGGAGGCAACAGGTGCGCGCGTCGGCCACGTGGGTCTCAATGGAGGCGACCTTCAGTTCCTTCATGAAGGCTTCGGCGGCTTTACGCCCGCCTTTGACGCAGAAGGAAACCACGCCGCAGGAGCCGTTCGGCAGATATTTCAGAGCACGATCGTGGTATTTGTTGTCGGGCAGACCGCAGTAGTTGACGCAGGAGATATGCTCATTGTGGGACAGGAATTCGGCCACTGCCTGCGCGTTTTCGCAGTGACGCTTCATGCGGACATGCAGGCTTTCGAGTCCCAAATTGAGGACAAAGGCGTTCTGGGCACTTTGGACGGAACCAAAGTCACGCATCAGCTGGTTGACCGCCTTGGCGATGAAAGCACCGCCCTGACCGAAACGCTCGGTGTAGATGACGCCATGATAGCTTTCGTCAGGCGTGGTGAGCTCAGGATATTTGTCGGCATGGGCGGACCAGTTGAAATTGCCGGAATCGACGATGCATCCGCCGAGGCAGGAGGCATGGCCGTCCATATACTTGGTGGTGGAATGGGTCACGATATCAGCGCCCCATTCGAAGGGCCGGCAGTTGATCGGGGTGGCGAAGGTGTTGTCCACGATCAGCGGGACACCGTGACGGTGAGCCGCATTGGCGAACTGCTCGATATCCAGTACGGTGAGGGCCGGATTGGCGATGGTCTCGCCGAAAACAGCCTTGGTGTTGGGACGGAAAGCGGCATCCAGCTCAGCATCCGTACAGTCGGGGGAGACAAAGGTGAACTCCACACCCATTTTCTTCATCGTGACGGCGAAGAGGTTGTAGGTGCCGCCATAGATCGTGGAGCTGGCGACAACATGGTCTCCGGCGGTGGCGATATTGAAGACGGCGTAGAAATTGGCGGCCTGACCGGAGGAAACCAGCATCGCGGAGGAGCCGCCTTCCAGCTCGGCAATCTTGGCGGCGACGGCATCGCAGGTGGGATTCTGGATGCGGGAATAGAAATAGCCTTCGGCCTCCAGATCGAAGAGCTTGGCCATATCCTCACCGGTGTCATACTTGAAGGTGGTGGATTGAACGATCGGGACCTGGCGGGGTTCACCGTTGCCGGGAACATAGCCACCCTGGACGCACTTGGTTTCGATTCTGGACATATATCGCGACTCCTTTCGGACAAGGTTTTCTGTATTAGGGGAACTATACCACAAACGGGGGGAAAAACTCAACGGAGTTTGGAAAAGAGAACAACAAAAACCCATCCCCGGGACACGAAAGGTGAGGCGACGGAAATGCGAGAGGTAGCGATTGATTGTTGACAAAAAATGTGTTATGCTCAATTGTTGATATGAATGGGGATGAACGGGAAAAGGCGGTCCCAATCAAGTGGGAAAGAAAAAAGGCCTGTATTCCGTATTTTAGATGACGGACGGTAACATGAACGCCGTGGAACGAAAAAGAGAGGAGAGTATGGCTTCCGACTGTGACAGCGCCATACGGGAAAGAAAATGAGTAAGAAAGCAACTTGTTGGAGGATCCGGACAGTCCTTTTTATTCTTGTGCTTTGTATTATGTCAGGCCTGACGGTGGCATACGCGGATATCGAGCCCCTGCCTCTGGACCAGACCGTTGCCGGAATGCCTCCTATGGAAAGCGGCTGGGTCCGTGTCTCCGGGAAAAAGGCACTTGCGGATGAAGAGGTGCTGTCCTTCGGAACGGCCAAGACCGGCCTCGTCAGATATGACAAGAAGGAACGGACCTGGACCATGACGGACGAAGAACCGGCAGTCTCCTCCTTTGACTGGATCCGCTACGAGGATCCTTCCATCAGCGTCCGGACAGAATACGCGACATTAGTTCCCGCGTTTCAGAAGCATAAGATCCAGTCTTCCATCACCTACATCAAGATCGCGGATCCGTCCCAGATCCGCACGGCGATGAGCAATGACAACTATGAAAAACGCAGTTATGTCAGCGCGGAAAGCATGGCCAAGCATGTGAACTCCATTGCCGCGGTCAACGGTGACTTTTTCAAGTATCATTACAACGTGGGGTATGTGATCCGTCAGGGCGAAGCCTATCGGGACAAGCTTAACGGCAAGCGGGACCTTCTGCTGATTGACGAACAGGGTAATTTCCACGCGGTCATGGGCGCTACATCGGAAGATGCCCAAAAGTTTATGGAAGAAAAGGATGGCTGGGAACAGATCATCAACACCTTTACGCTTGGCCCGGTCCTGGTGCAGGATGGCGAAGCGAGACTGATCGAAGAAACGAGCGTTGCCCAAAGCGGTGAATTCCAGTGGTGTTATGCGCAACAGCGCGTGGCGATCGTACAGGTGGCGGAGCTTGAATACGCGATCGTCGAGACCTATGGCAAGACGGACGGCAAGATGGGTATGACCCTGCAGGAGTTTGCCGACTATATCGCGTGGCTGTTCCCTGATTGCCGTATGGCGTACAATCTGGACGGTGGCGGATCCACCAATGTTGTGATCGGAAAAGAACGTGTCGAAAAAACGCCCGGACACCGTGACATCAGCGATATTCTGTATTTCGCGTCCGCTTGGGTGGAATGATGCCGGGAACGGGAATCTTCCGGAGGAGGGAATGAGTTGAGTCAGCAGGTCATGGCGGCGCTGATTGCCGCTGTACCAGTACTGATCTGGATCGTGATCCGTTCGGGAAAGGCAGGGATGAAGAAAAGCACAACGGCTTTCTTCACGCTGATGCTGATCCCGCTTTCGTTCTTTGCCGCCAGAATCGGATATATGCTGGTGGACTATGAGTATTACCTTTCAGACGGATTTGCGTTTTTCTTTGAATCACTGGTTGACTTTGAACAGGAAGGGTACTTATGCTACGGGCTCCTGGCGGGGGCTTTGCTTGCCGCATGGATGACATCGCGGATCTTCCGGGTCAAGCTGGCCAAACTGCTGGACATCGTTTCCGCACCCGCGGCCGCGTTGTTTTGCCTGCTGACAGTGCTGGAAGGTATTTTCGGGGCCGGATATGGCTGGACCCTGGAGGATTGGTTTACTGAGGGTGAGGGATATTCTGTTTTTGCGCTTGAAGATCCTTCCTTCTTTCAACGCTTTCCCTTTGGCGTGTCGGACTATTACGGCGAATGGAGATGGGCCGTGTTTGTCCTGCTGGCCCTTTTGCTGGCTGTGATCTGCGTGGCTGTTGCCTGCACCAAACGGAAAGGGGACGGCCCCCGCTTTTCTTTGCTGCTTCTGACCTATGCCAGCCTTCAGCTGCTGGGGGAAAGCCTGCGTCAGGATTCGATCCCGAAATGGGGCTTTGTCCGTGTCAACCAGGTGCTGAGCGCTGTATTGATCCTTGGACTGCTTATATACTTTGAGGTGAAGACAGGGGCCGGACTCAAAGAATGGATCGCGTCCGGCGCGTTGATCCTGCTTTCCTTCCTTGTGGTGACGGCCATGGAATTTGCCATGGAGGGAAAGATCAGCGCGATCGAATGGATGACGATGGATGTCTGCTATCTCTTTACCGCGCTTGCTTCTGTGCTGGCGATGCTGGTCCTGCTCAAACTGTGGAAAAAGAATGATCCTGAAAAGAACTGAAAGACACTCTCTGAAGGATGGAAAGGATCGGGTCAAAATGAGGAGATCTGTTCGGCTGATTTCAATCCTGTTGCTGTTGACACTCGTAATTACTGCCGGCCATGTGGAAGATGCGCTTCGCGGTTATGATCGCAAAGACGGTTATGTTTACGTGACCCTTGGCCGCTATATGCAAAGCATCGACGGTGGCGATCCGAAGGAAAAGAACAATACATGGACCTGGGCGCACGATCTGATCAAGGATACGAGTGAACTGACGATCGAAAAGACGCCACTCATCTGGCGTGTGCTGACCGCGGACGAGGAAAAGATCTACCTGGCCAGCGAATACGTCCTTTTTGCGATGCCGATGCACAAAAATTACACGGAATACAAGAAGATCGGCGAAGACTTCGGACAGACGGAACTGTGTCAATACCTGAACGGAGAATTTGCGGAAACAGCATTTACATCCGAAGAAATGGATATGCTTTTGCCGTGTGAAACGTTCGGAAAGGTGTTCCTTCTGGATTCTGCCGATCTCAAGAGCAAGGCGGAGGGAATGGGTGTCGGTAACGGGCTGAAATGCTGGGGAACCGAGTATGCGATCCGGGTTACCGGACTGTATGTTTTCCAGGTCAAGTATGGCGCGCATAGCGCTTACTGGGCCAGAAACCAATCCACGACCGACAAGCGGCACGCGCGTTGTACCAAGGATGGAGGACAATTGGGCCACATCATTTCTGACCGGGAAAATGAAGGTGTGAGACCCGCCCTGTATCTCGATCCGAACGCATACAGGATCGCATCGGGCAGCGGGACTTTGGAAGATCCGTATGTCCTTGAACCTAAGCAGGAATAAACGAAATGATCCCATATAAAGAACCGGCATGCCAATGACTTTGATCGGCATGCCGGTTCTTGTTTACATATGCTGTGCTTCTGACCTGATGAATGGAAAAATCTTTATTCTCCGAGCATCCAGGGAATGAAGAAACGGATCTGCTCATCCCAGAAGCCCCACTCGTGGATGGCATCCGGCTTTTCGTACGAGGTGACATCCCACCCGTTTTCCTTCAACGCGGGGACGAAATGCTGATGCTGAGAGTACAGGAAATCCGCGGTTCCGCAGGCAACATACAGCTTGGGCTTGTGTGGCGCGGCCGCGTTCTTTTTCATCAGATGGAACAGATCGAGCTCGCTGCCGGGCAGACGCTTCAAAGGTCCTACACGGTTCTCCCAGATCTCTTTACGCTGTCCGATCAGAAAACGGACTTGTTCCACCATGTCTACGGCCCCGGAGAAGGAGGCGGCGGCGCCGAAACGTTCCGGGAAGGTCAGCGCCAGACGCATGGCTCCGTAACCACCCATGCTGAGGCCGGCGACGAAAGTATCCTCCGGACGCTGGCTGAGACGGAAGAAACGGTGCATGGTCCGGGGAAGCTCCTCACTGATATAATCCCAGTAGCGTTCGCCGGTATGCTCATTGACATAAAAGCTATGATTGACCGCGGGCATGATCACCGCGAGATTGTGCTCGGCCGCATAACGTTCGACCGCGGTACGGCGCATCCAAATGGAATGATCGTCACTGTAGCCATGGAGAAGATAAAGCACGGCGGGATCCTTGCCGGAAGCCGCGGCGGAAATGCCGATGCCCTGATTGGGCTCGGGGAGGATGACATTGACGGTGGAGGCAACCTGAAGGACATCGGAAAAGAACTGGACTTGCAAAAATGCCATACAGACACGCCCTTTCATTTGTTTTGAAACCTCATTGAGTGCATTATAACATTGAGTGACAGGAAAGAAAAGGAAAAAACTGGGCCCGAAGTGTCAGCTGAAGTTAGCTGGCAACGCCTTTTCACGTGTCTGTTGCAAAAGTGTGAAAAGGATGAAACAAAATGAATGTTTCCTGCCCGAATGGGTAGGAAAAACTCCGAACATTCGGAAAAATAAACGAAAATTGACGAAAAATGAGCAAAAATTGTGTAGAAATGCCTTGAAACGCGATGTTAATTATGATTAAATATCAGTGACAGTAAGATGGGCTTCATAGGACAAGATGTAACAATCTGTGAACGTGACTCGGGAGGAGGGGCAGATTGATGAAAGGCCTGTATATCAAGAAAGAACAGAAACTGAACGCAAACGAACAACCGGAAAATGTGACCCTGCTCGAGAAACGCTCGGATATCGAAATCATGACACGGTCCATCTCGAAAGAGTCTATCGCCTGGCTGGAACCGGCGGCGCGAAGCGATAGCTTTGAATTTTTTTACATCCTTTCCGGACAACTGGCGATCGTGTCTCCGGATGAGGGTATGATCACGCTGAACGCGGGCGATTCGTTTGCGTTACAGGATCTTTCCGAGTCTGTGCTGCTGAGGTGTCTCCAGGACGCGACGGTCCTTTATGTGGCCAATACTCCTGAATACGAATCCATTGCCTACTGGCAGGGAAACCTGATGGATCAGTTGAACCGGATCGAGGATAAAGACAAGTATACTTTCCGCCACTCCAAGTCGGTCGCGAAATATGCCGCGGACCTGTATACGGAACTGCACCCGGAACAGGATAAAAAATCGCTTGAGGATTTTCTCCTTGGCGCCCTGTTCCACGATATCGGCAAGTGCAGTATCCCGACGGAGATCCTGAACAAAACCACCCGGTTGAGCAACGAGGAATTTGCCATTATCCGCAACCATGCTTCCGAGAGTGAAAAGATCCTGAGACCGCTCTTCGGTGAAGAAGTAGCGGAACTGGCAGGGCTGCATCATGAACGCATGAACGGAACAGGCTATCCAAACGGCGTAAGAGGAGATCAGATCCCCCTCGGGGCACGGATCCTGATGGTGGCAGATTCCTTTGACGCGATGACGAGCGACCGTGTGTACAAAAAGGCCAAGGGAATGGAAGAAGCCGCACTGGAACTGTACAACATGAAAGAGGAATATGATCCTGCGGTGACGGAAGTCCTGCTGAGACTGGTGCGCGAAGGCCGCTACAGCAATGTCAAAACCGGAAGCTGAAAGCTGAAAATATGCACAGATCGGGCTGCTCCTTTGGCGGAGCGGCCTTTTTGTATCGCCCCAAGGGGACTGGACCGGATGGGGGAAAAGTGATATAGTGCAAACGGTCTTACATGGGCAAAAAGGAACGGTCAGTTCCATGAAAACCTGTGGGAAGCGCAGAAAGGATCGGGAACTACGTATGAATAACGGCAAGTTTGTCCTGCCCATGGACGGTGTTTATATCGTCTATTTTTTGTTGGGCGCGCTGCTGCTCTTTGGCGCGCGGTTTGTCAACAAAAAGAACTGGAATGAGGATGCTTTTTCTCTGAAACAGACCAAGATGCTGCAGGGCTTTACCGCTGTGTGCATCATGTTTCACCATATGGCCCAGAAGACGGGCGCCCCGTGGCATGAATCGAGAGTGATCGTGTACGGACTGGAACCCTTTGTTCAGGTCGGCTACTATTTTGTGGCAGTATTCCTGTTCTGCTCCGGCTTTGGCCTGTATAAGAGCTTCAAGGCGAAACCCGACTATCTGAAGCATTTCCCACGCAGACGGATCCTGCCGATCGTGGTGGCTTTCTATCTTTCTGAATGGATCTATACCGGCGTGCGTGCCCTGATGGGTGAAAAGATGAACACCGGGAAGCTGATCGCCTATCTGACAGGCGCACAGTTGGCGAATACCAACGCGTGGTATGTGATCGCGATCCCCTTTTTCTATCTGTTCTTCTGGCTGGCTTTCCGCTTCTGCAAACGGGAAAGGACTGCCATCGCCTGGTTGACGGTCGGCATTCTGGCTTACATGGTCCTCGGCGCGTTTGTGGATCACAACGACTGGTGGATGTGCGGAGAATGGTGGTATAACACCGCACTCGTGTTTGTGCTGGGCATCCTCTTCGGCAAATACGAAAAGACGATCACGGAACGGCTGAAAAAGGGCTATTGGCTGTGGTTGATCCTGGCTTTTGTGGGGACTTTCGCACTGTTCAAACTGGCTTTCTATCTGACGGATACCGCGTGGGGCTATTACGGCGAGTGGGGCGATCCGCTGAAGGTGCAGCACCGCTTGGGATGCGCGTTGAGCCAGAATCTCGCGTCTTTCTCCTATGTGTGTTTCCTGTTCATCGCCATGATGAAGATCCGGATCGGGAACAAGGCCCTGGAGATCCTGGGCGGGCTGACACTGGAGATCTACCTGATCCATGGCCTGTTTGTGGAAATGTTCGGGTTTGACTTTATGGAAAAGGTGCACAGCATTACCTATATCCGCAACGTGGGACTGTATGTGCTGGTTGTGGTTGCCTGTACGGTGGTGGGGACCTTCCTGTTCCGCCTGCTGTATAAAAACGTGATGAAACTGTTCCAGGAAAAGAAACCGGTCCTCCCGGTTGCGGCGGAAGCGGAAAAAACGGCGGAGTAAACGTATGCATCTGACAGAAGCAAAAGGGATCCTCTCCGCACAGAACGGGATGAACCTGTACCGGGGATGCACCCACGGTTGTATCTATTGTGACAGCCGCAGCAAGTGTTACGGATTTACGCATGACTTTGAGGATATCGAGGTCAAGATCAACGCGCCTGAACTGCTGGAGCGCGCGTTGCGCGGAAAACGGAACAAGTGCGTGATCGGTACGGGGGCCATGTGTGACCCGTATATGCCGATCGAACAAACGCTTGGATTGACACGGAAGTGCCTGGAGATCATTGACCGATACGGCTTCGGGGCAACGATCCAGACCAAATCACCGCTTTTCTTGCGGGACCTGGATCTGCTGGAGAAGATCAACCGGAAAGCCAAGGCTGTGGTCCAAATGACGCTGACCACGCATGATGGGGTGCTGTGCCGGATCCTGGAACCCCATGTCGCATGTACGGCGGAACGGGTGAAGGCGCTTGAAGTCTGCCGGGAACGGGGAATCCCGACGGTGGTGTGGATGACGCCGATCCTGCCGTTTATCAACGATACGGAAGAAAACATCCGTGCTTTGCTGGAAGACTGCGTGCGCCTGAAAGTGAAAGCAATCATCTGCTTCGGCATGGGCGTGACTCTGCGTGAAGGCGACCGGGAGTATTTCTACGCGGCACTGGACCGCCATTTTCCGGGCATGAAACAGCGCTATATCCGTACATACGGGAACGCGTATGAGCTCCTGAGCCCGGATAATGACCGTCTGATGGAAATTTTTACGGATATATGCCGGGAAAATGATATCCTGTATAAGCCGGAAGATTGCTTCGGCTATCTGCATGCTTTTCCGGTCCGGCAGGAGCAGATCAGCATGTTTGACTGAACAGAGACGGCGGCATTGATTTTTTGATGGACCTCATGTATGATTATTGGATGAGTAATGATATCCGATCACGTTTGATCCTGCTTCGGAGGTGGGTTTTCTTGAAACGTTGGTTATGTCTGATTTTGAGCCTGTTGCTCACATTTTCGTGCGTGAGTCTGTGTTTCGCGTCCGGCTCGCTGACGGATGAAGATGAGGATTATCTGCTCAAGGTCAGTGAAGAATTTAGCGGTTCCAACGCCAGCTATTATGCCAAAATGTACGGTGTGCCCGGACGGAAATATCCGGATCCGACCCCGTCTGACTTTAACAGCTCCTCTCCGGCGATCTACAAAGCGCGCCTGCTTTCCGGCAGCAGTATCTATTCCGGTACCGACCTGAAAAAGGAGCAGACCGCACCCTCCCAATCCGTACCGAAGGACAAATACAAGATCTATACCGCCTCCCGCGAGGTGGATGTGGATGTGCTGGCCGTGCTCCCCGCGTACCTCATCGTGCGGTGCGGGAACAAGATCGGCTATGCCATGCGCCGCAGCTTCAAGGTGGAAAAAGTGGTTCCGGTGGACATTGTCAATACGCCGCCTTTCAATACGACCGTGCAGAATTGGGTGGCAACAGCCGGAGCGGACGGATGCGCGGTCCGTTCTTCCATGGAGAAAACGGACAACAATATCGTTTTCAGCCTGACGCCCGGCGCGCAATTTGCCGTATGGCAGTTCTACGACGGTTGGGCTGTGGTGGATATGTGGAAGACCCGCGGCTATGTCTAGGCATCCCCCATTGCAGCGCTGACGCCGATCTCTCCCACGGACGTACCGCTGAACGATGAAACGCCGATTTCTGCTTATACCAGCTATTTCAAGGTTCCGCAGGACCAGAAAAACAAGGATGACGTGAAAGACTATACGACCCGTGTGGCCAATATCCGCTTTGGATGCGCACAGATCTCCGCGAATCCCATCCCCTCGGGTGGCACCTTCAGCGACCGGAACACCA
>JAZUFB010000209.1:0-9341 GCA_045640475.1 Clostridia bacterium
TCCTGATCTTTGACGAACCGACTGCGGTGCTGACTCCCCAAGAAATTGATGAGTTGATGGAAATCATGAGAGGACTGGCCAGAGAAGGCAAGTCGATCCTCTTTATTTCTCATAAGTTGAATGAAATCATGAGCGTCTCAAATCGGGTTTCCGTACTGCGTAAAGGCAAATATATCGGTACGGTCAATACCGCGGAAACCACCAAAGAAGAATTGAGCAGCATGATGGTCGGTCGTCCTGTTCAGTTGGTGGTTGACAAAGATGAAGCGAAACCGGGAGACGCAATTCTGGACGTTAAAAATCTATGCGTCGCTTCAAAACTGTATAAGAAAAATGCGGTGAATAACGTTTCTTTCAAGGCGCGAGCAGGCGAAATCGTATGTATTGCCGGTATTGACGGAAACGGACAGACCGAATTAGTTTATGCACTTTCTGGTCTTGAAAAGGTCAAGAGCGGATCAATCACACTCTGCGGACATGACATTACAAACTCTCCCATTAGCAAAAGAGGCAATCTTGGAGACGGTAACGGAATGAGCCATATCCCCGAGGACCGTCATAAACATGGCCTTGTGTTGGATTACACATTGGAACAGAATATGGTTCTTCAGACTTACCGTGAACCGAGATTCCAGAAATTTGGCTTTATCCGTTTCCAGAATGTTCGAGCTTATGCGGAAAAACTGATTGACAAATTCGATGTACGCTCCGGTCAGGGTGCTATTACCAAGGCCAGAAGTATGTCCGGCGGAAACCAGCAGAAAGCAATCATTGCCCGCGAACTGGACCGTGACAAACCGCTGGTAATTGCTGTACAGCCTACGCGTGGATTGGATGTTGGTGCAATCGAATACATCCATGGACAACTGGTGCAACAGCGTGATCAGGGAAAAGCTGTTCTGCTCGTATCTCTGGAACTGGATGAGGTTATGAACCTTTCCGATCGTATTCTTGTGATGTATGACGGCGAGATCGTGGCAGAATTGGATCCCAAGACGACGACTGTGGGAGAAATGGGTCTGTATATGTCGGGCGCCAAGCGTCAGGAGAGGAGTGAACAGGCATGAAAAAGTTCAACTTTTCCGGTTTCCTGAAAAAAGACGGGACGCGCTCCGTGGCCGCGTCTCTGATTTCCATCCTTATCGGCCTATTGGCAGGTGCGCTACTGATCGTGATTGTTGGCTTTGCTAACAAAGAAATCGGTGGCAAGGGTGCCTGGGAAGGCGTACGTCTGGTTTTTGCCGGTTTGTTTAATACAGGACGTAATGCAGGAAACCTGGCTTTCGGCTTTAATCCAACCAACTTTGGTAATATGTTATTCCGTGCAATGCCGCTGATCATGACCGGGCTTTCTGTTGCGCTCGCATATAAGACAGGCCTGTTTAACATCGGCGCGCCGGGACAGTATCTTGCCGGAACTGCAGCTACACTGTTTACCGCATTGAGCATTTCCTCCGAACAGGTGAGTCCTTTCATCATTTGGTTGCTTGCGTTACTTGCCGGTATGGCTGCAGGTGCCATCTGGGGTGCGATTCCCGGATTGATGAAAGCATTGCTCAATATCAACGAAGTCATAGCATGCATCATGACGAACTGGATTGCTGCCAATCTGGTGACATGGTTGTTTGATATCAGCAATCTGAAGAACACTACAGAAGGCACAAAAACCGGTTATATCTACAAGACCACATTCAATAATGTTTCTACTTCTAAAATGGGGTTGGATCAGATCTTCCCGAATTCTCAGGTGAACGGTGGTATTCTGATTGCGATCCTGTTGGCTGTGGTTGTTTACATTTTGATGAACAAGACCACGACTGGATACGAATTGAAGGCTTGCGGCGCAAACCGTTACGCGGCACGCTATGCCGGTATCCGCGACAAGGACAATATCGTGCTGAGTATGGCTCTTGCCGGTGCATTGGCCGGAACTGGCGCGGCATTATACTACCTTTCCGGTAATACCGAGTTCTTCTGGTCCACTTATCAGAGCTTGCCTGCTGTAGGTTTTAACGGTATTGCAGTAGCTCTTCTGGCCAACAACAATCCTATTGGTGTCGTTTTTGCAGGCGTATTCATGTCTATGCTGGATATCAATGGTCAACAGCTGACCAGCATGACTGCTTATAACGAGTATATCACGGACGTCATTATCGCCGTGATCGTCTACCTTGCCGCGTTCTCCCTCCTTATCAAGACTCAGTTGGGAAATATTGGCAAGCATCGTGCAGCAAAACTTGCGACTGAAAATGGGAAAGGAGGCGTGAAGGAATGAGTTTTCTCATCAGACAAACCTTGATTTACGCCGTACCGCTGATGATCGTTGCTCTTGCTGGCGTTTTTGCGGAAAGAAGTGGTATCATCAACCTGGCACTCGAAGGTATCATGATCGTCGGTTCCTTTGTAGGTGTTCTTTTTGTCCGACTGGTCCAACAGTGGGGATGGTTTGATGCGGCAAAAGCTGCTGCGGATATCCCGATGCTGCAATTGTTCATGTTTATGACCATGGTCATTTCAGCCGCACTCGGTGCCTTGTTTTCCTTGCTATTAGCGTTTGCCGCAATAAACCTGAAAGCTGATCAGACCATCGGCGGTACCGCACTGAACCTACTTGCTCCCGCACTGGTCCTCTTCCTTATCCGACTGATTGCCAATCAGAACACGCTTCAGATGGCAACCGGCGACTCGGCAAGTTGGTTCATGGTGAAGAAAACGATGCTTGGATATCCAAAAGCGGGGAATGCCGGTTTCTTTGTTGAAACTTTCCTCAACAAAGTGTATTTGGCTACCTACATCTGTATTTTGATCTACATTGTTTTGAGCGTGATTCTGTACAAGACTCGCTTCGGCCTGCGTCTTCGTTCCTGTGGTGAAAATCCGCAGGCTGCAGACAGTCTCGGTATCAACGTGACGAAGATGCGCTACGCCGGTGTTACGATCTCCGGCGCGCTTGCTGGCATGGGTGGTTTTGTTTATGCGCTAACGACTACAAACTGCGCTTGCAATGGCGATGTAGCGGGTTTCGGTTTCCTGGCTTTGGCTGTTATGATCTTTGGTAACTGGAAGCCCTTGAATATCGCTCTTGGCGCTCTGCTGTTTGGTCTGTTCAAGTGTATCGCAGCGTCCTACACCAGTATCGATGTTAATGGCGACGGTATTTATTTGTTAAAAGAATTGAACCTGAACCAGAATCTGTACAGAATGTTACCTTATCTGATCACACTTGTGGTGCTTGCATTTACATCCAAGAGTTCCCGTGCACCCAAAGCCGAGGGTATCCCATACGACAAGAGTGCAAGATAATATCATCAAAAGTAACGGAAGCGGATTACAACCGCTTCCATTTTTATATAACGGACGAAAAAACGGATAGAAAATCGTTTTCTTTGTTGATTAAGTTTTCGTGCTGTGAAGGGTATCAATTTGGGAAAATTAGGTGTATAATTTAGCATGAATATATATGAACATGGAGGTGCCGGCCTTGAGCGAACTAAGGAATATGATCAGATCCATGATCTGGAATTTCACTCATCGGACCGGTTTTGTTGATATCATTGATATATTGATCGTGACAGTGATCATCTATGAACTGCTCAAGCTTATCAGGCATACGCGCGGCAGTGCGTTGATCAAAGGCCTTTGCGTTCTGTTGTTCCTGTCTATTGTCAGTAGTTTTTTCGGACTCACGGCGTTGAACTGGTTGTTGACAACAGTTTTGAACAACGGCGCGATCGTAGTGGTTATTCTATTCCAACCAGAAATTCGTAAAGCTCTCGAACAAATGGGTACGTCCAAATTATTTTCCAATAGCCGCCAGAAGGGATATAGCGCGGAAAACGACCGATTGATTGAAGAGATCGTTCAAACCATGACGGACTTAAGCGCACGTAAAGTGGGCGCTTTGATCGTATTCGAACGGAGTACGGGCCTGAATGATGTCATTGAAACCGGAACAATGATCAACGGTCGGATCTCCGCGCCTCTGCTCGAAAACATTTTTGAACCTAACACCCCTTTGCATGATGGCGCAGTCGTAATTCAAGGTGAAAATGTGACCGCTGCGGCCTGCATCATCCATACACTGACGGAATCGACCGGCGTGAGCCGCGCTCTTGGCACACGACACAGAGCAGGCATCGGTATAACTGAAAATTCAGATGCACTGGTACTGATTGTAAGTGAGGAAACCGGTGTTATGTCCATGGCACGGAGTGGAGAACTGACACGGAATATGACCGCTTCCATGATTCGGGACGAATTGAGAAAAATCTATCGTAATGAGTCTTCTTTCCACTTCTTCGACTTCCTTCGTAATCTCAAAAAAGAAAAGGAGGATGAAGAATGAATCCGGACAATAAGAAATCTCTTCAGAAGGACATCGGCAAGCGCTTTCTGGAGATTATGAAACATCTGTTCCTCCATAATTGGTCTTATAAACTTCTGGCAGTTCTGCTGGCTTTGATCCTATGGGCCGGACTGATTGCACAGGATCCTACGCTGACGCGTGAAAAAACATTTGTAAATGCAAATGTAAACGTTCTTGGTATGGATGCCCTGAAAAAAGATGGGTATGTGGTTGTCAACAATCTTGATGAACTGTTGAAGGAATGTCAATTTACCGTTGCAGTACCACAACAACAGTACAATACAGTGGATGCATCCAACTTCAACCTACGTGTGGATCTTAGCCGGATCCATTCTGCCGGGACACAGGAATTGCGCCTTCAGTACAACAACAGTAGTACATACGGTGCAGTGACTTCTGTTTCTCCGGAAACGATCACTGTTCAGGTCGAAGAATACACAACACGTTCCAGAATCCCGGTCTCTGTCAACTTTAGCGGAGATACGCCCGATGGCTGGTATAGCTCTGCTCCGGTAGCTGATCCGGCATTGATTGCAGTCAGTGGACCCAAGTCTGTTGTAGATACAATTTCGAGAGCAAAGGTGACCGTAGAACCTGAACAGATGATTTGGGTGGAAGGATTGAGTCGCATTACTGCGCCTTTTGAACTTTTTGATCGTTCTGGCGCGTTGGTGAGCAACCAACAGATTGAAACGAGCAATGAGGGCGTTCGTATTGATAGTGTAATGATTGAGCAGAACCTTTATCCGATGAAAGAGGTACGTCTCTCCGACCTTGGACTGGTCCACGGCACGACAGCGACCGGGTATGAAGTGACGAATGTTATGTATACACCGGAGAAGATTTTTATTGCCGCGCCAAAGAATATACTGGAAACGATCGACAAAGTTTTTACTTCAGGCGACATCGATGTGTCAAAGTTGAGCGATAGCTTTACGGTACCAATCAAGATCAATCGTCCGACTGAAGTCAATTATATCAGTACGGATACAGTAAATGTGGAAGTTGAGATATCGCCGGTAGTTATTGAAAAAGCTTATACACAAATAGGTGTCGAATTCCGTAATGTACCAAAGGACATGAAGATCGCGTCAGAAGTTGTCAATCTGGATCTGGTACTGAAAGGAGAACAACTTTGGCTCGAAAAGGTTCGGAAAAAGGACATCCAACTTTTCGTAGATCTTGATGGCATCGAAGAAGAAGGTAACTATACGCTCTTTGTGGATTGCAAAATTGCTAATGACGACGATCAAGAATATGATTGGACCGTGTCGAGTGACGATATTGAAGTGACACTGGAAAAGAAGAAAACAAAATAGTGAAAGGGCTTCAGAATGAGCAGCTTTTCGAGATCACTCGCGAATATTCTGTTTGGTTGGGTCAGTGGCGTCATATCAAAAATATGGGCTATGATCAGCACGGATTCCGGGACAGCGTTGATTCCATGGGTCGGGAAAAAGTGGGTACTGATTGTTGCCGCCTTATGTCTATTGGGATTGGCAATTGATTTGATTGTATATGCTTTTCGATGGAGACCGCACAAGGTTTGGATCAGTGCCTATAACAGGTTAAAAAACAAACTGCATAAAGATCCGGAGATAACAAACAACGGAAACAGAAAAAAGGGAGTCACCTATGAATCTCCGGCAGCGGATACGGTTATTGCTTCAGAATCAATGCCGGTTTCCGATTCGGACGTTGTTTCAAATCAAAATTTTATGGAGGATAAAACGATCCGGTTTCAGCCGGAAAGAATACAGAACAAGCAGGTTAACTCAGATGAAGCATTATCCCCCTCAGAATACGAACGCAGATATGCCCGCCCTGAAAAGGAACGTCACACCAAAAAAGAAATTGGACAGTACAGTCCCCAAACGATTGCTTATGTGGCTCCCCGCAGGAAACATATTCCATTATCCGATATGACTGGGGACGATGAAAACTTTGTATCGGAACCTAAAAGAAGACGCAGGTCATCCACACGAATCGATCCTGAGGAAGCATATAATGCTCCCATCTATCCACCACAATGGAATATAAAAGCAAACACCGGAGAAAACATGGACAATGAATGATTATTTTGACTCATATAAGTATATCGTGCTGACTGGAAATTATGGCAGCGGAAAAACCGAAATCGCATTGAACCTTGCTCTTCATTATGCAAAGAAAATGAAAGTGACTTTGGTGGATCTGGATATTGTAAATCCCTATTTCCGAAGCGGAGAAAAAGCACTTGAACTCGAAGCAGCAGGTGTAAGGATGCTGATGCCGACCTTTGCACTGACAACGGTCGATATTCCTGCTTTGCCTGCAGAAATCCAGAGTGTATTTGAAGAACCCTGTGATAAAGTGATTTTTGATGTGGGTGGCGATGATACAGGAGCTGCGGCACTGGGACGGTATTATCCTTCGTTTATGGCACGCAGAGAACAAACCGCTGTTGCAATGGTGGTCAACTGTATGCGTCCTTTGACTGAAAACAAGGAAGATATTATTGATCTTGCGCAAAGGATCGCTTGCAGGGGAAGATTGAAGATCGATGCTTTGATCAACAACACTAATCTGGCTGATAAAACAATCCCGGAAATGATGTTGAATGGGGAAAGCATTGTGAGGGAAACTGCCCGGATCCTGGGAATTTCTAAAACACTTAACACAGGGAAGGCAGAACTGTTAAAGAAACTGGGCTATAAGGATAATGCCATTGAAATTCAAAGAATGATGGTGCCGGAATGGATGCAGGAATGATGGACTACAAATATCCAGAGGCTTTTCTTTCGCGCGTGACCGGGCAACTAAAAGACGAGATGCCCGCTTTTTTGCGTACATTGGATGAAAAGCCGCTGAGAGGAATCAGATTTCATCCGAATAAAAAGTGCAACTTGAATGAAATTGAAGGTATTGGCGAAAAGATACCGTGGGAAAAGAACGCCCATTATCTGAGCCTCGAATCTAATGCAGGAAGCATAATCTGGCATGAAATCGGTGCGTACTATATTCAGGAACCCAGCGCAATGATACCCGCACGTGTCATGAATGCACACCCCGGGGAGAAGATCCTGGATCTTTGTGCTGCACCGGGAGGAAAATCAACTCAGTTGGCTATAGACATGCAGGGAGAGGGATTGCTGGTAAGCAACGAACCTGTTCCAAAACGTGCACAGATTTTGAGCCGTAATATGGAGCGGCTGGGTGTGACTAATTCACTGGTAATCAGTGCCTATCCTGAACAGATTGCTCAGCAATGGCCGGAAGCATTTGATGGCGTACAAACCGACGCACCTTGCTCTGGAGAAGGCATGTTCAGAAGGCATCCCGAAACACGTGCGGAATGGACCCCTGAAAATGCGCGTGGATGTGCGGAACGACAGAACCAAATTCTTGATGCGGCAGCCAAGTTAGTGCGACCTGGCGGAAGAATCGTGTATTCAACCTGTACCATGAATCCCCAAGAGAACGAAATGGTTGTGGAACAGTTTCTGGATCGTCATCCTGAATTTGGAACCGAAGCATTTGAACTTGAAGGCGGGATTCACGCACCTCAAGGGTATATTATGGTATGGCCTCATCTTATTAAGGGTGAAGGGCAATTTGTTGCTCTTTTAAGAAAAAAAGGAACAGGAGAAGCGATTCTTCCAGAAAACAGAACATTAATGATCCGTGATCCTTCTGAGTTGAAACTGATTAGAACATTTGAACAGGAAGCCCCACCAGTGACCGGCAAACTTGGCAATGTCTATTTTTCACTTCCGGATTGTCCCGAAACCGGAAGGTTAAAAGTCTTACGAGCGGGTATACACCTGGGTGAAGTGCGAGGTAAGATTTTTGTTCCTGATCATGCATGGGCAATAACCGACAAAGCTCCTGGAATCCCCTCCGTTGAATTGGACAGACAGACTGCTGTTCGCTGGCTGAACGGAGAAACAGCTGAAGGGGAGAATAAAGGCTGGCTTATTGTACGCCATGCTGGCTTGCCGATCGGTTGGGGAAAAGGAAGTGATGGAATGATTAAAAATCATTATCCTCGTGGCTTGAGAAAAGTGTTGACTTCGGAGGCAGAATGAGGTAAAATATACGTTGGCATCAATAGCTCCGCTAGCCCCGGTAACTATTGACAACACTCCCACGACATGCGACCATCATGTCCGGGAACCGACACTTCAACAATCATCCAATCTTGAGGAGGAAGTACTTTGAAGACGTATTTGGCGAAAGCGGAAGACATCAACCGTAAGTGGTATGTTGTCGATGCCGAGGGTCTGGTTCTGGGCCGTCTTGCCAGTCAGGTTGCGAGCATCCTGCGTGGCAAGAACAAGCCTACCTACACCCCTAATGTTGATACCGGAGACTATGTAATCGTGATCAATGCCGATAAGGTCGTTCTGACTGGCAACAAGCTGGACCAGAAGATGTATTATCGTCATACCGGATATGTTGGCGGACTGAAGGCTGTGAATTACCGCAAGCTGCTGGCTGAAAAGCCCGAATTCGTTGTCCGTCACGCGGTGGCTGGCATGTTGCCCAAGGGACCTCTGGGCCGCAAGATGGCTACCAAACTGAAGGTTTATGCCGGCGCTGAATATGAGCAGACCGCTCAGAAGCCCGAAAAGATTGAGCTGTAAGGCGGAAAGGAGTAACAAAAATGGCAAAGGTAGATTATAGTGCTGTTGGCCGTCGTAAGAAGGCTGTTGCCCGCGTCCGTCTGGTGGCCGGTGATGGCAAGATCGTGATCAACAAGCGTGATATTGATCAGTACTTTGGACTTGAAACTCTGAAGATGACTGTTCGTCAGCCCCTGACTCTGACCAACACCGCGAACTTCGACGTGATGGTTAATGTCAACGGTGGCGGACTTTCCGGACAGGCTGGCGCGATCCGTCATGGTATCGCACGTGCTCTGTGCAAGGCCGATCCTGAGCTGCGTGGTGCTCTGAAGAAAGCCGGTTACCTGACCCGCGATCCTCGTATGAAG
>JAZUFB010000210.1:0-4270 GCA_045640475.1 Clostridia bacterium
TCATACCCGGCTTCTCCGGGCAGGGTAAAATCGCCCTGTTTCATGTTCTGTCAGCCGCCTTTCCGCAAGATTCACGTTCCACAAGCACCCATTCCGCGTCTTCTCTTCCCTGCTGACCTTCCAGCAGCATCCGGACCGCCCGGGCGCCCAGCTCCTGTTGTTTGGTATCGATACTGGTCAGCGGGGGATTGTTGTACGGGGTAAAAAACAAATTGTCACAACCCACCAGGCTCAGTTCTTCCGGAATCCGGAGCCCTGCCTTCATTGCCGCTTTCTGGCATCCCAGCGCCACCAGATCGTTGATGGCGATCACCGCGGTCGGCCAGTACTTCGGTTGCAGCGAGGACAGCATCGTCGTCATCGCCTGCTCCCCAGCCTCCGCCGTCGCGTGACAGTAGACGCGGTAACTGCTCACAAAGGGCAGTCGCGCCTCCTGCAATCCGTCCATATAGCCGATGTCGCGCCGATATTCGTCGCGGTCTTCCTCAACGCCGCCAATGAAAGCGATCTTCTCGTGCCCCAGTTCAACCAGCATCTGCATCACCTTGCGTATACAGGCCGCATGATTGTAGCTGATTGTGGGAAAATGGAAATCCGGCGGCACACAGCCGATCAGCACCACCGGCATATACTGCTTCAGCTCATCCAGCTCCCGGTGGAGCATTTCTTCATCCTCCGGAGCCAAATACTCCACGTTCACGATCACCCCGTCCAGTCGGCGTTCCGCCAGCATCAGTGCGGGATTGTAATCCTGACTGTTCAGGCTCTTCCACGGAAAAAGGGACACCGCGTGCCCATGCTTCCGCGCCTCCTCATACGCGCCGTTAAAAACCAGCGCGTAGTTGGGGTTCACCAGTTTGGGCAGGATGATTCCCAGTGTGTTGGTCTTTTGTCCCGTCAGGCCACGGGCGATGGCGCTGGGACGGTAATTCAGTTTCTGAATGACTTCTTCGACCCGTTTCCGCGTTTCGGCCGAGACCGTCGTTTTTCCGTGCAGCACACGTGAGACCGTAGTGATCGACACTCCAGCCTCCTGAGCTACCTCATAAATCGTATAGTTGCCCGTTTCATTCATGAAAGTGTTCCTCCGATTTTTCTCCACGGGTTATTTCCGTTCTATTCTTCTTCCATTATAGCAGGATTCCACCGATTTGCAAGCGCTTTCCTTTACAAACATTCGTAACGATCAATTTGTTGTAAAACAATCTGCTTTATGATAGAATTGTGTATCTTAATGGCGTTTCTTTCAAGTACGCTCAAGCCCCGGTTTCCCCTCCGGGGAAACTGTCAGCGAAGCTGACTGAGAGGGACCCCCGTTCTCGGCTCCCCCTTTGGGTGAGCTGGCCCTGAAGGGGTCTGAGAGGGCGCGCCCACATCCAACAATCACATTCCATACGGAGGGCGCTATGTTCAAATCCTGTCACGCAGAAGCCACCGGCAAGCAAGCGCTTGCAATCCACTGGGACTACGAAGGCAACACTCACTTTTTCCGTGTTCTCTGGTCCGACCGTTTCACGGAAAACATGGCATACCGTCCCGTTTGGGAAGGAAGCGGGCGTACTTGCACGTATACCCGTTCCACCCATATCCCCCATTATTTCCGGGTGCAGGCCCTGAACGCGGATACAGACGAAGTGATCGAAACGAGTCCTGTTTTCGCGTCCGAAAAATACTACAGTCTCCATCCGCAGTTGGAAAAACTGTCCCGCGGTCTGATTGCTGTCCGTGCCAAAGAGGGGATCTTCCTTTCCTGGCGCCTTTTCCGCGATGAAGTCTCGGGTTATAACGAGACCGGCCTCACCGGCACCGATTTTGATGTTCTGAAAAACGGCATTCCTGTCGCCCGTGTCACCGACAGCACCAACTGGCTTGATCCGGAGGGGACCCTGTCAGACCGTTACGCGGTCGTTCCCGTTACGGAAGGCGTCGCCGGCTCCCCCTGCAAGGAGGTCTCCGCCGCCGGTACCGGCGAGGGCTATCTTGAGCTTCCCCTGCAAAAACCCGCCGATGGCGTCACCCCTGCCGGAGAAGCCTATACTTATCACGCCAACGACATGTCCGTCGGCGATGTCAACGGGGATGGCGAATTGGAATACATCCTCAAATGGGACCCTTCCAATTCCAAGGATGTCAGTCAGAAAGGCTATACCGGCCCCTGCATCATCGATTGCTATACGCTTTCAGGCCATTTGCTCTGGCGGCTCGATATGGGGCCCAACATCCGCAGCGGTGCCCATTATACCCAGTTCATGGTTTATGATTTCAACGGGGACGGCAAAGCCGAAATGGCCGTCAAGACCGCACCCGGGACCCATATGACTGTTTATTCCACCGATGGCAGTGTCTTCAGCGAGCATTGGGTCACCCTTCCCGAAAGCGACCGTGCCGCTGGCATCACGCATATGGATAATTATGTCGGTTCCGCCGCGGACTATCGCGAATATCTGGTCGGTCTGTTCCTTTCCTGGCAGGATCACCCCGAAGTGCGTGCCAAGCGCTGGCCCGCCACCGTGGAGGAATGTCTCGGGCTGGAGCCCCGTTTCTACACGCCGCTTTCCCGTAAAAACGCGGAATGGCTCGCGGACTGGTTTATCGACGATTTTGCCCCCAGGCGTTCCCCGAAGAACGAGTTGCGTAAATTCGAAGGTTTCATCTGGTCCGGCCCCGAGTATCTGACCATGTTTGCCGGAGACGGGCGTGAACTGCAGACCATTCCTTACCCCTTCCCCCGCGTGGATGACGGTCTTCTGTGGGGCGACTACAGCTGGAACCGGATCGAGCCCTGCAACCGTGTCGACCGTTTTCTGGCGGGCGTCGCCTATCTGGACGGTCAGCGGCCGTCCCTGCTCATGTGCCGCGGCTACTACACCCGCACCACGCTCGCCGCCTATGATTTCTATGATAACTGCTTCCATGAGGTGTGGAAGATCGACAGCGGCTTTGTCCCGATGCGCAATCCCTTCGCGCCGACGCCGGCAGGCACACCCGGCTCCGATCCCGTCTACGGCATCATCGCCGGTCAGGGCAATCATTCCCTGTCCTGCGCGGATGTGGACGGGGACGGTTGCGATGAGATCCTTTACGGTGCCTGTGTCATCGACCATGACGGCAGCGTACTCTACAGCGGTGCTGGTTATCTGCCCGATGGCCGTTGGATGAACTGGGGTCATGGCGACGCCATGCAAGTCGCGGTCATCGATCCGGACCGTCCGGGGCTTCAGGTCATGCATGTCTTTGAAGACGGTAGGAATGCTCCCTTTGGAGAGGCGCTTGTGGAAGCAGAGACTGGCCGGCCCATCTATGGCGAATACTGCGAAGCCGACCTTGGCCGTTGTATGACCGGCAAAGTCGATCCAAATGTCCGCGGTATGCAAGTCTGGGTCCGTGAAACACGAAACTGTGACGGCAGCCGTTCCGCCCTGCCCGTTCCCGGCACCAACGCATCCATCCGCTGGGCGGCGGATCTCACGACGCAGGTGACGGACGGCGTGGATTATGTCCACGAAAAGCATACCGGCATCATCAACGATCCCACCCATGGCATCCTGCTCCGTCCGGAAGGTACCTCCACCAACAACGGTACCAAAGGCAATCCCTGCCTCATTGCCGATGTTTTGGGCGACTTCCGTGAAAATCTCCTGTTACGCCTTGAAGACGACAGTGCTGTCCGTATCTTCGTGAACACCGAAGTCACCCATCACAAGCTGTATACCATGCTCCACGATGTCCAGTACCGTTGCGGCGTCGCCTGGCAGAACAACTGTTACAACCAGCCCGTCTGGCCCTCCTTCTACTACGGCAACGATATGGACTTACGTGATGTCTTCTCCCGTCTGTGATTCTCTGTTCCCGCCCCGGCATCCGCCGGGTTTTTTTATGCATTCAAAAAGGGAGCCGCTTTCGCGGCTCCCAAGGGTTAAAGGAGAAATCCTATTATTTGGGCAGTTTGGTGGTATTGCCCGCTTCATAGGCAGCCAGACGCTCGTCGATGATTTCCTGATAGCCGGCTTCGAGGTATTCCTTGCTCAGCTCGTCATACAGGGCATCGAATTCTTCGGGAGCGCACTTGACCAGCTTGGCGAAGTATTCCTGATACAGGCTCAGCAGGCTGGCGGTGTATTCGGATTCAGATTCGATCGCGACAGCGAACACAGGATCAGAATAGGCATTGCCGGCGTTGTAGATGTCCACGGTGTCCTGGAAGGCCGCGAGCATCATGGGCAGGAAGTCCTGCGGCAGGCCCTGGGGCGCGATCGCAGCGATGCTGTCT
>JAZUFB010000211.1:0-3516 GCA_045640475.1 Clostridia bacterium
GTGACCGCACCCGACGGCGGCATCTATTGCCTGCCGCATGTGGGCAGCGATAGTAAGCCCAGCAGCGAAAACAACTATGCCACTTACCGTGTTTATTATGATACCGCTGCGCTTGAGATGCTGGGTCTTGAAGTTCCCAAGACAATGGATGAATTTGTTGATATGCTCCGTGCCTTTAAGGAAGAAGATCCCTATGGCATTGGCAGCGAAAACTGCGTACCTCTTGGCTTCAACTTTGATATTATCAAAGTGTTCATTCCCTGGTATATGGGTGCCTATGGATACATTACTGACAGAGCACTCAACCTTGTAAAGCCCGCGCAGGATTACGAAGGTAATGTCGTTTATCCCGCTATGGAGGATGTTTTCGTTGAATTTGTTACCTTCCTGAAGACCTGCTATGATGAGGGTCTGCTTTATAAGGATTTCCTTACCATCTCCGACGAGCAGCTTCATGCCATTGAGAACGAACATCGTTGCATGGTCATCGCGGATTGGTCACCCTCTCACTGTATGTCTGAAGGGACTGAGACCTGGGAATACATGCCCATCGTTTCTCTCAATGAAGGAGAAACCACCTATGTTGCAAAGAAGGATGCGCCCGAACTAGGTCAGCTTGTCATTTCTGCGAATACGCAGTATCCGGAAATCTGTATGCGCCTTATGGATTACTTCTTCACCGGTGAAGGCAAACTTCGCATGTCCAACGGTGTGTCCGCCGAAGATACTGAGCATCTGTACGGCGAGCCTGGATATACCTTGACGGTCGATGAGGAAACCGGCAATGTGACTCGTGAATTCAACGAGATCGGTAACTATGAGACTGCCTATGCTTACAGACGCCACAAGATCTTCCTGTGCCACGAAAACTTCGGTTGGTCATCTATCGCAACTACTCCCGCTGCGGAAATGGGGCTTGAGGAACCGCCCTTTGAGTGGCCTGAGGGTATGGTTTATCAGAAAGCTTATGAATACACAAAGGACAATTTGATTCCTTTCGTGCTTCAGAATGCCTATATGAATGCCGAAGACAGCGCGAAGTACACCGATCTGAACTCTGCCTTGAATGGCTGGTGCAAGCAGGCCATGGCTGAGTTTATTACCGGTATTCGTTCCATGGATGATATCGATGCTTTCCGTCAGGAACTCATGGATATGGGTTACGATGAGTACATTGAAATCTGCAACAGAGCATACGTGAAGGATTGATTTGAACTGGTAAGACCGGCCCCTCAGCATGTATGTGCTGAGGGGACTGGTGTATTTATTAATAAAGAGGCATAGCTATGTTCAAAAAGAGAAGCATGACCTATCGCAACTATCTGCTGATCGCAGTTGCGCTGCTATTGGTGGCTGCGATAGTGTTTTTGAACAGCTTTCATGGTGCAGTAGAGGCGCTGGAAAGGACACAGTACGATAACGCAGGGGAGAGTATGCGGGCATTCCTCTCTTCGCTCGATGCGCAGCATGAGATGCTGCGTGAAGCAAGCTATGCAGTACAGGCAAATTATAATTATTCCCCCATATATTTGAACCGTCAAAAAATCAATATCTATAATTCATTGAGCAAATTCAAAAGCGAAGTCTATCGTCTGGGAATCGTAGAAAAATATTTCCTTTTATATTGTTCCGACCTTGACTTTGTACTCATGAGTCAGGGAACCAGCTGTACACCGGTGGTTTATTTGAGAGATGTTTTACATCTGGAGAACGCGGATGATCTGGTTGGAATATTGTATGACGTGAACAATTTCATGTTGATTAAGGCGTCGCCTGTCTGGTATCTGGCGTGTTTTCCACTTAATTTCAATCCGGGACTTGATAGCAGAGCCGTGATGGTGTATTGTATTCCCGGTGATTATTATAAAACACTCTATGACAGGTACATGGATAATTACAGTACTGAATTTCGTCTGACATATGAGAATATGGATGTCTTGACGTCCGATAATTTTGATACGGATGAAAACGATCTTGATGCCGTATCCGAATATGGATACAATTTGTCTGTGCATTTGAATCCAAATCGCGCTGAAGCTTTGCTTAGATACCGTAAGACACTCAATACCGTTTACTTTGCTTTAATAGGTCTTTTGGTGCTGCTACTTGCTTTTTTGAGTGCACGTATTATGAACAGACCTATTTTAAAACTGTTGCATAAGTTTGATTCTGACCGTGTTGGAAACGAAAATGAACTGCAGCGCCTTGAAAAAATCATGGAAGACGCATTGGAACAGAAGAACTTTTCGATTGGATTACTAAGGAATCAGATCACAGAAAAGCTTCTATTAGGCACACTTTCAAGCACTGACCGGGAAATCTGCCGCTTATTGTCAATCAACATCAATTCGCCTGCTCAGGTGGTCATGATAATCGACGGAGAAAGAAACGAGGATTTTGCCGGCAACATTAACGATTTGCAGGGTGAAGGTACGGATATTTATTCACGCTATATGGATGAGCCGCAGCCGCATTACGCAATCGCCATAGGGTGTGAAAATGAAGAAACATTAATGGAAACGGTTTCTTATGTCGAGATACTTGCCTCGGACAGACTTGTTCGGTTTGCTTCCGGCTGCGGATTTGATGTATTGTATCGCGAAATATTGAATGGTTCTAACGTGCAAACGGAATCTATTGAAGAAAAAACCGAATACAACTCCGCTATGGCAGCGAAAATCGTGAAGTATATTCACGAAAATATAATGGATCCGGATTTGTCACTCACACAGATTTGTGACGAATTTGATTTGACTGAACGTTATATCAGCCGCCTTGTCAAGGAAGAAACAGGGGAACCCTACAAAGTATATGTGACGAGATGTCGCATCGAGCTTGCCTGCGAACTGCTCAGGAACGGGGATATTCTTGTCGGTGATGTGGCAAATCGTGTGGGATATCGAAGTGCAGGAAATTTTATAAAGCGTTTTAAGGAAATAACAGGAATGACTCCAAAGTTATATTTGGAGAATATAAATAGATAGTGCGGTAATGACACAAGCTAAGGAGGGGTCACATAGCTTTGTATCTTGAAGACAATCGTGTTATATTTAACTTTAAGGGATTTATTCTGTCACTGACAGCTTCGGGTGACTTTGGATGGAGGCTGCAAACACGCAACGGTTCCGGCTTTGAGGATATGGGCGCTGGCCAGATTCTCGCAAGGGATCTTGGCGAAGAACCGCATATCGTTCGCGAAACGATTACAACGAAGGCCGGGAAGGATGGTTTTACGGCTTTAGCTGAAAACGGGACAAGCGTACAAATTACGCGCGACGAAATCCATTTTTATGATGCAGTCGGAAAGTGCAAGACTGTCATAACTGACGTAGATATAGACAGTAAGGACGGTAGCGGCTCGGTTTCTGGACGTCTCATGCCGGACGAGCGCATCTACGGTACTGGTGAACGGTTCAACACGGTCAACCAGCGCGGGCAACGCCTCGACATGCTGTCGATCGATGAATGGTGCTGCTGGAAAGGCAACAAGTCGGATCGTAGCCATGTCGTTCTGTG
>JAZUFB010000212.1:0-12000 GCA_045640475.1 Clostridia bacterium
CTGATCCTCTGTGGCACCTCCCGCTCCAGTCTATCCCAGTACCGTAAGTGCCTGAGTCTCATCGAGAACGGCGTGGTGGATCTAAAGCCCCTGATCACCGACAAGTTCACTTTGGACGAAGTCCCCGCCGCCTTCGATTACGCATCCAAAGCCGGCGGGCTCAAGTCCGTAATCGAAATGTAAGGAGCAAACCATGATTTTTGCCAATCACGCCCATCTCATGCCAGTCGAGATCAACCCGAACGGGACCTATGACCTGCTGGTCAAATATATGGACGAAGTGGGGCTCGACAAGGTCGTGGCCTTCGCCCCCTTCGACAGCTACCTCAAGGATATCGATGCCCCGGAGAAAAATCCCAACCTCTACATGCACGCGATGATCAAGGATAATCGCGACATCGTGGGCTTCGGAGTGGTGGATTTCACCCGTGAAGACCTCGAAAGCCAGCTGGAGGAGATCGCCTCTCTGGGCTATAAAGGCATCAAGCTCCACCCCCAGCACCAGCGCTTCAGCGTGGTGGGAGAAAAGGCGTTCCGCGTATACAAGAAATGTGAGGAGCTGGGCCTGTTCATCTCCTTCCACACCGGCATCCACTGCGACCGTCTCATCAACAACCGCGTGGATCTGTTCGACGAAGTCGCCTGGAATTTCCCCCGTCTGCGCTTCAGCATGGAGCATATGGGCGGAATGTGCTACTTTCTGGAAGCCCTCGCCGTAATGGTCAACAACAAGCACGGCGGCATCCAGCCCCGCGTGTTCGCCGGTTGGACCACTATTCAGGAGGGGCGCGGCATCTGGTCCATCAGCGATGAGCAGCTGTACACACTCCTCGTGCAGACCGGTGAAAACAGCCACATTTTCGGTCTCGACTTTCCCTTCAACAACGCCGATCACGCAAAGCGTTCCATCGCGCGTATCCGTGGTCTGGATATACCGGACAGCACCAAAGAGAAGATTCTCGGCCTCAACCTCAAAAACGCACTCGGAATGTAAGAAAGGATATGCAACATGAAACTTACTACGCTTGAAATCTCCAAGATGATCGACCAGACCCTGCTCAAGCCCTTCTCCACCACCGAAGATTTCCGTGCCTTCTGCGCAAAGAGCGCTGAATATCACTTCAAGATGGTGGCCATCAACTCCGCTCCCGTCAAAAAGTGCAAGGCGTTCCTGAAGGACTCCGACGTGTTGGTCGGTGCAGCCATCGGTTTCTGCCTCGGCCAAACCACCATTGAGGATAAGGTATTCGAAACGAAGCAGGCCATTTTGGACGGTGCGGACGAAATCGACTATGTGAACAATGTAGGCGAACTCAAGAGCGGCAACTACGAGTACACCGAACGCGAGATGCGCGCCATCGTGGACGTATGCCGTGAGCACGGCAAGACCGTAAAGGTCATCTTCGAGAACTGCTACTTGACTGATGACGAAAAGAAGATTCTGTGCGAGATCGCCCTCAAGGTGAAGCCCGACTTCATCAAGACCTCCACCGGCTTCGGTACCGGCGGAGCCACCGTCGAGGACATCAAGCTCATGAAATCCATGGTCGGAAATGAACTGGGCGTCAAGGCAGCCGGCGGCATCCGCTCTCTGGAGACCGCCATCGAAATGATAAAAGCAGGTGCCACCCGCATCGGCACCAGTGCCGGCATCGCCATTGCAGACGGTGTGAACGCGCTGGGCGGAGTGATCGAATTCTAATAAACAAATGGGACGATACGACGGCTATCTGATCGCATCGGACTTCGACGGCACCATCGCGCACGGTGGAATTATTTCCAAAGAAAACCGCACCGCCATCAGTGCTTTCATAAAGGGCGGCGGGCGCTTCTGCGTTGCCTCGGGGAGAACTCCCGGTTTTCTCACAGAAAGGTGCTTAGGTCTCGGTCTCAACGCGCCCGTGATAGCGTTGGGCGGAGGCGTGCTCGCGGATCCCGCAAGCGGAGAGATTCTATTCCGCCGCACCCTGTCAAAGGATGCATGGAATGCACTCTTGCGCATCATCCCGGTCTGTGCGGGCATTACGAGCATTTCCATCATCGGTCGCGTCGAAGACTTTTTCGGTCATAGCTTCGCACCGGGGGAGCTAACGAAGGTATATCCGGCAAAAGCGTTTCCGGAAGGAGAACTTTATAAGTTTCTACTTGTCTTCGACACGGAAGATCACGCCCTGTGTGCCCGCGATGACTGCCGCGCCCTGTTCGGGCGCAGCTTCCTGTTTGAGCGCTCGTGGGCAACTGGTCTGGAAATGCTGCCGGGGAACAGCGGAAAAGGCAGCACGCTTGCCGCTCTCATAGATTTCCTGCAGCCCCAGGTCAAACGCGTCATCGGCATCGGCGACTATGAAAACGACATTTCTCTTCTGACCACCGCAGACGAAGGTATTGCCGTAAGCAATGCCACAGAAGAGGTCAAAAAAGCCGCCCGCAGCGTTCTGGCAAGTGACTGTTCCACCTCCATAGCAGAACTCATCTCACTGCTTCTCCCTCTGTGATCATCCATATCAAAACGCCGCGGATTGCTCCGCGGCGTTCTTGTTTTGCTTAATCGAATTTGAGAGTCGCAATTTCGAATGGCTTTACCGTGATGCAGCCGTCTGCCGGTTCGGGATCCTCCTCCAGCAGATTGGTCTGTTGAGCGCTGCCGGCAAAGGATACCTTACCGCCCTTGCCGCGGTATTCCACCACGCGCATCACGAGAGACTTGCCGTCCTCGCTCTGCTTGATGGCAGTCACGCAGGCGCTGTCGCCCTTGACCGTCACAGGCAGGAACTCTGCCTTGCCTTCCATGAGTACCTGACCATCGTTCCAAAGGGACGCATCCGTGACAACGCTACTGTCCGCAAAGGGACCCTCGTAGGACGCAAAGGCGAAGCGGAAATCATGGTCGCCCACGTCGCGCATGCCCATGAAGTCGGTCATGTTATAGGAACGGGGCTCGTGCAGATAAGTCGGCAGCGTGGGAGAACGCATGAGGCCCAGCCAGATGGTTCCGTCCTCATCCATGCGGTAGGAGGGAGTACCGTTGTTGAACACGGCACGGGTCACTGTCTTGCCTTCCATACCCGCCCAGTGAATTGCCGGCCAGGTGCCGTCAGTACCGGCCCATGCTACCCACGGTTCATAGGGCTTGCGCTCGACAGTGCCGTAGGGCACCTCGTAGAGCATCCTGCCTCTTTCGCCGGGGAACACCACCGTCATGCGGCGGTTGAATTCATCCCACCAGACATGGGCGGCAAAGTCCACATAGCGGACGCCCTTGTACAGGATCACGGAATAGGTTACCTCGAACGCGTCCGTGGAGAAGGTGAGGTGCACCTCGCTGCGGATACGGAAGTTGAGCTTCTGGCAACCATCGTGGATCTCCACGCTTTCCAGACGAGTCTTACCGGACAGCGGGATATCACCCTCGTCACCGGGGGTAAAGTTCGCCCACGGGGAACCTTCGTCGTGCTTGAGAATCCATTCGCCGGGACGGTACTTGCCCATAGTACTCACGGGCTTTCCAAGGGTTTTATCGAAGATCTCCGTAACGCCATTATTGTCGGCAGTCACAGCGTAATATTCGTTTTCAATGGTAAATACGCCATTGGCCACCTTGGTTTCTTCGATGTCATCCGCGTCGGACTGCAGGATCTCCTGCGCCTTGATGACGCGTTCTGACATATCCACCACGCGGCGCTCGCCGTAGGAGGGTTTGGAAGGAGCCGCTTCTTCGGTCACATAGACCGCTTCAAACGCATCGGCACCACGGATGAGCAGCGTATACTCGATGCCGCCATCGGTTCTACGCGCCATGAGCGGAGAAAGCATTTTCCCCTTTGCGATAAATACGGTGGGTGCCACACATACGCGCTTGATGAGCAGGTCGCTTGTCACGCCGCAGGGATTGAACGCGGTGAAGCCGCCCTTGCCGGTATCGAACACCATTTCCTGCAGTTCACGTAGCAGACTGTCGGTCAGATCCTCCAGTTCCGCCTGCCAGCTCAGGATCTCCCTGTCGGAAGGATCCACATGCTCGCCGGTCACGCAGTCGTGGAACATGAGGTTAGTCAACTTTTCCCACGCCTCATTAAGCGCTTCCTGCGGATAGATACCGCTCTTGTTTCGGGTCAACGCGTACATTTCCTCGATGGCACGCAGCTTCGCTTCCAGCCGGCGCAGACCCTGCTTCAGGTAGATGCGGGTCAGATAACAACCGGTGTTATTGGGATTGAGCTCACACATGGAATGGACCTCATCGTCTCCCACGCTGTCCGCGCGGTCGATGATGGGACGGATATGAGGCATGAAATCGGGCTCGATGGCAAACTTGAGATCAAAGGGATGCTCCGCGTGCGCCCATTCGATGATGTCCTCCTGCGGAAGCATTTCCTCGCCACCTACGCCGATATAGCCGGCACCGAGATCCTTGTCATTGCTTTCCAGTATGGATTCATCGCTCGGGAAGGGGCGTTTGATCATGCCGCCGATGCCGCGTCCACCGCATTCGGGGCAGACAGCACCGCCGACCTCACCGTGACCTTTGCACTTTTTGCAGGGTGCCCACTTCCACCAGTGACCCGCGCGGCCCAGTTTCGGCATAGGATCGACCGTGATGACCGTGCCGTCAAGGCCCCGCCAGTACTGGGCGGTGGTGGTGGAATAACCGATGCCGCTGGCGTATTCCATGCCGCACTTTCTCAAAATCTGCGGCAGCTGCGCGGAGTTGCCGAAGCCGTCGGTACGCTCGCAGCCCCTGGGCAGATAGCCGAATTCGCGGCGTGTCCATCTCTGACCCAGCATGAAGTTGCGCACGATGCTCTCGCCCTCGGTCAGGTTCACGTCCACAATGCTGACGCCGCTGCCGCTGACATAGAAACGTCCTTCGGAAGCCAGCTTCTTGAGAAGCGGCTCCCTCTCGGGATGGTTGCGCAAATACTCCCTGAGCACCGCCATGGACTCAATTTCGAACTTGTAGTCCGGATATTTCTCGATGAGTTTCAGGTTATCCTCGAAATAGTACTCCTGAATCTCAGAATAGGACGTGATCTTCGTATCGCCGAACGCGAACCGTCCGCGGAAGGTTCTGCGCCAGGTCAGGTCAAAGTGGTTGTTCACCAGCATGTAAACCTGCCGTTTTTCTGCCATGGAGCGTTCCTCCTTACCTTTCGGTCGAATTAATAATCATCCTCGGGAATGTCGTCGCCGGGGCCGAGCACGCTGTGCTCCTTAATATATTGTACCACTTCTTCCACGGTTGTAAAGGCCAGACCCACATGAGTATCAGCCGCGCCGTAGTAAATGGCAATGCGGCCAGTGGCTCCGTCCTGCAGGGATGCACAGGGGAACACCACGTTGGGCACAAAGCCGGTGGTCTCATAGGGCTCTTCGGGAGTGAGCAGATAGTTATTGCAGCGGTACAGCACCTTGCTGGGCTGATCGCGGTCCAGAATGCAGGCGCCCATTGAATACACAAAGCCGTCGCAGGTGGAGTTGACACCGTGATAAAACAGCAGCCAGCCCTCGGTAGTCTCGATGGGAGCCGCGCCGGCACCGATTTTCACGCTCTGCCACGCTTTGCCCGGTGCCATCACATGGCGGTGCACACCCCAGTAGCGCAGGTCTGGGGACTCGGACAGGAAGATATCACCAAATGGGGTATGGCCGTTATCCGAGGGACGTGAGAGCATTTTGAACTTGCCGTCAATCTTGCGAGGGAACAGTACAGCATTGCGGTTGAAGGGCATAAAGGGATTTTCCAGACGGGTGAAATGCTCAAAATCCTTGGTCATGCCCATGCCAATGGCGGCACCATAGAACAGGGTGCACCAGATGAAATAATAAGTATCCTCAACTTTGACAAGGCGCGGATCGTAGGCCAGAGCGGGAATCTTCAATTTGCCCTTCTCATCGTAAAACTGGATTTTTTCACGGTCCACGGTCCAGTTGATGCCGTCCTTGGAGCGTCCCAGATAGACCATGGGGATGCCATCGATCTGCTCGCCACGCAGAGCCGCCACGAAACCATCCTTATAGGGTACGACGGCACTGTTGAACACGCGGCCGATTTCGGGCGTGGGGTTACGGCCGAGGATGGGGTTTTTGGAGTAGCGCCATACGGGCGTTTCCACGCCACGGTTCGCGGGTTTATCTTCCCACGGGATATTCGGCAGCGGATCAACATTGACGAATTTTACTTTTTCCATACTGTACCTCCGTTTATGTATCATTCACCGAGACTCTCGCAAGCGAGGATCACGTTTCGGATTCTGCGGTGCATGGCGGGGATACGCCCGTCAGCCACCTGAGTCATGATGAGGATCGTCATATCCTCATGGGGAAAATTGGCCATATAGGTTCCCAGCCAACCATCCCAGCCGTACTCGTCCATGCGGGCGAAGCCGGGGAATTTGCCAGGTGAAACCATGTGGCGCATAAACTTGCCGTAGGCCGTACCTGAAAGCTCATGGAGGATCTCAAACTCCTTCTCCTCGCCGTGCTGGGGGCTCATGAGGAAGCGGACACTCTCGGGAGAAAGGATCCGGCGTCCGTCCAATTCACCCATGTTCAGCAGCATGGTGCAGAAGCGGGCATAATCGTCAATGGTGGATACGAGCCCTCCCCCACCGGACGCGAACGCCGGCTCGCGGAAAAAGTCGGTAACGCCAAATTTTTCCGGAATGAGCTTCACCAGCTTACCGGCGGTCTTCGTGTAGACTGTGGGAATGCGTTCCTTCTGATCCTCGCGGAAACAGAAGCCGGTGTCCTTCATGCCGAGGGGATCGAAGAATTCTCTTTTCAGAAACGCGGAAAGAGGTTCACCCGCCGCCATTTCGATGACGGCGCCCATCACATCCGCGCTCACTGAGTAGCGAGTCCGTGTTCCCGGCTGATAAGCCAGCGGAATCCCGCCGATGCGGTTGGCAATCTCAACGGTGGACAGTTCCGCCGGAGTTTCCCGTTTTTCCTGCACTTCTTTCATCAGCGCAACAATCTGCTGTCCAGACTCATCCGGGCCGTCATAGGTGAGCCCGCCACACATGCCGAGCAGGTCCATGAGATCAACTCTCCTGCGCGGGCGGACAAGACAGCCGTCTTCCATCACCGATTGATTGGCAAAACCGGGCAGATACTTTTCCACATAGTCGGAAAAGTCGATTTTACCCCGCTCCGCCAGCAACACCGCAGCCGCAGCAATGATGGGTTTTGTCATGGAAAACAAACGGAAAACGGAGTCCCTGCGCACAGGAACCCCATTTTCGACGTCTGCCAGACCTTCATTTACATACAGTACTTCCCTGCCCCCGCGCAAAACAAGCACACTGCCGCCGGGAATAAAACCCTCGGCGATCATTTCTTTCAGGCAAGAAGAAACTTTCCGATCCGCTGACATAGTATCACCTCAATTAACCCTTGACAGATCCCACCATGACGCCCTTCATAAAGTATTTCTGAATGAAGGGGTAGATGCACATAATCGGTACCGTGGACACAATAATCAGGGAGTACTTCATCAGGTTTGCCATATTGGCGCGTGCCGTCTCCAGCTCTACGTCGATGACATCCATGCTGTTCTCAATCAGGATTTCACGCAGTACCAGCTGCAGAGGATACTTGTCCTGATCGTTCAAATAGATGAGTGCCCCGAAGTAGGAGTTCCAGTGACCGACCGCGTAGTACATGGTCAGCACCGCGAGGATGGGCTTGGAGAGCGGCAACACAATCTTGAAAAAATACTGTGCCCAGTTACAACCGTCGATCTGGGATGCTTCCAGCAGTTCCACGGGAATGGATGTCTGGATGAAGGTTCTGGCGACGATCATGTTGTACACAGACAAAGCTGCCGGCAGCACCATGACCCAGAAGGTATTGATCAGATGCAGATCCTTATTGAGCAGATAGTGCGGCACCAGTCCGCCCGTAAAGTACATTGTAAACGTGAACATGAGCAGGTAGAACCGTTTGAACTGCATTCTCGGCATAGCCAGAGGATAGGCCGTCAGCATGGTCACGATGATGTTGATGGTCGTGCCTACCACTGTGTAGGCAATCGTATTAGCATAGCCGCTCAGAACACGGTCATAGCTGAATACTGCCTTGTAGCCGTCGAGCGTAATGTCTACCGGCCAGAGCACGACACGGCCCAGACTGACAGCCATTGCCGACGAGAAAGAACTGGAAATGACGAAGATGACCGGATACAGCACAAGCAGCGTAAAAAAGCCAATCAATATGCCGTTTATGATATACAGAGTCTTGTCGCCCTTGGGATCCCTAATTTTGTTTTTGATATTGTTTATCTGCTTCATAATGCTTTCCTTTCTCCTGCAATCAGAACAGGCTAGTCTCGTCATCGCTCAGGCGCTTGGAAATGCCGTTTACGATGACCAGCATTATAAAGTTAATTACCGAGTTGAAGGTACCCACAGCAGAGCCGTAGGAGAAACCGCGAACACCACGTCCGAGACCTTGCTTGTAGACATAGGTGGAAATGACCTCGCTGGCGAGGGTGTTCATGCTATTCTGCATCAGATATACCTTCTCGTAGCCGACGCCCAGAATGGAGCCGGAGCGGAGGATCAGCATGATGATGATAGTGGGCATGATGGAAGGCAGGTCCACGTGGATGATGCGTTTGAAACGGTTAGCGCCGTCCAGCATCGCCGCCTCATGAAGTTCAGGCGATACGCCGGAGAGGGCTGCAAGATAGAGAATGGAATCCCAACCCAAGCTCTGCCAAACACCGCTCCATACATACATATGAATGAACGCCTTGCTGTTACCCAGAATGTCCGGCGGATAGATGCCGTCGGTGAAAATGCGGTACAGACTGCCGTACAGACCCACAACAGGACTGAGCAGCTGGTTCATCATGCCGACCAGTACCACGACGGATACGAAGTGCGGCATATAGGTGATGGTCTGAATGGTCTTTTTGAGTTTGGGCGCGCGCATGATGTTGAGCTGCAGTGCGAAAATGATAGGCAGCGGGAAGCCGACCGCCATCGAATACAGGGAAATCTTAAGGGTGTTCTTGATGACCAGCCAGAAATCGCTGGAATGAACGAATACATCGAAATGCTTGAGCCCGACCCAAGGACTATGCCACATTCCGCCCACAAGATCAAAATTCTTGAAGCCGATCTGAATTCCCAGCATCGGGTAATACGAGAAAATCAGTATGAACGCGGTGCCTGCCAGCATAAACAGATGCAGCATCCAGCAACGCTTAAAATCCTTAATAAATCTTTCGAAATACTGTTTCAACCCGATCTCCCCCAATACTCAGGACTTTTGTAGAAGAAAGAGCGGCACCTGCCTCAAGCAGGTGCCGCCTGAAGTTCAGTTAGCAGGCTTCAATTTGCAGTTAGTTTACTGTGCCTTGGAACGCTCGTAGTAAGCGTTGCAGACATCAAGCAGCTGCTGCAGACCGAGATCATACTGCTCCTGGATGAAGGCATCCCAATCAGCGTCGAGATCCTTCTCGCCGGTCACGAACCAGGTTCTCCAGTCGTTCTGCTTGTTGTACAGCTCGGCCTGGAACTGGTCAACAATGGCCTGCTCCTCTTCGGTGTAGCGGTAGGTCTTGTAAACCTCCTCGGGCTCCAGACCGTCGCGCTGCAGGCATGCCTCATTGAAGGTGTCGGCTACATACTGCTTGTAGGGATCGGGGTTAACGGTGGCAACATTGCGGAAAAGGGTGGGTTCATCCAGCGGAATAACGCAGCGCCAGATCTCATTCTGCTTCTCGGCAGCCCAGTAAGTGGTCTCGCCGCGCTCAGTCTTCAGATCGTGGAAAGCCGCCTGACGGTTGGTGTCGTCCAGTTCGCCTTCTGCTGCCCAGGACCATGCATCGCCTTCCTGACCATAGCGGCCATTCAGGTAAGCTTCGGCGCTGGAGAGGAAATCGAGGAGACGGAACGCTACTTCGGGATGCTCGCAGGTGGCGGAGATACCGGTCTGAGAGCTGTAGTTGTTGTTCCAGCGTGCCCAGTAGCGTGCGCCTTCGGGACCGGAAACAGGAGCCAGAGCGACGTACTCAAGAGCATGAGGATACTCAGCAGAAGCACCGCCCATTCCGACGCCGCCGGAAGAGAAGTGAGTCGCGAACATACCGACGATGCTTACTTCGTCAGCGGGGAGCTGGATCATGGCTTGGAGCTCGGTATCCTTCTGAGTGAAGGACAGGGGAGAAAGCAGACCTTCGTCAACGAGCTTCTTGCAGTAACGGAGGCCTTCACGGTATTCCTCCTTCAGGCAGGCAGAGGTCACTTCGCCATCTTCGATGACGTAGCGGCAATCCTTGACCCAGGAGTAGGGATAGTAGGTGAAAGCGTTGAGCAGGTAGCCGACCATGTCGCCGCGGCGCTCATAGGACTGGAAACCTACGCAGGGGATTTCATCGGCGATACCGTTGCCGTTAGGATCCTGATCGCGGAACGCAACGAGAACGTCATACAGTTCTTCGGTGGTGGTGGGCATATCCAAACCCAGATTGTCCAGCCAGGTCTTGTTGATGTAGTAGCCGTTCTCGCAGACAACGCCACGCCACTGAGTGGTGATCTCGGGCCAACCGTATACGCCGCCATCGGTGGCATACATGTATTTGTCCATTTCGGCGATATCGTCCTCAGTGGTGTACTTCCGCAGGAAGTCATAGTAGAAGTAATCGTACTCACCGAAGTAGTCGGCGATGTTGGCGAGCTTGCCGCTCATACCATAGTAGTTGATGCTGGTACCCAGACCCGCGAAGATGATGTCGGGGAGCTTCTCATCGGAGCCCATCATCATCTCAATCTTGGTCTCGGTCTCTTCAGAGGGAAGATACACGAACTCAAGATTGATACCGGTCTTCTCTTCAACCCACTTGGTGAAGGTGTTGGTGTCGTAGTCCACGACGTTGCCTTGCTTTACCAGAGCAACGGTCAGGGTGACGGGTTCAGTCACAATGGGCAGAACACCGGCGGCGGTCATGCCGGGAACGTCGGACATCTCAAGGCCTTCGGCCAGAGACATTCCCACGCATGCGGTGAGCAGCATGGCAACAGCCAGCAGCAGACCAAAGATACGCTTCATATTGGTTTCCTCCTAATTTTCTTTCGGGGACCTTCGGAAATTCCTATTTCCCCTGTTACAAAGAAGATTATCATACTTAACGTCCGTTTTCAATTCACAATATCATTATTTTATGCACAATTTGGTAAAACAGTCCCTATAGGTGCAATCCCCTTCCCTTTCCTTTTCTGTTATTTTCCCTTTCCGGATGACGTTCAAATATTCCACGTATTTTCCATAGTTCCTTCCGAAAATTGAAAGATTTCACCAAATCTTGTATTCGCCGGTTCGGCAAAGAAGGCAGTTCGCAGCCGGCACCAATCCGTATCGTGCGCAAAAATAGGATAAAATTTTCGAAAATTATATATTTACTCTCCTTGTCATCTCATTTATAATTAGGATATATATGTATGATTTGGGATAATATGAACCGGAGTGTATAATATGAAGATAGCCGCCTATAATGATAACGTATCCTATTTGCAAGATGAATTCATTTGCTGCCCATGGGATGTTACCACCGGCATGGATAGTTCAGAGCTGGAAGAGCGCATCCGGGAGCTGTGGCATGAGCGCGGAAATAACTCAACCGCAGTCACCCGCGCGCGCATCCAGAAATATATCGTTGAACATGCCCAAATCGAATTGAATCCTCATACCCTGTTTCCCGGCAAGCTGAATCACGGCATCGTATATTCCAAAAACGGCAGCGATCAGGGTGGCATGTTCTGCCGTCTGTTCCATTCCATCCGCGATGAGGTGTTGGAAAAGGAAATGCCTGTTTTAGCATCTCAGCGCAAGTTTGCCGGCAGATCCGGACTTGCCACCTGCGAGAGCGATTTCTGGCACATCATGCCCGACTGGCAGGACATTATCCGTCTCGGCTTCCCCGGGCTCAAAGCTCGCGCGGAGGAAGCGGAGCGTAGATTTGCAGATGACGGCACTCTCAGCCCGGAAAAGAAG
>JAZUFB010000213.1:0-3801 GCA_045640475.1 Clostridia bacterium
TTTGCCGCCCATGATGGGCCAGCACAACATCAACACCAATGTTCAGGTGTGTGCCGGCAACAATACCGGTCTGTTTGACGAAATGGACGTCTACTTCAAGTATTACGAAACGAAGTTTGACGATTTCCGTACCAACGCGAAGCTGCTCTTCAACGCGCGCGGTCTGCTGGCCAGCGTACACTGCGATCCGGATTCCGGTCTTTTCTATCATTTCTCCCGCACTTATCCCCATTATTGCTGGACCGGCTGTCTGGGCTGGGTCTTCAACGAACTGTGGGGCTACTATCTGGTGTCGGGCGATCTGGATTTCCTGCGTGACCGGGTCATTCCGGCCTACAAGGAAATGGCCCTGTTCTTTGAGGATTATGCCTGTGACCGTGGGCCCGATGGGAAAGTCATCTTCTATCCCTCCTTTTCTCCGGAAAACCCGACTCCCAACCCCGGCTATGAGACCGTCACCTGCCACAGCATCAACCCCACCCGCATCAATTCCGTCATGGATATCGCCATCTGCCGCGAGATCCTGACCAACCTGATCGACGGCTGCAAAACGTTGGGGATCGACGCGGAAAACATCCCGCACTGGGAGCAGCAGCTTGCTTCTCTGCCCACCTATTTGCTGGACGCGGAAGGCGGGTTAAAAGAATGGGCATGGGCGGACATCGAAGAGAATTACAACCACCGTCATGTGTCCCACCACTATGATGTGTGGCCCGGCCGTGCCATCACGCCCGAAACCGAGCCAGAGCTGACGGAAGCCATCATCATTTCCAACCGGAAACGCGGTCAGCAGGATGACTCCGCCCACGGCATCATCCACCGTGCCTTCACGGCGATCCGTCTGAAGGATCAGGAAGAAGCCGCCCAGAATCTGTCCCAGTTGTTCAATCACGGTTTTGTCCGTCGGACGCTGCAGACCAGCCATTTCCCCTATCGGGGTGTTTTCCCGGATCTGCAGGGTGCTGTTCCGGCGTTCCTGATCGAAATGGCCGTCTTCAGCATGCCCGGCACGCTGGAATTCCTGCCTGCCATGCCGGATAACCTGATGGAAGGCGCGTTGGACGGCATTTGGCTTTATACCTTCGCGAAAATGAGCCACATGGAATGGAACGCGCATGGAGTCAAAGCCGAAATCAATTCCTTCCGGGATCAAACCCTCACGCTCCGTTGCCGCAAGAACGGTGCCCGCATCTTTGCAAACGGTGCGGAGCTCCCAATGACTGGCGATCACACGGAATACGCATTCCAGAAAGGGATCCCGGTATCCATCGAAATCAAGTTCTGACCGGGATCAAAGCATACTAAAAAATGGAGCCTGCTCAACTGGCAGGCTCCACTTTTTTGTTCTCCAAAGGTCACTTCAGATCGTACACATAGCATGTTCCGTTATATTCATTGAGCAACACATGACCGTCATCGCTGATGTACAGCATCCACTCCGTCCGTAGCAATTCGTTCATTTCCTCGTCATACAGCACAGTGTAGTCTGTCAGTGTCTCCGGATCTTCCTCATCCGTCACGAAAAAGATCTGATCACCGACCATATAGACATCGCAGTCATCGACCGCCAGTTTATTCAGCGATCCATCCGGCCAGGCGATCGCATAGCTGTCATCCTCAAATTCCACAAGCACGCATTTTCCGTAAAAATCCACATCATCGACATTTTCCACGGGGATCTCAGTCAACGTCCCGTTCTGTGAAAAAGCGATCACATCATCGCGCCACGCGGCAAAGATCCCGCAGGTCTCATAAGCCGAATAGTGGATATCCAGGATCTCCTTATATACCGGCGCGAAGATCTCTTCGCCCGTATATTTGATCAGGCCCTCGGAATAATCCTCAGCTTTTGTGATGCAATAATCGTATTCACCCAGATCATAATCGGAAATATAGCGATAGAGATAGTCCGTCAGCAGATTCCCTTCCAGGTCGGTCAAAGCATACCGGTCAGTCTCACTGTCCCATTTGCTGTCCGCCTTTGGGGCGTATTCTACTTCCGGGATATGTCTGAAGCTGAAAACTTCGGAAGGAACCACATCCAGCAGCATGCCGTCCGGGCCGTAAGCCTGCACAGTCCCATCCGCGTTTTCAACATTGATATATCCGTCACGGATGCTGATCTCCTTGGCGCTGGCCGGTATCACAACGCTACCGTCCAGATTGAGGACGCCCCACACTTTGTCGTCATCTGTTCCATTCGACACCAGGATATAACCGTCACGATCGGTCACCATGTTATAGCCTTCACTCAGTTTGTTTCCCTGAAGATCACAGAGGAACATAAGGTCCCCTTCAAACTTGGCCAGCAGATTCGCTTCTTCCAGCATACGCCAATCCGTTCCCTCGATTTCTGCCACCGGCCCGTCCGAAAACTGTGCCAGCGCCACAGAGCAAAGCATGCACAAGGCCAGTACACAACCCAATCCTTTTTTGATCATACAAACTGCCTCCTGTCAATCATCACGGAACTGCCCACAGGCAGATCTGGTACCAAATACACCATCCTATTGTATGTTTTCATTTATCACCCGTCAACAGAAATACACAGAGTAAACAAGCCGAGCGTTTCTCGCATAGCGAAAACGCGGGGAGCCGAGCATTTATCGCTTGCGAAAACGCGGGAAGCCAAGCGTGTTTATGCAAAAAGGCTCCAAAAACTCGAAAAAACTTTTTTTAAATCATTAGCCCCACGCACAGCCGGTGCGTATCTATAGATGACCGAACCAAAAACCGGTCAATAAAGTGAATGATACATCAAGATTGATGAGGAGGGAAATACAATGAAGAAAATCTTAGCAGCATTACTCACACTCGCACTGATCCTGGCCATGGCCACCGTTTCCCTGGCAGACGGTGTCGGATTCGTCGCCTACCAAAACAAAGGTGGCGAAGTGGAAGAAGATTACGCTTACACCGGTAAAGTCGATGTTGGCAAAGCCGACGCTGATGGACACTGCGGAGCCGGCGAGACCATGTTCATCCTGCCCGATGGTTCGACCGTCACAGGCAACGGTGTTACCCTCTCCGGGGGCGCCAAGTACGAGACTGTGGAAGTCAGCGGTCAGCTCCGTGCCGGTACAGAAGAGTACAACATGCACGCGGGCGGCAGCGCCGCTCTCATGACCACCGGTGTCAGCGGCGGAGCCAATGTCGGCATCAGCAACGAAGGAAAGCTTCAGGTATCCGCCCATGCCGGATGCGAAGCAAACCTGGCGGAAGCCAGCGGTAAGGTCGGCAGCACCATTGGCGGCGTGGAAGTCAACGTCTCCGGCAGCGTCAAGGTTGGCATCGGTGCCAAAGCCAGTGTCGGCTACTCCAACGGCAAGCTCAAGTGTGAAATCGGCGCTGCCCTTGGCGTCGGCGGAAGCTTCGGCTTCGAAGTCGACGTCGGAGCCATCGCCAAGAAGGCCACCAGCGCGGCCAAGTCCGTCTGGAACTGGCTCACCGACTGGTAATGAAAATCGAACAGTATATCGGGGCGGCACCACAGGGTGCCACCCTTTTTCATTGGGTTGACGCACCTTCAACATGATTGTAGAATGATATTTAACAAAATCATTTATGATCAAAAAGCAATCGTACCGGAGGAATCTGTATGTCCCTGTATATCTCAAAATCGCAATATTGCAACGCGGTCCAGTGCCCCAAAATGCTCTGGATGAAGCGGCATATGCCCGATGAATTCGATCCTTCTGTCATGAACGAAGCCGTATTGGTCCAGGGCAGCGAAGTCGGCGACCTCGCCATGGGCCTGTTCGGCGATTTCATCGAGGTCCCGTACGGGAAACCCGCGGAGAT
>JAZUFB010000214.1:0-8067 GCA_045640475.1 Clostridia bacterium
ACTTTTTCCATTTCAAGCCGGTTCTTTTCTTTCTGGAGGCGGATCGTTTCCACTTTGTTATTGGCATCTCTGACCCCATCGGAAATCTGTTTCAGGGTCTGTTCCGTCTTTTTTACCGTGCCAAACACAGGCAGCACTTCATCCGTCAGATGGCGGATCTCACCCATCACGGCATCTCTTTCTTTCCGCAAGGTTTCCGTCTGTCCCGCATTCTGACGCGCTTCCTCCAATTTTTGATCGGCCAAGTGTAGTTTTTCCTTACAGGTTTCCAGAGTTTGTGTTCTGCTTATCACCTCCGTAATGCTCTTTTCTTTTCCTTTCACAAGAGGCAGGATATCCAGCGCAACCGATTTTCTTTTCAACAGCCGTTGACGATCCTCTCGTGCGCTCTTATCGCTTTCGTCCTTGCTCACCTGTTCCGTCAACTGCGTCCGATGAACAAACCGTTGATGCCGCGCTTCCGTCACTGCCAGTTCACGGTTCATTTCTTCCTGCTTTTCACGCATGGGATTGATGATTGCATCCGCGTTTTCCAATTCTTCATTTTCCCGGTCGCACTGTGTTTCCATCGCGTCCAGAACGGCTTGTTCCGGCCATACATCCTCGCTATCCTTGCGTCCGGCATAGTTCTGAACCACATCATCCTGCAGGGACTGGTTGTCCCAACTGAACCGTTTTGCTTCGTCCATCACGGCTTTGCGATCCGTTTTTCTACGTTCCTCCGCCGCGTCATTCATTTCTTTCAGTTTTTTCTGGAAACGGTCGTAGCGTTCTGTTCCCAGCAGTTTCCGCAGAAGATCACAACGGTCCTTCGCGTTTTCCGTCAGGATCCGGCGAAAATCATTCTGCGCGATCATCGCCAATTGACGGAACTGGTCCGCGCTCACGCCGATGATTTCCGCCAGTCTTGTGTCGATTCGCTTGTCCAAAGTCTCATCCCGGCTGCTCAAGGTTGCCCGGGCTGGTTGCTCGGTAAAGCCTTCTCCCCGTTGTTTCGGGCGTTTCCATGCCGGGCTCCGGTATACAGTCCATTCCTTCCCCTGCTGTTCAAACCGGAGTTCAACAAAAGTCTCTTCATCCGGACGCGCGTAGCCGCTTCGCATACTGTTTCCGTCACGCTCGTCCCCGCTGGATTCCCCATACAGAGCATACATCACGGCGTCAAAAATCGTCGTTTTTCCGGATCCGGTCGGTCCTGTGGTCAGCCATAACCCATCCATGGAGTCAAAGTCAATGACAGTTTCCTTGGCAAAAGACCCAAAGGCTTTCATTCTCAATTGCTTCAGTTTCACTGCTCTGCCTCCTCCAGCAACCGGATGACAACTTCCCGTTGCTTGTCCGTCATTTCTTTTCCGTTTCGCTGCATAAAGAAATCTTCAAACAGACGGATCGGATCATCCAGTTTTCCCTCGTCCAGGCTCCAGTTCTCATCTGTTTCTGCCCGGATCCCAATATACCGAACCTGCACATGGTCATACAGGGACTGAAGTCTTTGGGCCGCATCCTCGCGGATCACGTCATCCGTCAGTTCCGCCAGGATGAAGTCCCGCCGTTCCTCTTCAGACGGCCGTTCAAGTAGCAGTTCCTCCAGTTTTCCACGCTTTACCCGCATTTTTCTGCCGCTATGCAGGGGGATCAATTCCACCCGTGTTTCCCCGTCTTCCAGTGTAACCAATGTCACGCTCTTCTGCTGCCGGCTTTCAGAGAAAGAATACATCAGCGGGGATCCCGCGTATCTCACGCGTTCACTGCCCACCCGTTGCGGGCCGTGGAGATGTCCCAGTGCCACATAATCAAATCCGTCAAAAAGCGCCACATCCACGTTTTCCAATCCGCCCACGGGTTCCCGTTCGCTGTCGGAACGTTCCATATCCCCCACGTGTCCCAAGGGCGCGGCAAACAGATGGGCCACCAGCACCTTGTACCTGCAGTCGGTTTCTACCCGCGTTTCCAGTACAGCGCGGACCGCGTCCTCCATGGTATGCAGATCATCCCTGCCCTGCACGCGCCGCACCTCGACAGGGTCCAGATAAGGCATCAGATAAAATGCTGTATCGTCCAATTCAACAGGCTTCAACGCTCCGTCATAAATCCCCGCCAGGTAGATCTGCTGTTTGGCCAATTTCCCGGACCATTGGGCAACGCGGATCCCGGAGTCATGATTCCCGCTGATCACCAGCACAGGCAGATCCGCCAGTTCATCCGTAAATTCGTCAAACAGCTTCATCGCCTGTTCAGGCGGCACACTGCGATCATAAACATCTCCGGCGATCACCAGCGCATCCGGTTTCTGTTCCCCGATAATGTCCAGGATCTCCTTCAACACTTCCCGTTGATCATCCAGCAATTCCACCGTCTCGTACTTTTTTCCAATATGCAGGTCTGCCAAATGCAGGATCTTCATGTTCTCTCTCCTTGCTTCATACTGTATGACACTGTTTTCGCCGGTCAAAAGCCGAAGTCCTCCCGAAGCGGCAAATCAAAAACGGAGCATACAGTTTCCAGTATGCTCCGTGTCGATTCAGGTTAATCTGAAATCTTTCCGGCTTACTTTTCTTTTTCTTTGGCGAAGAACTCCTTGGTCAGCTTGAACACCACAGGAGAAAGCAGCGCCACAGCAATCAGGTTCGGCACAGCCATCAGACCGTTCAGGGTGTCGGTAATGCTCCACAGCAGGCCGCCATCCACAGTCGCGCCTACGATCGTCACCAGTGCGAAGATCACAGCGTAAGGAATGACTGCCTTATGGCCGAACAGGTACTCGGTGCAACGGGTTCCGTAAAGGCCCCAACCAAGAATGGTAGAGAAAGCAAAACAGCAGATCGCGACCGTACCTAGAACAGTGGACCAGCTTCCGTAGATCTCAGTGAAGCTGGAAAGCGTCAGCTCGGCACCGGCGCTCTGGCCCCACACGGGCTCGTTACCGGCGCACAGGACGATCAGCGCGGTCAGGGTGCAGATCACGATGGTATCCATGAATACTTCAAAGATGCCGTACAGGCCCTGACGCACAGGATGGTCCGTTTCAGCCGCGGCATGCGCCATAGGCGCGGAACCCAAGCCGGCTTCGTTGGAGAAAATGCCTCTCGCGACACCGTTTTTCAGTGCGATGAACAGTCCGCCACCGACTGCCGCGCGGGGCGTGAAAGCTTCGGAGACGATGCTGCCCAGGATACCGGGGATCCGATCGATCCGGATGATGATGATACCCAAACCCAACAGGATATACAGGGCAGCCATAAAGGGCACCAGACGCTCGGTCACACTGGCCAGTCTCTTGATGCCGCCCAGCAGGACGAAAAGAATGATCAGGCAGAAAGCAATACCCAGAATCAGGCTCAGGGTATTGGTCGTCACCCCGCCGAAGGATTCGACCGTCGTCTTCACGGAGGTGACAATGGAGCTGATCTGCGTGGCATTGCCGATACCAAAGGAGGCCAGCATGCCAAACACGGCAAACACAAAGCCCAGCCAGGCCCAGCCCTTGCCAAGGCCGTTCTTGATATAGTACATGGGACCGCCGACCCATTCACCCTTGGCGTTCTTTTCACGGTAGTGAACCGCCAGAGTCACTTCGGCGAACTTGGTACACATACCCAGCAGCGCGCTGATCCACATCCAGAACACAGCGCCAGGACCGCCAAGGCAGATCGCGCCAGCCACACCGGCCACGTTGCCGGTGCCCACAGTTGCCGCCAGAGCGGTACAAACAGCCTGGAACGGCGAGATTGCGCCGTCACCGGTACCTTCTTTTTTCTTGAAAAGTTTTCCCAAAGTCTGTTTCATCGCGAAACCAAACTTGCGGAACTGGAATCCCTTGAGGCCCAGTGTGAGGAACAGACCGACACCCAGAATCAGGATCATGGCGGGCCAGCCCCATACAACGTTGTTGATCGCGCTGTTGATGTTACTGATGATTTCCATTGTGTAAGCTCTCCGTTTCCTGAAAAAATACAGATGGGTTTATTATACATGAGAGGCACCAGGTTGGCAATCAAATCCTTTGTTTAATCAGTGTTTTCAGCCTTTCTGTCTTTCACGGCCCCGTCTCAAATTTTTTCCCGTGTCAGGTCTTTGACCCAGATGTACTTTTTGAAATGCAGCATCACCCACGGGATCTTTCCCACTTCGTCCAGACAAGTACAGGCATATACCAACCACACCGGCCAGTGGAACACAAAAGTACCCAGCGCGGCCAGCGGCAAAGCGATCCCCCACATGGTCACTGCCAGTGAATACATATCAAACATCGTATCGCCACCGGCGGCAAAGATACCGTTGATCGTGATCGTATTAACGACTCGCCCGATCGTGTATACCGTCATCACCAGCATCATGCCGCGAAGATAGCCCATTGCCGTGTCATTCATGCGCACAACACTCATGATCAGGGGTGTGATGGCAAACATAACCAGAGAAGTCAGCACACCGCACAGAAAAGAGATCGATACGATCCGCTCCCCATAGTCTTTCCCCTTCTTCAGGTCTCCCGCGCCCAGCGCGTTGCCCACCAGGATCCCGCCGCCGCTGGCCAGACCGTTGCACATGCAGCACACCAGTTCGATCACCGAAGACGCTACAGAATTAGCAGCGGGCGCATCCTGATCGATGTGGCCCATAAAGGCACTGTACGCGGTAAAGCCCACACCCCACAGCAGGCTTGCACCAAGCAGGGGCAGCATGGTCTTTGTAAAGTCATGGCCCAGCACAGCATCCCGCACCGCGATCAGGCGAAGATCCGGAGAAAGATAGTTCTTGCGGAAAGACAGTGAAACTGCCCAAGCCAGTTCGATCACACGCGCAATGAGGGTAGCCAGTGCGGCACCCCGGACACCCATGGCCGGCATTCCGGCAAGGCCAAAGATGAATACCGCGTTCAGGGCAATATTGCACAGGACCGCTGTGGTACTGATCGCCGCCGTATCCGCGGCGTGTTCGGTGATCTTCAGCAGCGCCAGATAGCACTGGCTGAAGCCCGTCAACAGGTAAGACCAGGCCGCTACTTTCAGATATTCCGCGGCAATGGCGATCAGTTCCGGATCGTTTGTGAACAGCACCATCAGCTTCTGCGGGAAAAACTCACACCCGACAAAAAACAGGATCGATACCGCTCCCGAAAGACGCAGTGTAATGCAGAACAGCCGGTTTACGGATCCAACATCCTTTTTGCCCCAGTACTGTGCCCCCAGCACAATGTAGGCCGCCACAAAGCTGGAGATCATCATATTCTGGATAAATTGGATCTTTGTAGCCAGTGACACGGCGGACATGGCATTCTGTTCCACGCCGCCCAGCATCAGCGTATCCGCCACACCCACAGCGGACAGCATCAGACTCTGTGCCGCGATGGGCAGAGCCAGCTTCATCAATTCACTCCAGAATTGTCTGTCTGCAAAACGTTTCCAGACTTTCACGGTCTGTTCACTCCGTTTCTGTTTATTCATCCAATAGGATTTCTTTCTATTCTGGCTTATGTCCGATGCTGATTTATATGTCCTCAAGCAGTCTGGCCAGTTCCGGAGGCAGCGGAGCGTGGAACTCCAGTCTTTCGCCCGTGCCCGGATGTTTCAGGTACAGGTCCGAGGCATGCAGTGCAAAACGGTTTTTCAGTTCGTCCAGTTCCGTTCCGTACAAAAAATCCCCGCACACCGGATACCCGAGATGGCTCAGATGTACCCGGATCTGGTGTGTCCGGCCGGTCTCCAGCGTCAGGGATACCAGCGCCCTGCCACGGTTTTCCCGCAGCACCTTATACCATGTTACGGAAGGTTTTCCGTCTTCCGAAACCATACGGCGCACACTGGCCTCCGGCACTTTCGCGATCGGCAGATCGATCTGGCCTTCACGCGGTTCCGCTATACCTTCCGTGACGGCCAGATAATTCCGCCGGAAGTCGTCTGTGTGAAGCATCTGTTGCAACAGATACTGCGCGTGCGCGTTCCGCGCCACGACCATCAAACCGCTCGTTCCTTTATCCAACCGGTTCACCGGGCGATACACATAGTTTTCCGGACAACCGGCCCGCGCAAACATTGCGTTTTCCAGCGAATCATCCGGATGGTTGACGCTGGACTGGCTCGCAAGCGGGGCCGGTTTGTTGACCACGGTCAGCCATTCATCCTCATACACGATGTCCAGCGGGATCGCATACGGTTTCGGCATATAAACCGGTGTTTCCTCCGCGTCCTCAACAGTCACGCGATCTCCGTTCCTGACGCGGACATCCACCTTAACGGATACGCCGTTCAGACGGATCCGGTCGCTCCATTTGGCACTTTTCAATGCGGAATAACTCAGTGCCATCGGACCGCGCAGGATCTCCCGCAGCAGTTTTCCTTCCTCCGCTTCCGTCACGGTATACTCCATGTTTTCCTCCCGTCAGCCCTTCAGTTTGTTTTCAAGCCATTTCATTCCTTCCGCACGCAGATCCGTCAAAGTCTGCGCTACGTGTTCCGCATCCGCGGGTTTTCCGGATGTCAGGCCAAAGGTGCGGGCTAATTGATCGATCCGGCTGTTCTTGGATTCCGGATCATCGTCCCGATATCTGCGGAAGATTTCCGGCGTTCCTCCCAGGATCAGGGTAAACAGCGCGCAATGGAAGGAGTCTGTGCACACTGCCGCCGCGTTTTTCACATAACCCAGGAACTGTTCCGGCGATACGCCGTCCAGGATCGTACACTCCGTGTGTTCATAGGCGGCCGAAGTCACCGGAAGCACACAAAGCTTTGCTCCGATCCGTTTACCGATATCCGCCGCGCGTTTCCAGTAATCCTCCGATTCTCCGATAAAGTAGCACAGCACATAAGACTCGCTGTTTGCCGGTTCCTCTGCCAGTTCTTTCCACACTGCGGGTTCAGGCAGGCATACAGGGTCAGGCAGCACATCTGCCTCTGTACCGGTCATCTGCCGGATCAATTCCGCGCCTTCTGTTTCCCTCACCGATACGCCGTCAAAACCCTTTAACAGACGCCGGAATTTCCGTTGTTTCCTTTTTACCGGTAATTCCTGTACGCCAAGCGAAGCGGCATAGGCTACCCGGCGATTGCTCTTTCCGGCAAAATCCAAAAAATATGCGGGATTCATCCAAACCGGTGACCAGATCTGATCGCTTCCGCACACCAGTATGTCCATTCCCGCCGCCTGGTCGCGCAGTTCACCGCGGTTCCTGCACACAGGCGTCAGGCGCATATGACGCCCATAGAATTCCGTAAAGGTCGCCCGTTTGTCCCGGGCTCCTGCCTGGTGTGCCTGTACAGAACGTTTCCGCAGGCCATCGAGAATCAGCTTCGGACTGTTTCCACTGCGCAGAAGATTGAGGATCTTCTCTTTGTTGTCCGGCCGGTAGTCCAAATGGACACAGTCATATCCAAGATTACGGATCACCGTCTGCAGCGCGTATGCCTGCAGCGTCGATCCGTAATTATCGTTATGCAAAAAAGTAATGATGCCGACCCGTTTCACGTGTCTTCCTCCCACAGTTGTTTCATACCGCAACAGTGTAACACATGTCACACTAAAAATCTTCTGTATTCTGTATTTCCATACTATTCAACCCATGCAAAGTTTATGATTGTTATTATTTGCAACATTATTTTAATTTTTTTGTTGACATTTGCAACATTTCATGATAAGATAGGATCATCAAAGAAGAGCAGGGAGGGTTGACGGATGCGCGATAACGGAATGGACGCTTCTTCATACGCAAAGATCATCCGTCAGGCCCGTGCCGCCCGTGGGCTCAATCAGGAGGCTCTCGCTTCCCTCGTCGGCGTTTCGCGTAATACCGTCGCCTCGTGGGAAACAGCCCATAGCCGCCCCGATCTGGATACCGTTCCCGTCCTCTGCAAGGCGCTCCACATTTCCCTTTCCGCCTTTTTCGGGATCCACGCGGGCGATCAGTCCTCTGCTCGTCAGTCTGAGGATCGGTCCATTCTCGCCGCTTTCCGTGCTCTCGGGCCGGAAGACCGTAAGGTCCTCCTTTGGGAGGCGGAAGCTCTAGCCGCCCGCCGGGCGGAATCAACCGTCAAAAAAGTTGTGGTTCCTCTGGTTTCCTGCTTCGAAAGCGAT
>JAZUFB010000215.1:0-6308 GCA_045640475.1 Clostridia bacterium
GAAAAAACAACTCAAATAGAGAAGCTGACAACAGAACTTGCAGAAAAGGATGCACGTATTGCAGAATTAAGTGCAGAAGCGAAAAAGACAAAGTCAACCGTCGCTCAAACCATCGAAAATACCCCAAACTCTTTCACACCAGTGACCAAGCAAATCACAATGAGAAAATTGAAGGATTCGAACGCACGCCGTTTTTCATATGGTGGCCCGGGAAAGGAGTATGAAGCAACCGGTGGCTATAAACCGGCAAAGGTTAAAAATGTATATGCATGGTTTGCTGATGGAGATTACATCCTTGTTGATGTTGTATACCAAACAACTTCCAGACGTATAGTCTATATGAGAAATGACGAATTCACAGATGTGTCCGGAGTATCAATTGCCGAGATGACTGAAATATCAAAAAAAGTGTCAAGTACAACTATGGCTAAGTTTGGCCCGGGCAATGAATATGGAGATTATGGTACAGTTAAGTCAGGAACACCCATAAAGGTTTTGTTAACTTATAAAAGCTATGTCTTTGGTGAAATCAAAGGTAATGCAGGTAAAAATGTAAGAATTTGGATTCCTCAGAGTAATGTTCAATAAGTGCTGTCAAACAGTTAGTAAACGGCGCAGTTCCTTACGCTGAAGCGGACCGATGAATGGATCATATTCCGTATGTTTCTTTCAACACTTGCTTGACTTGTTCTCCCGTCACGCCCTTGATTCTCAGCGACTTCAGTTCTGACTCCGTTACTTCAAAGGCATTGATGAACGCAGTCATGTCAGCCCTGACCTCATCAAGCAGGGTGATTGGCGCTAACACCAGTTCTGCCGCCAAACGGATCACATCATTTCGGTGTTTCTTGATATCAGCTGAATCGGTATTGGTCTTGTTGCGCAAATCGAGCCAGGCTTTCGCTTTGAAAGGAATCAGCCACTCTGGCCGCAGGATCGATAGACCATCCCTTTTACCATACGTATTCCTCCAACATCTTATTTACTGACATTTCTATGCGGGAATCTGTTTTGTCTTCGTCAGTCAGCATCAGGGTGATGGAGAGCGGATGCGTACCACGACTTTTCGCCATAACGTCTTGTCCTTGACAAAATACACCCAATGGGTGTATTTTGTTACGGGGTGATCGTATGAACATTCGCGAACTTAGAATGCGGTTAGGAATCACGCAAGCAGAGTTTGCTGAGCGTTATGGCATTCCTTTCCGGACTGTTCAAAACTGGGAGTCAGAGACCCGAAAACCTCCTGAATACATTTTGAAGCTTTTGGAGGACCGTATACAATCGGACCTCATCAACAGAAAGACAGCAGTATTACCAAAGTACAATCCGCAAAAGAAAAATCTGCCCAAACGCAGTGACTATATTGGTGCATCATCTTGGCTAAAGGCTGTTCGTGATTGTATTGGGGAACCGGTCGTTTTTGCACTGGATGAAGCACTGATGTGCCAGAACCGTTTTGGTGGACGAAGTGATGAGTATCTCATCTGGATTTATGGCAGTGATTCTGCTTCGCAGTATAATGGTGTTGTTGTGCTAGGCAACCATATCAGCCCAATGAATGTGCAGGAAAGAAACGGCCTTGCCTATACAGATTTCAATAGGACGATCACTGATGCGCTGGCAAACGAATCCTTGCTGGATATGCAGGGGATCACCGAGGCAATCAGCCGATACTATTATGATAACGGTGATAGTTTGAATGGGATATTTGTTGCTCCGGAATACCAGACACGCTTTGATCAGCTTGCGGAAGAAGCAATCAATTATTATAGTCATTGAAGTGAGGGACCTATGAACATATCCGCAGAAGAAAAACTCATGTATAACGTAATGAAGGCCATATATGAAAGCGGTATTCCAATCAGTTTCAAAGGTTCAATGGTTTTGAAGGCTTGTCTGCTTGAAGCGGGATATGAAAGTGATACTCGTCATACAGTTGATATCGATGGTAATTGGAATTCTGATGAACAACCATCTGCTGAACAAATGGTCGAGTCACTGCAAAAGGCAATCGACAGAATGGATTATGATCTTTCGGTAAGGTTGTTTAGAATGTACGGAGAGGGTCGTTCTGCTGGCTTTGAACTGATGGATCGTGATTCGGGAGATGTTCTTTTTACTATGGACATCGATGTGAACCGTCCTCCGATGCCGACAAAGCTTTATGTTGTGGAAGGACTTCGATTTCGCGGTATTTCTCCCACTCAGATGCTGGCAGATAAGTTATCAGCGGTATCAACCGATAAAGTATTCCGCAGGATCAAGGATGTTGTTGATCTTTATTACATCTCGCAGGTGTTTGATTTCAACAAAGCGGAGATTATGGAGGCGCTACAGACAAGCGGTAGAACACTTGAATCATTCGATGCGTTTTTACTCAGGAAGGATGAGCTAGAGCATTCATATGAGAAATTTCGTTTTGCCGGTGATATCAGCAAGCCACCTTTCAGCGATGTATATTGTACAGTAAAATTGTATATCAATGAGATCCTTCCACATGAAAAGTATCTGAATGCCGAAAGATAGTAAAATACCTACATGAGCCGATGCGTGTAAATTGCCATCGGCTTCTTCTTTGGAATCGGTGACAGTTATTGCAAAATAAGCAACAACTGAATCGCTGATTGCATTTTTAAACGAAATTCTGCTGATTTGGAAAGTAGCAGAATTTCGTTTAAATGGTATACTGATAATAACAAGCTTGAGGGAGATATGTGGACGATGAAAGAGGACTTGCTGGAGAGGGCGAATCGATATATTGATGAAAACAAGGGGCGGGTGGATCAGAGGTATCGGCCTTTGTTTCACGCGGTGGCACCGATTGGGTGGATCAATGATCCCAATGGGTTTTGTTTTGATGGGGAGAGGTATCAGCTTTTTTATCAGCATTATCCGTATGACGCGGTTTGGAATGATATGCACTGGGGACATTGGCAGTCGGCGGATCTGGTCAGGTGGGAGGATCTGCCGGTGGCGATGGGGCCGGATCGGGAATATGATGAGTTTGGGTGCTTTTCCGGGACGGCGTTGCCGGACGGGAAGGGCGGAGCACATATCCTGTATACGGGCGTGAGTGAACAGGGAAAGCTGCAGCAGCAGTGCCTGGCATATTTTGACGGAAAACGGATCGTGAAGGCGGAGAAGAATCCTGTGATCCCGGCTTCGATGCTGCCGGAGGGATATACGGGGCAGGACTTCAGAGATCCGAAGCTGTTTCGGGTGGCGGATGGATACAGAGCCGTACTGGCCGCGAAATATGGGGAAGGGGGCAGATTCCTCTGCTTCTCCTCTGAAAATCTGGAAGATTGGAAGCTGGAAGGGGTCTTCTGCGAGCCGGAGGGGATCATGCCGGAATGTCCGGATGTGTTCGGGCTGGACGGGAAGACCGTGGTGATGTATTCCAAGATCGACGCGGGGGACGACCCGGGGAAGAACAACCGGCCGGTGGTATGCTCCGTGGGGGAGATGGATCCGGAGGGAAAGACATTTACGGGAGGCGAATGGACGCCGATCGATCACGGAAGAGAGTTTTATGCCGCACAGACCTGCGAAGGGAAGAACGGGGAGCGGATCGTGATCGGGTGGATGGCTTCGTGGGAAGCGCAGTATCCTACCGCGCGGGGAGAATACGGCTGGAGCGGCATGATGACCCTGCCGAGAGTGATGCGGCTGAAGGATGGTAAGGTTGTTCAGGAGCCCGCGCCGGGATTCCGGAAAATAAGGGGAGAAAAAAAGAAGACCTCCGCGGAATTGGAGGACAACGGGGTCCGGATGGAGGGCGTCTGCGCAAAGCACGCGGAGATCCATTTCAGGGCGGATGTGAAACACGCGGAGAGCGTGACGCTGAATGTGATGGAGGATGGGGACGAGCGGGTCGCGCTGAGGTGGCAGGATGGAAAACTGACGCTTGACAGAAGGTCGATTGCAAGCAGCGAGGCCGGGAAGTTTGTGCCGGTGATCTCCATGCCGATGGAAGCCCGAGACGGGCAGGTGGAGATGACGGTGTTTGTGGACAATTGCGCGATAGAAGTGTTCGCGGGCGGTCAGGTGATGAGCGCGGTGGCGTTTCCGAAGAGCGAGAAGTATGGGGTCTCAGCTTGCGCGGAAGGCAAGGCGACTGTGGAAATATCCAATTTTAATTGTAACGTAAAATAGGTTACAATTAAATTCTTTCACAGAAGAGAAAACGAAGTATTTTTATGATTGTGATTTTCGCGTTTTCATAAGCATAAAGATGGCTGAGCAGGAGAGGGTTGCCAGCAGGGACCAGAGGAGCGGGGTGGCGGGGTCGCCTGTGGGGGGCAGGTCCATATAATATATGTAAACTACAGTTTTACCGCCAGGTTTGCCGGTGATACTATAGTTTTTGATATTATCGCCCGAAATATAGCAGCACTTAGTTGCTTGATCGCCGTTGATCGTGGAAATGGTGACGGGGGAATTTACACCATCCAGACGGATCGTGCACGCTTCGTTATCTCCCAAGCCTGAACAGAATATGCCGCAGTTCCCGCCTGTAATGGTTGCCGCGCCGCTGCCTTTTAAGTACAGCATGCTCTCGCCAAATAGGCGGATACCATAATTTGTTCCGGAAAGGTTTATGTTTCCGGTGCCGTCAAAAAGGATTTTGCTGACACCGATCTCAAAGAAAATGGCATCTTCCGCGCCGGTGATTTCGATATCGCCGGTTTGGCTGAAATAGATGGCAAAAGCTCTTGCCGAAATTCCTCTCTTGCCACCCCGGATCGTCAGAGCACCTCCCATTTTGAAATAGGTCGTGTCTGTACCTGTGGCGATTCCCATAGAATTGCGATTAGTCTCAATCGTGAGGCTGCCGTCGCCTATCAGAGTCAGTTTCTTTTCGGCAAAAAGACCGGCGATGCCGTCGGCATTCACTTTGATCGTATTTGTGCCTTTCAGGACCACGGTCAGATCTTGCGCGGAATAGATCCCGTGTTGGGAACGTCTTTCCGAAAGGGTTGAAATCGTGGCATCCGTCAGGGTGAGGGTGAAGGCGTTCGCCGCGTCTTTGGTCAGGGTGGCTGTGCCGTTGCCGCAGGGGATCGTTGTTTTTTCGCTGGTGAATTGTACATTATTGATCCAGACGGGATAGGCTTCCGCCGAAGCTACGGCAAACACTGACAGAGACAGAACCAACAGCACGAGAAAGAACAGGACACGAGGGAAGCTTTTCATATGAACCTCCACGGATGAACCGTAAAAAAACGTCGAAGCATACAGATGATCCCTATAGACAAAGTATAACACAAAATGTAAGGGCCAATCAATCTGTAGCAGGTTGCCGGTGCTGGGCTCCCCGGACTGACGCGGGAAAACGCTTGAAGGATGGAAAACATAAAAAATACATAATGTTCGGAATGTTCGTGTTTTGGAGAATGAGATGGGGTAAAAAGGACGGAGGTTGACCAAAGAGGACATTAAAAACACGAACATTATTTACGGTTGACAAACAAGAGTTCGGATGTTAAACTGGACGAGTCCGGTGAACGGATCCGGGCCTTTTCCCGTGACTGACGGAAGTGGGTGGAACCACAGGGAGCGGGAACCGTAAATGCCGACCGTCTGGGCGCACTGACTTCATAGACACGGAGGATGTGCGCTCTTTTTATTTTTCTTTGCGGAGGAAACGGCCATGAAGAAGATCGGAATCGTGATGGGCAGCGACAGTGACCTGCCGGTGATCAAAAAGGCAACGGACATGCTGAAGGAACTGGAAATCCCGTTAGAAGTGCATGTTTACAGCGCACACCGGACGCCGGTGGAAGCGAGAGACTTTGCGCTGAACGCCCGGAAGAACGGCTTTGGCGCAATCATCGCGGCGGCCGGGATGGCGGCGCATCTGGCGGGCGCCATTGCGGCGAACACGACGTTGCCGGTGATCGGGATCCCGTGCCTGGGTGCCTGCATGGACGGGATGGACGCGCTGCTGAGCACGGTGCAGATGCCGACGGGGATCCCGGTGGCGACTGTGGCGGTGAACGGAGGCGGAAACGCGGCGCTGCTGGCGGCACAGATTTTGGCCGTCGAGGATAGCGAGCTGGCGAAGAAGCTGGATGAGAAGAGAAAAGCGGACGCGGCCAAGGTGTTGGAAAAAGATAAGGGGATTATGGAGAGACTGTAAGTTGCGTATCCTTTAATTCATATATAAATTAACTACGAAAGAGGAGAATGAAGATGGAAAACAAGCTTGGGTACACCGGGAAGACCAAGAACGTTTATGCGCTGGAAAACGGAAACTACCTGCTGAAGTTCAAGGACGACTGCACCGGCAAGGACGGCGTGTT
>JAZUFB010000216.1:0-4362 GCA_045640475.1 Clostridia bacterium
ACGGAGCTGCTCAGGCGCAACTGGTGCTTCATCACGTTGTAGCAGCAGGTCATGTAGAAATCCACGTCCCAACCATGCTCCTCAGCATATTCGATCAGACGCGGATTGTGGGAACCCAAACCGACGGGAAGCCCCGTATCGCGGATCTTCTTGATGTGTGTAAGCAGCTCTTCCGTTTTTCCCGCGGCAAACAGGCTGTCTGCCTCACTGCCGTGCTGATAGATCGCAATGGGCTGCGAAGCGCATACCTGCCGCAGCATTCCGTCAAACGAAGCCATGGCGGGCGAAGTATTGGCGATCCATTGAATGGGATGCCCTTCATTGCGGAGCTCGCGCATCATCTTCCAGAATATCACGTTGCCCGTAAGCTGCGTGGTGTTGATGCCGCAGGAAAGCGCTCTCAGAAAATCCGCCTTGATGCGCTCGAAGGTATACCATTCATCCATCGCCCGGTCATCCTCCGGACCTCTGTGGGAATTACCGTTGAGCGGGTTGGAGCCCAGAATCAAACGGCTCACACGATTACCGAAAAAATCGACCATAGGCATATTGTTATCCATATTATTACCTCCGAAAAATAGCCGTGTAAATGTTTATTCTTTAGAACTCCGGTATCTCGATTTCTTTTCCACCCGCAAGCGCGGAAGCATGTGCCAGGATTCCGGCGGCACTGATATTACATGCAAAATCAAGTGAAACAGCAGGATCTCTTTCTTCTATGATACTCATCACGAATTCGTTCACCAAATGAGGATGTGAGCCATGATGTCCTCCGGCGGCACCGCTTGACAGCGACTTTTCGGGTTGCTTCGGATCGTATTCACCCGATGCCACGGTATAGCGTCGTATGGATTCCGGAAGCATATCGTATACCGCGGGGGAGTGAACACGCTCTATCGGTGTATCAAAACCTCTGTGGCCCGTTTTGATCAAACCGGTCATTATGAGGTCATCATCATCCCGAAATCCCCATTCCAGCGATGCCTTTGATCCGTAAACATAGAATCCTTCCAGATATGTTCTGGCGGTCTCAAACAGTGTGCGCGTCACTTCACCGGTCAAACCGTTGTCATACTTCAACAGTGCGCTCTCTGCCGGGAACGGATTACCGTACCTGTCTCGGAGCTCCGCCCTCATTGTCCCGGAGCCATAGCAAACCACCTTATTGATCCTGGAGCCCGCCAGCGCGGATATCGGAGACATTGCATGTGTGGCATAATACATCGGAGGAAGTCCTCTCCAGTATTCGGGCCAGTTTTCCATATCCTGATAATGGCAGCCTCTCAACAGTTGGATTCTGCCCAGTTGTCCGGTCGTGAACAATTCCTTTGCATACATGAATTGGCGCGTGTATAGAGTAGTCTCCATGAGCATGTATATTTTGCCGCTCTTCTTCTGCGCTTTCACAATTTCGCGGATACCGTCGAGCGTCATGCTCATCGGCACGGTACACGCACAATGCCTGCCGCTTTCGAGCACACGTACCGCAAGTTCTTCATGGCTCGGGATCGGAGTGACAATATGTACAGCGTCGACCTCGGCATCATTGAGAATCTCCTCAAAACTGTTGTACAGTCTTTTGATACCGAAAAACTCCGCTGTACGTTTCATTTCATCTTTGTCAGTATCATAGATGCCGAGAAATTTCACATTCGGATGATCGCGATAGATTGGCACAAATGCCCCGCCGAACCCTAACCCGCACAATACTACACCTGCTTTTTTCATCTGTATTCCTCCGTTTATAATTACTTTTCCGTTGCGCTGTCAAATATGCGGTGAGGCGGCTCATCCCCCGCGGAAATCCCGGCATATAACATCATTCTACCACCGGTGTCAACAGTTTCGCGCGGTCCGGACCGGTAATAACAAAGAGAAGACCCCTGTCGCAGCACTGTCTCCGAATTTCGCGGCACAGCCGGTATTGTCATCGTCCGCGTAAATTACACGTTGATTTCATAGAATCTGACACAAACGGGTTTGAATATCTCGTATTGCTGCACATAATCAGGTTTTCCGTTTGATTGATCGATACGATGCAAAACGATATTATTGCCGGATTGGTGGGCAGCAAGTAAATATTCTCCGGAAGGACATATATCAAAATCCCCGGGATTTTTCCCGCCCGTCGGTTGGATGGAGAGCTTTTCGGGAACCCCGCTTGTCTCATTGATGCGGAAAGTCGCGAGACTATCGTGTCCGCGGTTGCTAACGTACAGGCATTCCCGCCATGCGCCTTATTGAATGGTTGTCACTTTGCCGGACTGACGGAATACCCAGGGTTTGTAGCCCTGATAAAGCGACATATCATTCGCAAAAAGCTGGGCAACCAGAATCTGCACGATCGGTGCATAAGTCTCCGGCACATCCCCATGCTTTATCACCAGCACATGATCAGATTGAAAAGTGACGTTCTCATTCGTGACAAACAGGATTTTCCCGCCATGCCGGGCAATATCCCCGGCGAGATTCACCTGCAGGGAAAAGGTCGCCCCGGTCGGAGCAAAAACAATAGCCCGGAATCGATTATCTACCATTTCATAGGGCCCATGACGGAATTCGGCACTGTCAAAGGCCAGAGCCGGATATTTCGCCGCTTCCCGGGTAAAGAGCGCGGAGGCCTCCGCTGTACCAACAGCGGGACCGCGCCCAATATAACATACGGCAGACGGATGCTCAAGGAATTCTGCCGCCTTTTTCTGAACAGGGGCATAATCCCGCAGGAAAGCGGCCAGTACCTCAATCGCGTTTTGGCACCGGTCTAATGTATCCCGCGCGGATTCACCCAACAGCAATGCAGCGAATGTATTCAGCAGCACCAAAGAAGCCAGATAAGTGCGGGAGCTGACCGCCACCTCCGGTTCTACCCCCATACTCAGCAAAATATCCGCTCTGCGGCCAAGGGTACTCTGCGGTTCATTGGTTATACCGATCACAAGCCGATCCGCCGGCAACTTTTGAAGGATGTCAACGATTTCTCCGCTTTCTCCCGATTGGGAGGTCAGCACCAGCAGCGTATCGGAAGAAATCAAATTCCATTCATAGTACAGTAATTCACTTGCGGAATAAACATTGGACACGATACCGCCTTGATTAAGCCGGATGGAAGCAGGTATGGCGGCAAAGTGAGAGGAACCCATCCCGGTAAAAAGCACGCGGTCGGGCTTGAGAGCGGCGATTTTTTGAAATACTTCGGCATATCCCCGATACTTCTTTATCGCCTCTTCCATAGCTTCATGCTGTTTCATCACGTCTTCCAGAAATACATTGTCCATCTTTTTTCTCCTTCCAAACGCCTGCCGCAGGTGATAAATACCTTACCCAATGGTTTGACTTCCGCCTGATACAGGCACGGTTTTGACCATACCGGATACCGCTTTCTCACATTTTCCGTTTGATACGAAGGGTCTTTATTTCATACGGCTCAAATAACAAAGCTATGGCATCCCCCTGATGCGGCAGAAGAGGACCCGCTTCTTCTTTCACATCGGAAGTCCGGACTTCTTGAAGACCGGCAATGTTTATCGTGCACTTCTGCTGCTTTCCGGCGCTCTCATAAAGCCGGACTGCCATATCACCGGATCCATCATATGCCGGTTTGACAGATGATAAAAGTACGGTTGCGGAATCAACGGAAAGGCAGGAGACCTCCGTCGTCCGATCGCTTCTGCCCGGAATGACGGTAAGCGGCTGATTGAACGCCTGCGCAATGCGAAGCACATCTGCATCAAGATAGCTGCCCCGATAAGGAATCAACATGAACTCGTAAACGGATTTGCCATTCTGACAGGTAAGCTCCGTCGGAGAAACCCAGGGATGTCCTTTTGTACCGTATGCACGGATCAATGTGGTTGCCAGGGCATTCCCTTCCTGCTCCACTCCCGCAACTCCCCGGTTTACCAGCGCGATACCCTTCTTGCCATTTTCAATAGCGGCAAAACGCTGAACAGGCCATTCGCCCTTTGCCGTCGGACGATTGCGATAGGTTTCCCGACGGACGACGCCGAACGGCACCTCATAGTATACATCGCGTCCTTCCATGACGGTGGGGATTTTGAGCCGGATCCTGGTTTCCATCCCCTGCCAGTCCAGTTCGATTTTCATGCGCAGACCCTTTTCGCCATGCAGTAAGGAAAACCGGATGCTCCAGACAAGCTTGTTCCTGCCCTCATTCCAGCTCATGTAAGGAAAGCTGCCGCTCATCGTGATGGACACTCCGGCATCATCTTCCAGAGCCGGACCAATCATCGTTTTTCCGTTTGTGCAGAAAATCTCAGTTCCCTCACATGATTCGATCTGCAGCCCGCCTAAATCGGCCTGCGCGGAAAGCAGGTTGGGCGCGCCGGCGATATATACATTTCC
>JAZUFB010000217.1:0-5841 GCA_045640475.1 Clostridia bacterium
TGAGCGGCTATTTCCAATAAGGCGTTGGCAGAAAGAACCACGGGGGAGATCGTCTGCACGGTAAATTCGCCCCGGGTGAGGGTCCCGGTCTTGTCAAAGGCGACAACAGAGGGGTCTGCAAGTGCCTCCAGTGTTCCGGAACTCTTCATGAGGATGCCGGCACGGCCCGCACCGCCCAAACCGGCGAAGCAGCTCAGCGGGACACTGAGAACCAGCGCGCAGGGGCAGGAAATGACCAGAAAAGTAAGCGCACGACGGATCCAGATCAGAAATTGAGGATCTGCCCTAAGAAACAACGCGCGGAAGGCGGGGACTCCCAGCGCGACTACGAGCGCCAGGATGCACACCACGGGGGTATAGACCGCGGCAAAACGGGTGATGAAGCTTTCGGAACGGGATTTGTCTTCCGCGGCGTTTTCCATCATATCCAGAATACGGGAAACGGTGGACTCCCCAAAGGATCTTGTCGCACGGAGGGTGAGCACGCCGTTCATGGAAACACAACCACTGAGGACCTCATCGCCGGGAGCGGCGTTACGGGGCATGCTTTCGCCTGTGAGAGCGGCAGTATTCAGGGAAGACTGGCCTTCGGTGACGATTCCGTCCAGCGGGACACGTTCGCCGGGACGGACGATGAACAGATCACCGGGATCTACTTCCGAAGGGGTGACGCGGACCCATTCCCCGTTTCGGGAAACGGTGGCAAAGTCAGGCCGGAGATCCATCAGCGCGCGGACATTGGCGCGACTGCGACCGACGCCATAGTCTTCGAACCATTCGCCGACGCGGAAGAACAGCATGACGGCTACAGCCTCGGTGTATTCACCGGACTCAATGAAGGCGAGAACAAAAGCGCTGATCGTTGCGACGGCCATCAGAAAATTTTCGTCGAGAAGCTCACCTTCGCGGATGCCTTCAAAAGCTTCGAGGAGAATATCCCAGCCGATGAGCAGCCAGGGGATCATATAGAGGAAAGGCAGGATATAGCGGGCAACGGCAGGGGAGATACCGAAAAGCGCACCGCTTTGGAGGGCGGGGGTGAGGAAAAGAAGGATGCCCAACAAAAAGGCAGTGATCGCGATACGGATCAGCATGACACGCTGATCGGCCTCGAGGGTGAAATTATCGTGGGCGGAAGCAAGTAGAAAACCGACGGAAACGAGCGTGACCGCCGAGAGAAGGACGAGGGTGAGCCATTCCATGATCATCACTCCAATCAACTGAATGCGGGATTGCTACTCTTAAACGATTAAACAGTTGTTTAATCGTTGCAAACGCAGTATAATACTTTGCCGGGAAAAATGCAAGTACCCCGGGGTGAAAGAATAGGGCATAGGGTGAAGGAGTTCAGGGCTAAGGGCCAAGTGCACAGTGAAAGAAAAACAGGGTGAAGAATATGGAGAGGGAAGAAAAGGATTTGGGTCATGGTGTACTTCCGCATGATCATGGGGAAGGCAATCATATTGAGGCGTTGAAAGAACAGGCGGCTGATCTGGACCAGTTTCAGACGGTTGGAGCTGTGTTTCGACAGATGAGCGATCCGAGCCGGGTACGGATCTTTTGGGTACTTTGCCATTGTGAGGAATGCGTGATCAACCTTTCCGCCATGGTTGGAATGAGCAGTCCCGCAGTTTCCCATCATCTGAAGATCCTGAAGGACTGCGGGCTCATCGTCAGCCGGAGGGAGGGCAAGGAAGTTTACTACCGAGCTTCGGATACGGAGGTTTGCCGCGCGCTACATGAAATGACGGAACAGATGATGAGTATCACCTGTCCGCGATAAAATTATACTGGACAGAATGAAAGAAGGAATTTCTGATGTGGAACATGGTATGGCCGGTACTGCTGGTCGTCTTTTCGAATACTTTCTATAATATCTGTCAGAAATCCACGCCGGAAGACGCAAATCCGTTTATCGCGCTGACGATGACCTATCTGGTGGCGGCAGTTGCCTCGGCGGGACTGTTTTTAGCGACGGCGGGAACACAAAACGTGCTTGGCCAGATCCGGAAACTGAACTGGACTACGGTGGTGCTGGGATTTGCGATCATCGGTCTGGAAGCGGGATACATCTATCTGTACCGCGCGGGCTGGAAAGTCAGCGTGGGATCCGTAGTATGCAATATCGCGCTGGCGGTCGTGCTGATCTTTGTGGGGTGGCTGCTGTATAAGGAGACCATTACGCTTCGGCAACTGATCGGCATCGCGGTATGCGGACTCGGACTCTATCTCGTATCCAAGTGACGGGGAGGACGGAACGAATGGAAAACCAAATCGTTTTTGGCATGCCAACGCTGATTGAGAAAAGCAACGCGCGGGAAAATGCTGAGCTGTGCGCACGCTTGGGATTGCGGTTTGTGGAACTGAATATGAACCTGCCGGAATTCCAGGTTCCGGAGATCGAGAAAACGGAAGAATTGCAGGCGTTGGCGGATGAAACGGGCATCTTCTGGACTATTCATCTGGATGAAAATCTGAACATCGCGGACTTCAATCCGCTGGTGGCTGAAGCATACCGGGAGACCGTGAGAAGGACGATCCTTGTCGCACGGAAACTGAAGGCGCCCGTCATCAACATGCATCTGCATCACGGCATCTATATTACCCTGCCGGACCGGAAAGTGATGATGTATGAACGGAACCGGAAGGAATATCTGGAAGCCTTCCTCCGCTTCCGCGAGATGTGCGCGGAGACGGTCGGCGACAGCGGGATCCGGATCACGGTCGAAAATACGGACGGATTCCGGGAATATGAAAAGGAAGCCGTGGAGCTGTTGCTCGAATGCCCGGTATTCGGTCTGACATGGGACATCGGCCATTCCAAAGCGGTGAAAGAAAAGGATGAGCCTTTCCTGCGGGCGCACGGGGAGGCACTGACCCATTTCCATATCCATGACGGAACGGCGGAACCGCCGCGGAACCATCTGGCACTAGGGGATGGGGAGATCGACTTGACAGAACGGCTGGAACTGGCCAGGAAACAGGACTGCCGCTGCGTGCTGGAAACCAAGACGGTTGAAGCACTGGAAAGATCGGTCCAATGGCTGAAGGACCGGAACATGATGTAACACAAGCGGATGAAAAACACGGAAGCGGAGGGGACGGGCATGACGGAAAAAACCTATATCGCCATTGACCTGAAGTCCTTTTACGCGTCCGTGGAATGTGCGGATCGCGGGCTGGACCCGCTGAACGCGAATCTGGTTGTGGCGGATGCCGGCCGGACGGAAAAGACGATCTGCCTGGCTGTTTCACCTTCACTGAAAACGTACGGGATCCCGGGACGGGCCAGATTGTTTGAGGTGATGGAAAAGATCCGCGAAGTGAACGCGGCCCGGAGGATGAAAGCGCCGGGACGGCAGTTTACGGGCAAGAGCGTGTTCCTGGATGAATTGAAAGCGGATCCGGGACTGGAATTGGATCTGGTGATCGCACCGCCGCGAATGGCCAAATACATGGAGATCAGCACGAAGATCTTCGGGATCTATGCCCGCCGTGTGGCGCCGGAGGACATCCATGTGTACTCCGTGGATGAAGTGTTTATCGACGCGACGGGGTATCTGAAGACCGCCGGAATGAACGCGCGGGAATTTGCGATGACCCTGATCCGGGACGTGCTTCATGAGACCGGGATCACCGCGACGGCGGGAATCGGGACCAACCTTTATCTGAGCAAGGTCGCTATGGATATCGAGGCCAAGCACATGCAGGCGGACGAGAACGGTGTGCGGATCGCGGAACTGGACGAGCAAAGCTACCGGGAAAACCTGTGGGACCACCGCCCGCTGACGGATTTCTGGCGGGTCGGGCGCGGCATTGCGAACCGGCTGGAATCCGCGGGTATGCGGACGATGGGAGACGTGGCCCGGATGTCCGAATATAACGAGGAATTGCTATATAGCCTGTTTGGCGTGAACGCGGAGCTGCTGATCGATCACGCGTGGGGGTGGGAACCGTGTACCATCGCGGAGATCCACGCGTATAAGCCGGAGACCAACAGCGTGAGTACGGGCCAGGTGCTTTCCCATCCGTATGAGGCGGAACGGGGACGGCTGATCGTGCGCGAAATGACGGATCTGCTGGTGCTGGACCTGGTCGAGAAATGCGTGACGACGGACCAGATGTCACTGACGGTCTGCTATGATACGGAGAACCTGAAGGATCCGGTGAGGATGAAGAATTTCCACGGACCGGTCGAACTGGACCGGTATGGGAGGAAAGCTCCGAAGGATGCTCATGGGTCTGTGAACCTGAAGTTCCGTACTTCCTCTACGAAGATCATTATGGAGGCAGTGACGGACCTGTATGATCGGATCGTGGCTCCGGGAATGCTGGTGAGACGGATGTATGTGGTGGCCAACCGGCTCGAACCCGCCGGAGAGAACGTGATGCCGGAGCGTATGGGGGAAACGGAACAGCTGGATTTGTTTACGGACTACGAAGCACTGGAACGGGAAAGACAGAAGGAAAAGGCGGAACTGGAGAAGGAACGGAAACGCCAACAGGCGGTGATCGCGATCCGGAACCGCTTTGGAAAGAACGCGATCCTGAAAGGCATGAACTTTGAGGAAGACGCCACCACCCGGGAAAGAAACGCGCAGGTAGGCGGACATAAGGCGTGAGGAGCACATCAAAATGGGTAAGTATGACGATATCATCCATCTGCCGCATCATCAGTCGACAAAGCACCCGCCTATGCCGACCGCGGACCGCGCGGCGCAGTTCGCGCCTTTCGCGGCGCTGACGGGATACGAAGCCGCGATTGAGGAAAGCGCGCGGATAACGGACCTCTGGCGTGAACCGACGGATGAACAGAAAGAACAGATCTGGCAACGGCTGACGGTCCTGCGGGAACACAGCGGTGAAAAGATGTCGGCGGAGATCGAGTGGTTCCGGCCGGACGAAAAGAAAAGCGGCGGCAGTTATCAGGTGTCCCGGGGCGTAGTGACGAAAATCGACGCGGATGGGCGGACAGTAAAGCTGGAACATGGGGAACAACTGGCGCTGGACGGAATCGTACGCGTGGACAGCCCGCTGTTTGAACGGGATGAATGGGTCTAGTTACTACGCTGCCTAAGCCGAAAAAACTGGATTTGCCGTTTGGCTAGGCGTTTGTTCGGGAAATTATGGGAAAAATAGAAAAAATTGTAAAAATAAAGAGGAATCCTATAAGGGTATGACGAAAAAGAAAACGCTGAAAATCAGCAAGCGTTTTTTTTTGCTGATTTTTTGCGGTGAAACGTGTGTTGTGATGTGTTGTGAGTGAATGTGTGAGCGTGAATAAGGAGAGGATCGTACTTGGCACCCAACCCGGAAATCTATCAGGAAAAAGTGCGGACTTTGATTGAAAATGGCAAGAGCAAAGGCTTTCTGACATACGGCGAGATCAACGAACAACTGGGAGATCTGGAACTGAACTCCGATCGGTTGGAAGCAGTGCTGGAAAACCTGGAAGCCATGAATATCACCGTGATCAACGCCAAAGAACAGGAAAAGCTGGAGGATGGCGAAGACGGCGAGGAGTCCATGATGGACCTTACCGATGACGAAGAGTCTCTGGAATCGGATCCATTCGAGGAAATGGTGGAGACTAACGACTCCACCCGTATGTATCTGAAAGAGATCGGTAAGATCCCGCTGCTGACCCCGGACGAAGAACTGGAAGTGGCCAAGCTGGCCGCGGAAGGGGATGAAAAAGCACGGCAGAAGCTTTGCAACGCCAACCTGCGTCTGGTCGTTCATATCGCCAAGAAATATCAGGGCCGCGGACTGCATCTGCTGGACCTGATCCAGGAAGGCAATCTGGGCTTGCTGAAGGCTATCGAAAAATTCGAGTACGAG
>JAZUFB010000218.1:0-2978 GCA_045640475.1 Clostridia bacterium
GGACTCCGGACGGAAGCCGAAGACCACCTCGCGGCCTTCATACGCGCCGGCAGGGAAGCCTTCCTTCTTCTTCAGGTCCAGCAGATTCTGGCCGAAACGGACACAGCCGTTTTCCACCGTGCCGCGGACGAAGTTCATGGGAGGCTCGCCAATGAAGCCGGCGACAAACATATTGACGGGGTTGAAGTATAGTTCCTTCGGGGTGCCAACCTGCTGGATATATCCGTCTTTCATGACGACGATCCGGTCCGCAAGGGTCATCGCCTCCGTTTGGTCATGGGTGACATAGATGGTGGTGGCACCGGTGGAGCGATGGATCTGCGCGATCTCGGACCGCATGGTGACGCGCTGCTTCGCGTCCAGATTGGAAAGCGGTTCATCCATCAAAAAGATGCCGACTTTGCGGATCAGGGCCCGGCCAATGGCGACACGCTGGCGCTGGCCGCCGGAAAGCGCGCGGGGAAGACGGTCCAGATAATCCGTCAGGCCCAGGATACGGGCGGTATCCTGCACGCGGCGGTCGACCTCATCCTCATCGACTCCGAGAAGATTCAGACTGAAAGCAATGTTATCATAGACCGTCATCTGGGGATAGAGCGCGTAAGACTGGAAAACCATGGCCACTTCCCGTTCACGCGGGCCCATCTCGTTGGCACGTTTGCCGTCGATCAGAAACTCGCCCTTGGAGATGTCCTCCAGGCCGGCGATCATACGCAGAGTGGTGGATTTGCCGCAGCCGGAGGGACCGACGAAGACGATGAATTCACCCTTGTCGATTTCCAGATTAAAGTTATGGACGGCGTGAAAACCGTTTGGATAGATCTTGTTGACGTCGACCAACTTCAGATAGGACATGGTTTACCTCCCGAAAAATGTTGCCCGAACTGGACAAAATTGGCGTAACTCTGTATGATACCGATAGAAGGAATAAAGGAGCGACCGGGCATGAACTGTAAGATCACCTATGTGGGAAATCATTCCCTGACCATGATGGTATCCCGTCATTCCCATACGGATTGGGAGATCATCTATTGCACGGGTGGCGGCGGTGTGCTGAAGTTCGGGGATGAGGAACTCCGGTACGGGGATAACGACATTCTGGTGATCCCGCCGCGCGCGGTCCATGAGAACACCAGCCATGAAGGATTTACCAACTACCACATCCACATGGAAACGCCGATGCTGTCCGCCACGGAGCCGTTTATCGTTTCCTCCGCGGACAATGCCCGCATCCTTCACGCGTTCAGCGCCGCGTTCTACTACTATTCCGCGGGAACCTCCGCGGGGGAAAGCATGCTGGATGCCATCGGAAATGTGATCATGACCTACATTTCCGTCTGGCAGCAGAGCGACAACCGGAATGAGACTGTGCTCCATATCGAGCGGGAGATCATCCGGCGCTATCCGGATCATGATTTTGATCTTGCGGCCTTTTTGAAACAGCTTCCCTTCAGCGAGGATTACCTGACGAAACTGTTCAAAAAGGAAATGGGCTCTACGCCGAGCAAGTATCTGATGGACCTTCGCCTGCGGTCCGCGATGGACTGGCTCAGAATCTCCGGAGACAGCAGCATTTCGGAAATTGCCACGATGTGCGGCTTCCGGGATCCGCTTCATTTTTCGCGGGTCTTCCGGAAAAAGTACGGGGCTTCGCCCAGCGCGTTCCGGAACGGGGGCAAGGGGGAGTAAGATCAGATACCGCGGTCCACTTTGGCTTTCGCGTCCTCCACGATGCTGCGGAGAAGGCGCTTCATACCCAGCAGGATCAGATCGAAAGCCAGATACAGGAGACCGAAGAGGATCGGCTCCACCCCCAACGGTACCGCGTCTTCCGCGGCGCCGGACAGGCGGATGAGAAGCAGATTGCCCGCGTTATAGGCATGAAAGACCAGAAAAAGGAGCAATCCGGCATACAGAAGATTCAGAGGCAGGGTGATGAATCCCTTTTTGGGAAACATCATCCATTTGTTATTTTCGCCTTCTGTGCGGGCGATGAAACGGAGGACATTGTTGGTCAGCAGATCGGTGACAAAACCGAGCGCGAGTGCGGTGATGACCAACAGATCCAGCGTGTTTCCGACATAAGGGGACAGTCCCCAGAGAAAGAAGAAGCAGACCGCGGCGGGGAACCAGAACTTGATGAACAACAGCTTGAGTGCCCGCGGGATCTTCAGTTTGCCGTGGGAATGATACTTTTCCAGCTCCTCAGCGGAAACCGGAGGCGAGTTGGACGCGTCCGCGCTCACCAGATCGTCCACGGCTTTCGTGTTCAGCCGATAGTAAGCGGAGGCGTCTTTTTCCGGGGACGGCTCCGCTTTTTGCGGGTTTCTTTTTGACATTCGGTTCATTCCTCCGGACGGGGAAAAGGATCAGTCCCCGGAGAGTTCGATGGCGGTCATCTCGGCATTGCCCTCCACACGGACGGAAGTGTCGATCCGGCGGATCCAGCGGGAATAGACCGGCAGAAGCACCGTCAGGGCCAGACCGGCCGCGGTGAGGATGATATGGACCTTCAGGAGAGAAAGCGCATCGTTGATATAGGACATGGCGGGCGTGACAACGATCGGGTCGACCTCGCGGGTGATGGCCGCGGTGATCTTGCCCATATAGTTGACATCCGCGAAGATCACGATGCCAAAGAGAATGAACATCAGCGCCAGCATGGGCTTGACAACGGGCTTCCGGTGGGGGAAGGAGTTGCCGAAGCAGACGATGCCGAGGATGGAGAAGAGCATGGTGATGAATCCGCTGAGCCCCATACCGGAACCCTGCAGCTTGGCGGTGGTATTGGAGATGACCGTCATGCGGAGGGAATAGATCAGGAAAGCAATGACCAGCACCGCAAGCGGGATCATATGCGGCTTACGCTTCAGGGACACCAGAAACTTTCTGAAGCGTTCATGCAGTTTGGCTTTCAGCGTCATGCCAACACCTCCTTCCGGATGGCGTTTGTGGTTTCGGGATCAAAGAAATGTTTT
>JAZUFB010000219.1:0-7422 GCA_045640475.1 Clostridia bacterium
CAATATCATTCTTCGCCAGTGCAATGGCAAGCTGACGATCCGGTGAGATATCGCAGTTTACGAGTGCAGTTTGCGCGGCTGAACGGTTCTCCTCATTCCATCGGGTGAACCATTGACCTTCCTGCGCCTGACGCAAAAACCAGCGAGTATTGTTTTCACCGGGGTAATTACTGTAATTGCTATCAAAAGGCAATTCCCAGCTGACACTTCCCTGCGTGTTGTAGATCAAAGTATATGCCCACTCTGGGTGACCGGGTTGATAAAAAGTAAGTCTTTGGTTGCCATCGTCCTCAAAGCAAAATGCATCAGCCTCTTCCACGGTATAACCAAATACTTCCGTCAAGGAACTTATTGCTGCCTGTTTGGGATCATAAGCCGCATGTGCTGCTGTTGCAATCAAACAAAGACAGAGTAGCATGACACAAATTGATTTCTTCATTTCAGTTCACCTTCATATTCATCGATTATGGGATTCGCGAAAGACAGGGGCAGCAATAATCTCACCGCAACCAGCAACCAACTGAAGCAGATGCAACTGTTGCCCAACGTTCAGCGCAGGCATTTACGCAGCACCATCATCAGCACAATGGCGATGGACGCCATGATATTGGCTCCAATCAGAAAATTGTACAGAATTGCAGTTCACATTCCAGGATCCTCCTGCTTGGTTTGTTTGCGATCATTGATTTTCACCGATTATGAAATCCATATCAACATTCTTTTCTTTTTTTCTGCCATTCATGTTCGTATTGCCTCCTTGTTCACATGTAGACAACCGTCTACATACAGAAAGTATACATGTGTCTACCTGCCATGTCAATCAAACCAAAGAATTGTTACAATTGCTATTTGCAAAGAATCAATCGTTGGAGTCAACGGATAACAATACAAGACATATGATTATCGTATTATATGGATTCCATAAACTGACAGGATACTTGACAAAATGGTTTATTCACGATAAACTTCTTATGGTTTATCATGAATAAACCCGTCAAAAAGGGGGCCGAACCATGTCAAAGATTGAATTAGGTGAAGTACAGGAAGCTTTTGCTCATATCGTATGGGATCGCGAACCCATCGCGTCCGGAGAATTGGTGAAGGTTTGCGAAAAAGAACTGAACTGGAAGAAACCAACCACCTATACTGTTCTTCGCAAACTATGTGAAAAGGGCTTGTTGCAAAACATCGACGGAGTGGTTACTTCCGTAATTTCCCGTGACGCGTTCTATTCCGAAAAAAGCGAACAGTTTGTAGAGGATACCTTTTCCGGTTCTCTGCCTGCCTTTATTGCGGCATTTATCTCCCGCAAGAATCTGACAGCACAGGAGGCGGATGAGATCCAGCAAATGATCGATAACTTCAAAAAGGAGAACCATGTATGAGCGGTGTATTCCTGACCCTGCTCAATATGAGCATTACGGCCAGTTGGCTGATCCTTGCCGTGCTTCTGATCCGCCCGATGCTGAAAAAGGCACCGAAGTGGATTCCCTGCACATTGTGGGCGCTCGTAGCGATCCGTTTGCTCTGCCCGATCTCCATTGAAAGCCGACTCAGCCTCGTTCCGGCCAGCCAGATCATCCCTCAGGATATTGTTCTGTCAACCAATCCTCAAATTGATACCGGTATCGTCATCATAAACGATGCCATCAACCCCGTGATCGCCAGCCAATTCACACCGGATCCGTCATCAAGCGCCAATCCATTGCAGGTGGTCATTCCGGTGCTCTCAGTCGTTTGGTTCATCGGCATGGTTTTGTTGCTGGGTTATGCTTTGTTCAGCTATATTCGACTGAAAAGGAGCGTAGATGCTTCCATCGCTATAACGGATAAGGTCATGGCATGCGATGAAGTACGTTCCCCGTTTATTCTGGGTATTCTGCACCCGGTGATCTATGTGCCGTCTGCATTGAAAGGTACTGTTCTTTCTCAGGTGATTACCCATGAAATGGCCCATCTCAAACGACATGATCATTGGTGGAAGCCTCTTGGTTATCTGCTTCTGAGCGTCTACTGGTTTGATCCGCTGTGCTGGTTGGCCTATGGACTGTTATGCCGTGATATAGAACTGGCTTGTGACGAAAAAGTCATCCGTGATCTGGATAGTGACAGCAAGGCCGCTTATTCGCAGGCACTGTTGGATTGCAGTTATCCGCGTAAATGGATCACCGCCTGTCCGCTGGCCTTTGGAGAAATTGGAGTGAAAGAAAGAGTGAAGTCCATTTTGAATTATAAGAAGCCTGCTTTCTGGATCGTCTTTCTCAGCATATTCGTCTGTATTGCGGTAGCAATGTGCTTGCTGACGAATCCAGAAAGTAACGATAATACGGTTACAGAAACCGCAAACCCGTACACCGTATATCATATGGTCGACAGATGGGATTGCTCTGTGCTATGTACAGAAGAGTCCACTCCAGAACATTATGTAGTTAATTACTCGGACAAGCGGGTATTATCCCATACAGGAATCTTGTCATTCCAGAACAGAAATGCTTTTGATATCGTTATCCATATCCTGCCCGAAAACGGAGCTGAAATCGTTTCTGAACCGATTCCGGCGGGCGGTTGTTTTTCACAACGGCAAATGGCTGACAAAACGTGTGTGATCGGTGTGCACGCCGATGTTGACAAAAATGCCGAGATCAAGCTGATGGTCTATGACGGTGACTCAACCGAACCGTATACCATGACGGAGTATCCTGCCGCAATTCCTGCCATAACCGCTGGGACGAATGCAGACGAAACCGTTCTTGCGACTGATATATATTTTCTTCAGCCGCTTCCAGGAAATTTCGACCATGCTGAAGCTGGCCCCAATCTCAGCGAAACGGTCTTTTTGACGGGCAGTAGTCAGACGAAAGTTGAAGCATACATAGAACGCTTGAAGGATCTAGGATACGCAGAGGTAATAGCAATCAATGAATCGGATATCATGAACTGGGTCCTGACCGCAGAATACGCTTCACAAACCATTGTTTATAAAAACAATAGCGCAGAAACGAGCATTACGGTCTGCCCAAACCAGCGTTAATAAATTAGCCGCAAATGTGACACAGGTCAATCTCTTGTCACATTTGCGGACTTGTTTATATACGAAAAAGATAGCCTTTCAAGCACACTCTGTCTGATCCGGAGGTTGGTTCAGCATGATCACATTTTTTCAGCTGCAACCTGATCATTTTCAAAGATCATGCTTTATCGTCATTAATGGAAGTCCCTGATAATTCGTTTGCCAGCTATTTATCAAGGCATCATTTCCCTTATTCTTAGCATAATAGTAAGGGATTAATCCCTTATGGAGTTGATTATTCCCTTATTTATTGATAAAATATAAGGGAATCGGAGGAGGCGTAAGGAAATGCGACAGTTTAGCTACACAGCACTCAAAGACCAGAAATGGGATTCTGAAATACTCAGCCTGATCGCTGTGATCTATAAAGAAGCAGGCAAACAAGAACTTTACCTAAAGCAAAAGCCGGAAGAACTTGAAAAGCTGACAGAGATTGCAAAGATAAAAAGCACAGAAGCATCCAATGCCATTGAAGGAATCGTTACAACCAACACGCGTATCCGACAACTTGTCGAAGAAAAGACAACGCCCAGGAATCGTGACGAACAGGAGATTGCCGGTTATCGTGATGCTCTGAGTATTATTCATGCGAACTTTGACGCGATCCCCATCACCCGAAACTATATCCTGCAGTTGCATAAGGTAATGTATAGCCATATGAACAACCCAATGGCCGGCCGCACAAAGAGCGTACAGAATTATATCTCTGCCACCTATCCGGATGGTCATGTTGAAATACTCTTTACGCCCCTCTCGCCGTATGAAACACCGGACGCCCTTGATAGGATCTGCGAAGAATACAACCGGGTTATTGGAAACATGGAAGTCGAACCATTGATTGCCATACCGGTCTTTATTCATGATTTTCTCTGTATTCATCCCTTTAACGATGGTAACGGTCGAATGAGTCGCCTCCTTACAACGCTGCTGCTGTATCGAAGTGGTTTCTATGTCGGTAAGTATGTCTCGCTTGAAGCGAAGATTGCCAAGAATAAGGGGCTATACTATGATGCACTCAGCCAGGCGCAAACCGGCTGGCATGAAGGAACAGAGGACGCGGTTCCATTCATTAAGTACCTGCTTGGAACGGTCCTGGCTGCTTATAAGGATTTTGAGGATCGGTTTGCCCTTGTAGAAAAAAAGCTTCCTGCCATAGAGATGGTCAAGCAGGCTTCTTTGAACAAACTCGGAAGATTTACCAAGCAGGATATCCGCGATTTTTGTCCTTCTCTGAGTGTCAGTGCTATAGAAGGAGCACTGCGCAAGATGGTTGCTGACGGCGAGATCAAACGAGAAGGTAATGGTAAGAATACCTGCTACTACAGGCTCAGGTAGTTGAGAAAATTATTCATGACTTATCTGCATTTTCCCCTGTATTCATATAGCGGTAGGATATAATGATTAGTATATCTGCTTGTAGATATTTATCTGATCTTTTTCATTTGTATCCGGCAATAAGCCCATAGTCTGACATAAATCTTCATAATACGAGGATATTGATACGTAATGGCACATCACATATGATTGTCATTTTTGCCTTATGACCCTCCGAGTCTTTCAGCATTATCCGGCGAGCCTGGATATGCTGCATCATCGGGGAAATATGCAAATTGAGCTGATGCGCTGTTACCATCCAGATAAATGTTGCATAGCAGTTCAGGTTCAGACCCGTTTTCTTTCCAAAAACCGATGATCCATGTGCCATCCATACTTATGTATGAGCCATCCGTTCTGGCTTTACTAAAGCGGGTTGAAATAGTACATTGCTCCAGATCTTCTTTCTTCACAAGCTTGTTGCCATAGCATGGCAAATACAAGAATGCCAAATCAATGGCCTGCTCTTCTGAAATATCATATATATCAGGCCAAGTCGGTACTGCTCCATTATTGAAGTTTGGGCCTGGGACAGAACCGTATTCGGCACCAAAGGCAGCTAACACCTCATAGCGCCATAAGCGGTAATCTCCGTATGTTTTCTCCCACTCTTTTGTTTTTTCAGTAATGAAAGCGTCTGCTTTCTCGATGTCTTCTTCAGCTAAAACAACGATATCTGATGCAAGTGTTTCTTCAGCATAAGATGACACGAGAATGAAGCAACAAATTCCCAATAGCACAAACAAAAGCATTAATTGTTTTTTCAATATCATTTTCCCCCCCTTATTATAACCTATTCTATCATGCCCAGGGGACAGAAACATATTCCATGTATTCAATTTCATTTCGTTCATTCAATTGAATTTTCGTTTCAACAAACCAGAAATCGGGATTGACTGTTTCCATTTCTTCTTCTGTCAAATCATCGCAGAAGACGATATCATGACCATCGTAATGATCTCTGCCAATATATGCATCAATGTACCATTGATATAGCTCTGTCACAGGTACATTATGCATTTCCGGTTCTGTCATGCTATTGATCATTTCAGCATGAAAATTCTCTGCCAGTCGATATGTCACTTTGGATTCAGGTGCTTCATCTGGTTCTACACATTCCTCTCCGTAAACTATTCTCTCATACATTCCTGTTACAGATTCAACATGATGGTTATCATCCATATTCAGTCTTGTCACAGAAAACAGATTGAATGTTTTACCGTTTTCATCGGTATAGGTAGCGAACCTGTTTTTCTCTGCAGTAATAGCTTGTAATGGAACAAATCCCCTGAATGTTTCACCATTTGTCTGACCTTCGATATATGCATCTTCGCCCATACGTGCCAGTAACGTAACAGATGTGCCTTCCTGCAGAGTTGCAATTGAAGCCCGTGAATATAATGGATCATCCGTAACAAAAACATCATTAGCAATATAAACAATATTCCGGTCAAAACCCAGTTCGGGAACATCTGCCTTTTTCGGAAGGGATTTTTTATCAATGTATCCAAAGCGATAATGATCACTATCGATGGCATACTGAATCAGAATCCAGTCACCCTCCTGACCAAACACCTGAATCCAGTCATTTGTTGAAACTTTCGCTTTTCCATTCGAAGCTCGGTAGCTGATCTTGTCCGGGGCTGAGTAAACTGCATATGTCTTGTTAGAGGCGAACTTGACCAGCTCGGCTTCCAATTCTCCGGAAGGAATGGAGGCAGGATCAGTATACTTCTCTGCAGCCTTCTTATATGTCTTCGGCAGGCTGCTGAAGCTTGTTGTCAGATCGAAGGTGCGATAGAGCGTGACTGTTCCATAGCTTTTACCATTTGCATTGTCACCATAATGCAGTGTGCGATTTTTGATATAGGCGCTGCAGACCGGTGAGGAAGTCATGTCAAACCATGCCACAATCTGAAATTGCTTATCTATGACATGAACATTAACGCCCTGAATGTATTCCTCCTGATTCTGTGGGTTGATCCGATAAATCATGAAGCCATCAGGATTATCATATAACTGCACATTCCCATTTTCACCGTAGCGGTCGTAGTGTTCATGCCTGTAAAAACACACCGGACCTTTCCCCTGAGGCGCCAATGAATCGTAGCTTGTCTTGTATTCCCAATGATGTTTTAGCTCGCGCGAAATATCGTGAAACAGATCGCCTTGCGTGACGCTCGTTAGATCAGTATACTGTCAGCAGTATACGAAAGGAAAAAGATCCCAGAGCGCTACCGTGAGCTTGGCCGCCTCGTACGCTCTGAGATCCTGTCAAAAGACATGGTTATTATATCAGCGTACGACCTGGAACGCAACGAAGAAAACGCCATTTTCAGTCAAGAGCAGGGAAACACCAGTTTGTCCGCATTGCGGAACTGAACTGGTATACCGGGACCGGATCAGACGGCACTACCGCAAGGAAGGCGGCGATAAAGTCTGGTTTCTGCTCAGACGGCTGAAATGCCCGCACTGTGGGTCATTGCACCGCGAACTGCCGGATCTGCTCGCGCCGTACAAGCACTACCTGTCGGAGATCATCTCCGGTGTTTTGGATGGGATCGTCAAGCCGGACGATGTGGACACGGAAGATTACCCCTGTGAGCAGACCATGGAACGCTGGCGTAAATGGCTGGAGCTGAACCGTAGTTACATCGAAGGCTATCTCCGCTCCGTCGGTTACCGGTTGTTGGGATTTGGTGAGGAACTGCTGAATTCCACCGTTTCCCTGCTCGAACACATGAGAAGTTCCCTTCGCTCGTGGTTGGAAACCATGTTGCGGTTCGTGTACAACAGCGGCGGCTTCCTGGAGCCTTTCCGCCAGTGAGCGGGGCTAGCCCCGCTGCACCGAGTTTGTTTTGCTGTCAGCGGCTTAACCATATAGGATAGCGTCGAAGGAGGCGATCCTACATGGAAGCCAAAGAAATCACAAAATGGCGGGACGAAGAAGCACTCCGCCGGTACACACTCATTGCTCC
>JAZUFB010000220.1:0-3222 GCA_045640475.1 Clostridia bacterium
TATCTACGATGAACCGGCCAACGCGTTTGTGGCGGACTTCATCGGCGAGAGCAACATCCTGCGCGGCACCATGATCCGCGATGAACTGGTCCACTTTGCCGGATACGATTTCCCCTGCGTGGACTTCGGCTTTGGCGAGAATGTGCCGGTGGACGTGGTCGTCCGGCCTGAGGATCTGATGATCGTGGGCGAGGATGTGGGCCAGCTGACCGGTACCATCCGCAGCGTCCTGTTCAAGGGCGTGCATTATGAAATGATGATCGACTGTGGCGAGACGACCTTCAAGGTCCACTCCACCACCATGCAGCCGCAGGGCAGCCGGGTCGGACTGAGCATTGTTCCTTTCAATATCCATATCATGAAGCCCGTTGACTTCGATAAGGAAAATGCACGGGAGGACAAAGACGATGAATAAACTCAGCCTTCCCTGGTGGGCAATTGCCCTGATGGGAGTGGGATTGGCGGTTTTCATCGTGATGCTGGCGATTTCAATCCGACGGAACCGGGGTATCAAACGCTCCCTCTTCGCTTCCCCTTATACACTGTGGATGTTGATCTTTACGATCATCCCCTGTATCCTCATTGGCTACTACGCGCTGGTTGACGGCAACGGACAACTGACGCTGGACAATTTCCGCTCCTTCTGGGATTCCAACTGGAACATGAAGAAGATCGTGCCCCCGGAAGTTGCCGCCTCGATCCCGCGTGGGACCGTGAATGTGGATACGTTGGTCTACAGCCTGTGGATGGCCTTTCTGTGCACTGTGATCAGCCTGATCCTCGGATATCCCGCGGCGCTTTTCATGGCAGACCGGGAAATGAAGCTTGGCTCTACGATCGTTGTACTGTTTATTGTCCCGATGTGGATGAACTTCCTGCTGAGGACGATCGCATGGATGAGCCTGCTGGAGGATAACGGACTGGTCAACAGCTTCCTGGAATGGATCGGGATCGGAAAGACGAGGCTGATGTATAACCAGCCCGCCGTTCTGCTCGGTATGGTCTATAACTTCCTACCGTTTATGGTTTTCCCGATCTATACCTCGCTGAACAAGATGGATCCGAAGCTTGGTGAGGCCGCAATGGACCTCGGCGCGAACGGTTGGAAGACCCTGTACAAGGTGACGATTCCGCTGAGCCTGCCGGGCGTCATCAGCGGAATCACCATGGTATTCATGCCTTCCGTGACCACCTTCTTTATCCCGAGAGTGCTGGGTGGCGGAAACACGCAGATGTTTGGCGACCTGATTGAAACAACATTCCTCACCGCCGGCAACTGGAATCTGGGCTCGGCGTTGAGCCTGATCATGATGATTCTGATCCTGATCAGTCTGTCGATCCTCCGGAAGGCGGATCCGAATGGGGAAGGAGGCGGAATCGTATGAAGAAATTCTGGAAACGGTTCTACCTGATCCTGATCCTGATCTTCCTGTATATGCCGATCGTGGTTCTGATCGCGCAATCCTTCAACGCGGGAAAGAGCCGTGCGAAATGGGAAGGCTTCTCCTTGCACTGGTACGCGGATCTGTTCGCAAACACCCAGATCATGAACGCGTTGTGGGTCACCCTGTCCATTGCCGTACTGGCAACGCTGGTTTCCACCGTGATCGGTACACTGGCGGCGATCGGGATCCATGCGATGAAGAAACGCCCGCAGGCGGTCATGATGACCATGACCAATCTGCCGAATACCATGCCGGATATCGTGACCGGTGTCAGCCTGATGCTGTTGTTCATCTTTGCCAAGGTGGACCGCGGATACTGGACGATGCTGCTGGCTCATATCACGTTTGACACGCCGTATGTCGTGCTGTCGGTGCTTCCGAAGCTGAAGCAGATGAACAAGCACACCTATGAGGCGGCGCTGGATCTGGGCGCGACACCCGGCTACGCGCTGACGCATGTTCTGATTCCGGAGTGCAAACAGGGCATCGTTACCGGCGCACTGCTGGCGTTTACCTTGAGTCTGGACGATTTCACGATTTCCTATTTCACGACAAGCCCTCTGCTGCAGAATCTGTCAACCCTGATCTATTCTGCCACGAAGCTTGGTATCCAACCGACATTCTACGCGCTGAGCGCGTTGATGTTTGTGGTGCTGCTGGCATTGCTGCTGGTAGTCAACCACCGTACCGCGGAGAACAAAGACTAAACATTATTGGAGGAATGACAACATGAAAAAAGTGATTGCCCTGGTTCTGCTCCTTTGTCTGGCTCTGCCCGTGATCGCGAACGCACAGGAAGTTGTTAATGTCTACAACTGGTTTGACTACATTGATGAAGATGTACTGGTTCAGTTTGAAGAAGAAACCGGGATCCATGTGAACTATATGTGCTTCACGACGAATGAAGACATGATGGTCAAGCTGGAATCCGACCGGGGAAGCTTTGATGTCGCGTTCCCGTCCGAATATTGTGTCCAGCGGCTGATCAACAACGACATGCTGGCGGAAATTGATTATTCCCAGCTGCCGAATTTCAGCCATATCCGTGAAAGCCTGAAGAATCCCTCCTATGATCCTGAAAACGCGCATTCCGTGCCGTATATGTGCGGAACGCTCGGTATCCTCTATAACACGGAAAAGGTGGATGAAGCCGATGTCCATACCTGGTCCGTGCTGTGGAACGAAAAGTACAAAGGACAGGTCCTGATGATGGACTCCATCCGGGATACCATGGGCCTTGCGCTGAAGTACCTGGGTTATTCCATGAATTCCAAAGAATATGCGGAACTGAACGCCGCCAAGGACCTGCTGGTTGCCCAGAAGCAGAACGGTATCGTTATGGCCTACGGCCTGGACGAATTCAAGGACAAGATGGTCGCAGGCGACGGCGCCCTGGCTGTGGTTTACTCCGGCGACGCGGAATATGCCATTGAAATGAATGATAAGCTGGCTTATGTCATTCCGGACGAGGGCAGCAACATCTGGGTCGACTGCGCTGTGATCCCGAAGGATGCCCGCAATCTTGAAAATGCCTATAAGTTCATCGACTTCCTCTGCCGCCCCGACATCGCGCAGAAGAATGTGGAAGCGATCTGGTATATGTCCGTGAACCAGGATGCTATTGACCTGATGGGTGAGGACTACAGCAGCCTGTATGTTCTGAATCCCACCGATGAAGAGATCGCCCGCTGCGAGTATTATAACGACCTCGATGCTGTCGGTACCGTGATCTTCAACACCCTGTGGCAGGATGTCAAGAACGCGAAATAAGCATTCT
>JAZUFB010000221.1:0-18355 GCA_045640475.1 Clostridia bacterium
TCTTTCAGGTACGCCCTACCGCATCCTAATGGGAAGTGAATTCTCAAAGGATGATATTATCGCTTTTTATCAATTCTCCGACATTGTGAAGGATCAGGAAGCATGGGATAAAGAGCATGTTCTGTCTGATGATGTAAAGGAATGGGACAACCCGTATTATGGTTTTCCGCAGATGATTCGTTTTGCTTTTAATCCTAACGAATCTTCCCGTCAACGCATGAAAGAACTAAAAGAAAGCGGTGTTTCCTTTGCATTTTCTGCACTGCTAAAGCCGAAATCCGTCAAAAAAGCCGATGACGGCAGCCACAAGAAGTTTGTCTTTGAGCAGGAAGTTCTTGATCTGCTCGAAGTAATCGACGGGAGCAAGGAGGATGACGAGCTTCTCGGCTTCCTTGACTACGACAAAATCAAAGACGGAAATATGTGCCGCCACATCGTTATGGTGCTTCCGTATTGCGCCTCCTGCGATGCTATGGAAGCCCTGATCCGCAGCAATCCCGATAAGTTCAGGAACCTGAACGACTACGAAATCGTAAACATCTCCGGGCTTGATGTCCCGCGAGAATTGGGCGATCCTCAGAAAATCAAAAGCTTTATTCATCATTGCGAAGAAGAAGGCAAAAAGACGCTGACACTTACCGTAAACCGTATGCTGACCGGTAGCACGGTGGAAGAGTGGGATACCATGCTTTTCTTGAAAGATACCGCTTCTCCGCAGGAATATGACCAAGCAATTTTTCGTTTGCAGAATCAGTATATCAAAAAGTATGTCGACGACGACGGCAATGTAATCAAGTACAATATGAAGCCGCAGACGCTTCTTGTGGACTTTGAGCCCGGCAGAATGTTCTCCATGCAGGAGCAGAAAGCCCAGATTTATAACGTCAATGTGGACGATGCGGGAAACAGCAAACTGGAAGAACGTTTGAGGGAAGAACTGCGTATTTCTCCGATTATCGTAATGAACAGCGACAAAATGGAGCAAGTACAAGCAGCGGATATTCTGAACGCCGTCAGCGAATATTCCAAATCTCGCGGTGTAGCAGAGGAAACGCTTGAAATCCCTGTTGATTTGTCTCTTATGGATATTGAAGTTATCCGCAAAGCCATCGAAAGAGAAAACGAGCTTGGCTCAAAAGCGGGTCTTACCATCAAAGCTACCGAAGGTGACGGGACTGATATGGATACCGGAAACGACGGCGGCGAAGGTTCTACGGGCAGCGAAGAAACGCAAGAGCCCGGAGATGATACCGGCGGAACAGATACGTCGGGCAAAACAGATGATGAGGAAAAGAAAAATGATCCTACAAAGCAGTTCCGTTCATATTATGCAAGAATTCTGTTCTTCGCATTCCTGACCAGAGATACCGTTATTTCCCTTGAAGACATTATTTCCAAGATAGAAACAGCGGATAATGCCAGGATCGCAAATCATATTGGTATCTCCAAGCCGGTGCTGGAAAGCATCCAGAACAATATCAACAAATTCATTCTGCGCGACCTTGACTATAAAATTCACAACCTTAACAAGCTTTCCAATGATACGTCTGTTGATCCGCTTGAAAGAGCGACCGTCGCCGTTCATAAGTTCGGGAAGCTCGGTGAATCAGAAGTCATTACACCGAAGAACATCTGTAATGAAATGGTCGCTCTTGTGCCCGACGATGGATTTACAGGTGCTGTCGAAAACGGGCATAAGGTATTGGACATTGCCGGAAAAGCAGGGGAATTTGCACTTGCAATATATGAGCGTTTTGCCAGGCTCGGCTATGGCGTCGACCAAATCAAAGATACGATCTATACAATACCCACATCCGGTCTCACATACGAATTCACCCGTATGATCTATGAGATTTTGAACTTGAATGTAGCAAATATCGCCGAGAAATTCAACGATTATGATCTGCTGAAAGTCAAGGATGAGAACGATAAAATCGACTATGAGAAAATCCGCGCGATTCTGTCGCAGAGTAAGCCGTTTAATGAAATAACAATTGACGATGAAATCGCCGAAGGAGATGAGAAAGTGAATTTTGATGTTGTAGTAGGCAACCCGCCATATCAAAAAAATGATGGCGGTAGTAAAGCCAGTGCATTTCCGATTTACAACAATTTTGTTACTGCCGCAAAGACGATAGCACCAATTTATATCAGTACAATTATTCCAGCAAAATGGTTTAATGGTGGCAGAGGGCTTGATGAATTCAGAACTGCCATGCTGAATGACAGTTCAATAAAAGCTCTTACAGACTATCAGAATTCAGAAGATTGTTTTCCTGGTGTTGATGTGGCGGGGGGTATTTGTTATTTCTTGCGTGATAAGAACTATTCCGGCCCGTGTCATGTCAGTGAATATGATGGAAGCAGTTTTTGCCATTCAGATCGAGCGTTAAATGAACACGAAACATTTATTCGTTCTTCAAAGGCGGTGCCTATACTAAAAAAAATAACCGATAATGCAGATCCTGAGGATTATTTGTCTTCACGAGTAAGTTCGCAAAAGCCATTTGGACTAAGAACTTATGTTACGCCAAAAGAGCATGGCGATTTAACTTTAAGGTACAACGGCGGAAAAGGACCGTTCCCCTCCAGTGAGATTACTACAAATTCTTCCTGGATAAGCAAATGGAAAGTAATAATGTCATATTTGACCTATGACCATGCCGGAAGAGCGGATAAGGATGGAAAGCGAAGAATCTTCTCAACAATGGAAGTTTTGGGGCCTAATGAAATCTGCACGGAAACATACATTGTTATTGATGTTTTTGATACAGAGGTTGAAGCGAATAATCTGTTAAGATATCTTAAAACGCAATTTGTTCGCTTCATGGTTTCCCTGGTAACATCAACTCAGCATATTGCCAAAGCAAACTTTTGCTATGTTCCGATTCAAGATTTCACAAGGACTTGGACTGATGCCGATCTGTATGAAAAATACGGATTAACACAGGAAGAAATCGCTTTTATCGAATCCACAATCAAACCAATGGAGTAAGGTATGGAAGTGAATGAATTTGAAAGCAGTACTATTCGCCGATTAAATCGTCAAGTAATTGAACAGGACAAAGAATGTAAAAAGTTGATCTCAGAAATGCAAAGAGTCGAAAAATTCTTGAGCGATTTCGGATTTCTCTCATTTGGGCGTGATTTTGTTCTTTGTGGAAAACATACTTTTTCTCTGCAAATGGTCTCTACTTCATGCGAACTTACGGCAGGAAGTGTTATTTCCTGCTGCGAGGCCGGTTGCATGGCGGATGCTAATTCATTGTTGCATAAATATCGAGATGATATGTTTTTCTATCTTTACGTGGCGGTTTATGATACATGTAATAAGCTGGAACACGATTTACAGTGCGTAGCTCAAATGGAAAAGAATATTGAACGGTGGATCAATAATAACCTCGATGACTTAAATATCGGAGAAGTCCTCAAGACCATCAGCCAATCGCCCTGGGTAAAAGATGCTGTGCAGAAATACAAATTGAAGTCGTATTTTGACACAATCGGAAACAGGCTTAATGACTACGTGCATAGTAATGGTGTCTCATTCTATAATCGGAATGTAAATGCCTGCCAAGGAGATGGCTTGCAAAAGCAAATGCAGGTATTGCTAAAAGACATGCGCTTTATTACTATCTCGTTTTTATTTCTGCTTACGCTCTGTTCTCCGTTATCAATCATGTCAACAGATTATGTGGATTATCTTGACTCTCACATGACCCCACCGGAGAATTCCCAGTATTGGGTTGCACCGTTTGTCGAAAAATACATCAAAGACAATATCGGTCATATAGATCAGAGCTGCTTGAATTACTTGAGAGACAACACATCTATGGCACTATAAGAAATATTGGAGGCAAGTTATGAACTGGACAAGATTTCAAACATACGGAACATCTCCAGATAAGGCATTTGAGATGCTTTGCAATCAATTGTTTGAAAACTGGTGTAAAAATGAATACGGTGCACAGCTTGCCTCCTTCAACGTCGTAAATGGTGCTGGCGGTGATGGTGGCGTTGAGTCATATGCTACACTTATAAACGGGGATATTGTTGGGCTTCAAGCAAAATGGTTTCTCAATAGCATTGATTCATCGCAGATTTCACAAATCAAAGGCTCAGTCGAAACCGCAGTCAAGGTACGCCCCCAAAGTGTCAGATATATTGTATGTGTCCCTCACGATCTGGCCTCTAAAACTGCACGAAAAGGAAAAACAGAAGATGAGCGATGGGCTGGTCTTGTTTCTGATTTGACTGCAACATTTCCCAACCTTACCGTTGAGCTATGGAATGATACACGCATTACTACAGAACTGCAAGAGCCGGAGTCGTGTGGTATCCATAGATTCTGGTTTGAAAATGCAGAACTAACAGATGAGTGCTTTAGTTTTGCAATAGACAAAGCCATGCGAAGTTGGCTTTCTACAAAATATGTGCCGGAGCTGAATGTCCCTGGAGAAATTAACGATACTCTGAATAGATTTTTGGGAAGTGTCGAACACAGAAGGGCATTAGCTACTGCTCTTGCTAAAGTTGAGCAATTATCTGACGATTTTGAAAAAGCGGCACGTGAATTATTGTCTGTATGTGGAGAAAAATCTGACAAGCTAAAAGAAATAGTAAGTGAAGCGAGCGCAAGAATTGTCGAGTTAAGAGCATTATGTAATTGCGTTGAAAAATGGCTAAGGAACGACAGTTCATGTACGCCAAGCATTCAAGAATCAGCTTTATTTATCGATTATGAATCCATTGTCGAACAGATCAGGGATTGCCATTTATCATTTTCGTATCATTCGCATATATACGAAGCGACTAAGGTGTTAGATAAACTGGCGAAAATAGATTTCCCCGAGCTTTTATCAGAAATCGGAGATTGCCTTAGCAAGAAAAATATAATGTTCTTGGGCAATCCGGGAACAGGAAAAACGCAGGGCGTTGGAGCGTTTGCTTCAAAAACACTTTCTGAAGGTATCCATCTTCCGGTTCTTGTTCAAGCGCGAAGTGTAACTTCCAATCAGGCATGGCGTGATATTTTAACTCAAAATCTTGGACTTTCTAATGCATGGGGCGAAGATGATCTGTGGCAAGCACTGGTTTCCACGGTGGATAGACATAAATTTATTGATGGTGTTATCAGTGACCCAATAAAACTCAGCCCCAAAGTGCTTGTTATCGTTGATGGAATAGATGAATCGTCCGACCAAGAAGAATGGGTTAAACGTATTCAGGAGGCAACGGCAATTTCGGCAAAATATTCGCAAATTGGTTTTTGCTTCACATCGCGCCCCGCGGCTATTCCTGCTCAACTTAATGATATTCGTACAATTCATTTAAGTGCAGGTGGAGATGTGCCTGCTTTCAAATTGTTTGACGACTATATTAAGGCATATAACATTTCTGCCATCAATAGGGGCTGGCTTAGATTTGCAATCACCACTCCTTTGGCGCTTAAACTTTTTTGTGAATTGAATGCGAATAGCACTGTGGAAATCTCAAACAGATATGAGGTTTCTATGGAACAGTTATGGAAGAAGAAAATAGATAGAATCGAATTAGAATTAGAGAATAAAGAAGGTTTACCTGCAAGGAATCGATATACATTTCGTTCTATCGTGTTGTTGGCATCACTTTTTGTTGAGCATGAATCTATTGAGCAGACCGAGCTCATTGTTGCTCTGCAAACAAATCTGTCTGTGGATAACGCCACTATTCAAAAACTGATAACTCACTTTGAGCTTTGTGGTATTTTACGAGGTTATCGTGAAAGAGGACACGGTTTAACTCCGGATAAGTTTTATTTTTACCCGGGCATACAAGGATATTTTGATTATGCAAGCGCTTTGACACTTGTTGATAAGTATAAGCACCCGCAAAGCATAATGTTTAATGAATGCCCAGCAGTATCTGTGAATACTTTATATGCTCTATCTGTCATTTCCATACAAGAGTATAACTATTTGATCACCCGGAATGATACGATAAAAAATGTATATAATAGTTATTCTTTGGGCGAATTGCAATTTATAGCCCTGCAAAACTCAAATTATGACACAGCTCGTCAATTTGTAGCGAGAACAAAAGAGATCATGAAGGAAAGTGCCGATACGCTCGTCTCTATTGTCAATAATCTTGTTCTCCCATTATCGCGAGATGTTGCACACCCTCTTGGAGTGTCAGTGTTAAACGACTTTTTGAGCGGGTTTGAATTTCCGGCTCAAAGAGATATTTTGTGGTCTGTCCCTGCATTTTTACATGAATCTCACGGGAAAAGGTGGGGAAAGAGCGAGCCTCTTTCATTGGATAATGAAGAATACGTTTTAACTTTAGACGATACTCATGATGGCTTGCCGACGATATATGTGTGGGCGCTCTCGACAGTTGATAACTCTTTGCGCAAATCGTATAGAGATTCGTTGATGATTTGGGCACGGATGAATCCGCAAGAGTATTTTGAACTGTTTTCCGATTTCGCCCATGTTAATGATCCGCAGATTAAAAGCGATTTGTTTTCTATCCTGATGTGCTTAATGTACGACGGTGCTGACCGCGAATTAATAAAGTCCGTTTCAGGATGGATTTGCAAAAATATTCTTTCCCCTGATAAAATAGACGAAAATAGGGATATTTCTATCAGATATTACTCTATCGCAATTGTTGAACGGGCAAAAATGCTTGACATCATAACTGCTGAAGAGGCACGAACTTATTTACCACCATACACATCAGAAGAATACTGTATCTCACTCAATAAAGAAGCATTATCCGGAACGAGGATGGGCGGATATAGTGCAATTGACTATGATTTGGCAAGATATGTTCTTGTGGATCATTTGGAGTCTGATTTCAATCCATATTCTCGCAGAGGGAACAATCAATTTGATGAATTGATAAAGAAAATTGCTGTAGAAAATTCAAATTATTCCGGAATTACGCCTGAACAATTCATCATTTCTGCTGCGTACGCATTTATTTCGGATATGGGTTGGAATGAATCAGAGTTTTATAATTATGATAAAGACGAGAATGATAGGTTTATTGGTGGTGTGGACTGCTCGATAAATGGGTCTTATCACTCGGCCACCCATGGTGCGCAAAGCCAAGTAATGACTGTTTGCGAAAAATACGTTTGGCAGGCGCGTAATTATATAAGCGGTTTTTTGAGCGACCGATTGCTGTATGGTAATGAGAGAATTCAATTGACAGATTACGGTATGCTTGATGACTTCAATATTCCAGTTCAAGAGATATCGCAAATCGATCCAGATAATATTCCGGAAGATAGGCCATGGCATATACCGGAAATCTCTGCGGTTATTCTTGACGAAGAGAAGGATTCTCCAGACGCTGTAATATCTGCTGTCTTAAATGCACCAAGCGTTGATTGGAAACGATGGATAGCTTTCAAAAACGAACAACATAAGTATGCTGTTGCAGCAGATGATTTGCTGGCGCTGTCTGCCTACTCATGCTTTATTGGAGCAGCAGGCGTCGAAACTGATTTGTTCATTAACTCCGTAATAATCGATTCAGATAAAGTAAGAGAGTTTATTGATCAGCTCAAGACTAATACGGAACTGTCCGAACGAGTATTTGTTCCTTCTGATTGGGATGGTGGGATAGAGTCATCGTGCTATATCACTCCGAAAGAAATATGCTGGTTCCCATGGAAGAAAAGACTCGATAGTTATAACACGGAAGAGTTCCCAAAGCTCGGAATTCAATCGGCTGTTGATGGATGTACATATAACTTTCCTGAATATGGTGATGTATGTTATTCACTACCGTCTGCTCCGATTCGTCTACTATTAGGAACAATAGATTCAGATGGTTATCGCCATTGGGATAAAGATAAAATTGTGCGATCCGAATATAGCATTGCCGGGGAGAAATGGCATACACAACAAGACTATTTAATTGTTGACAAGGATTTGCTTTTTGAAAAACTTCTCGAACAGAAAAAAACTTTGGTTTGGTTTATGGAGGATCTCCGACGTGAAACATCCGTAGCAAGAGAAAAATATGGTGAGTTCTACGCTGAAAAAAGAACCAACTATATATGTTATCAAAGAGATGGTTACTTTATCGTTGAAGAATTAAAGCGCAAGGTATCATCCAGAAAAAACTAAGATTACTTCATATCATAGCCATATGTAAAAAGTCATTAAGGAATCATCACACATGCTTGGCAAGCAATGCATGTGTACGTACAAACCGCCCATTGCTTGCCGCGTGATACTCACTTGGCAAGCAATGCACTTGTGTACACAAAAATGCCGAAAACAGGAGCGATTTCCCTGACCGGAAAGCTCCTGTTTTGCTTGTTGAGGCAATGCCCCAAACCCCTTATTGAACGCAGAATTCTTCTGCGGCTGCGCACCGTACCGGCGCTTTTTTCTGATTTGAAAATCCGTTTCAGAATTAATATTTAACATCAAGTAATAACTGACTTTTCGAGAGGTTACCATTATACTTGCAATAGAACAGCATGGAGGATTAACGATGAAAATAATCGGTGAACGCCTGCGGGAGCTCCGCGGAACAGTTCAGCTTTCACAGGCAAAAATGGGCAAGACTTTTGGTGTTGGGCAGTCCAGCATTTACAAATACGAAAACGACGAATCTACGGTTCCGGCAGAAATTCTGATGAAGTATGCGGAGTATTTTGATGTCTCTCTGGATTATATTTTCGGAAGAACAGATAACCCGCATGGGCTGTATCTTGAGAACAAGCCGAAGATCGAAAAGAGCTATCCGGAGATGGACAAGTTCATCGAGATGTGCTTTGAATCCGGTACACCCATGAACGAAAGACTGAAAGACACTCTCAAATAAATGATGCGGGAAGATGTCAGCGAATACAAATAAGATTCGGCATGGAGGATATAGAAATGTCTGAGAATGAAAAAATAGAATTGTACGAAGATCAGCCGATCCGCACCGCATGGAACGAAACGGAAGAAGAATGGTACTTTTCCATTGTCGATGTTGTAGGTGTTCTTACCAATCAGCCTGACATCCGTCATGCAGCAAAATATTGGAGTGTTCTGAAAACACGCCTAAAAAAGGAAGGCAGTGAGTTGACTACAAAATGTAGTCAACTGAAAATGCTTTCTGCAGACGGAAAACGATACAACACCGATGTTGCCACTACGGAGCAGCTTCTCCGCATCATTCAATCCATCCCGTCCAAAAAGGCGGAGCCTTTCAAAATGTGGCTGGCTCAGGTCGGACGTGAACGGATCGAAGAAACCATCGACCCGGAAATCACAATCGAACGGGCGCTGAAAACCTATCTGAAAAAGGGTTATTCCCGCGAGTGGATCAATCAGCGCTTACAGGCAATTCAGGTGCGCAAGGAACTGACCGATGAATGGCAGAACCGCGGTGTTAAGGAAGGCGTGGAATACGCGATCCTGACCGATGAAATCACGCGAGCCTGGTCGGGTATGTCCACCCGGCAGTACAAGAATCTGAAAGGCCTCAAGAAAGAAAACCTGCGGGATAATATGTCAACACTGGAACTCGTTCTGAACATGCTTGCCGAAGCTACCACGACCGAGCTTACAAAGACGCACGAACCTCAGGGGCTTGAGGAAAGCAAAAGCCATTGCCCGCCAGGGCGGAAAGATTGCCGGAAACGCCAGAAAAGAAATTGAGCAGAATACCGGCAAGCCCGTCATCACATCGAGAAATGCAGCACAGCTGAATGCCGTTGTAACAAAGCTGATCGAGAACAGCGACGACAAAGAGCCTTGAAAACTGTTGCTTCAGAGAATCGGAGAAAATGCAAGAAGATTTCCCAATTTAATTGTAAAACCTAATGCTCCATACATCTCCAGATCACAATCAGCACACCCGACGGTCAGGGATTCGACCCCGCTGTTTTCACGAGCAAAGTGTACAAGTTCTCGGGCAATCCCTTTGTGCCTGTATTCCGGGACAATATAAAAATCTTCAAATACTCCGCTTATCCTATAGTTAAAAGTAGAAAATCCCTTTGATATTGAGCAGCATCCGGCAAGTTTGTGACCATCCCATGCGCCGTAAAACTCTATTGAACCGGCTTTCATGGCATCTGACAAACGAGCCAATGCATCCAAAGGCGGCTTATCTTCACCGATTTCCTCTTTATACGAAAGCTGCAATTGCCACAGGGCATTTATTTGTGATACCTCAATTCTTTTATAGTTCATTGAAATCGTTACTCCTTAAAATTGTATCAGCATTCATTGTATTATCTTTCTTTTCGCGCCATTCTGCTTGCTTTCGAAATCTCTTTAATTTTGCTCGCTTAGATTCCAGGTATTGGCTTCCGTTTGCTGCAAACTCATTCTCGTTTTTCAGCTTCAGATATGATTTCCAACGCACTCTGTCAAGTTTTCCCAGGCCGCTCGATTTCTGTCTGCGACTGATAAAATGAGTAAAAAAGCATAGAAAAAGCGGATTCTCACCGTTTTCTCTGTTCCCGAAAAGGAGATCAGCTATTCTCATTGGGGAATGTACACCGGCGGTGTCTCAGTGCTGTCCTTCCTGCTCCTTTTTTCTGTTGATAAAATAGAAGATCAGATTCAGGCCTACTACGATCAGATTGATCACGTAGAACACCAGCACATACCATTTCGCTGCGAAATTCGCCATGTAATCCGTATTCACAAATTTGGAAACGATGCCTGCGATATAGCCGAAAAAGATCAGGCACAAAAACGGAAGGCTGACGCCCTTTGTGCTTTTGGAACGAATCAGCTTGGACAAATTGATCGGCCATGAAATACCGAAGCTTACAATCATCACGATCTCTAAGAATTCTGCCACTTTCCTTCCTCCTTATTCAGTTCTCAGCTGCATATACAGTTTCTCGATTTCTTCCTTTGTTCCGAGCCATTCGGAAAAGGCGGTCGCACTCCCTGCGCAAACCGCTTTCTTCAGCGCATCCGCTCCGTTCTGTTTCCGCGCGATCGCATGCAGATAGCCTGCGATCATCGAATCTCCCGCTGCAGTCGTGCTTACGGTCTTTCCTTCCGGCGCCTTTTCAAAATAGCATTCTCCGTTTTCGGCAAACAGCATCGCACCGTCTTTTCCGAGAGAGACCAGCACGTTTTTTGCTCCGAGGCTTCTCAGTTTTTCGGCTGCTGTCTTTATTTCTTCCGGACTTTCCGTGTGCATCCCGGTCATTTCCTCCAGTTCATCCCGGTTCGGCTTTACCAGATCAGGCTTTTCTCTGAGTCCCGACAGGAATGCTTCGCCGGTACTGTCCAGCACACAGAAGATCTTTTTTCCGCCTTTTCTGACTGTATGAAGAAGCCTGCCGTAAACACCGGCGTCCGTCCCTTTGGGAATGCTCCCGGAAAGGACGAGCATATCACCGTCTGCGAGCTCCGTAAGCCGCCTTTCCAGCTTTCCGATATCCTCTTCCGTAAGAACCGCGCCCGAGCCGTTCAGTTCCGTGGTGATCCTGCTGTTTTCCAAAAGACCGGCTTTCGCAGGCATCTCTTCCGCTGTCAGAAGCTTCACATTGATGCGCGTGAACCCGGACGAAAGCTCAAAGAATTCACATGCCGCCCCTTCGCTTTCAAGAAGCCTCTTCAGTTTTTCCCCGGTAAAGCCGGCCGCAAAAGAAAGCGCTGTCGTTTCTTCTCCCAGCCTGGAAAGCATGACGGAGACATTCAGTCCTTTTCCGCCCGGATAGATCCGTTCCTCCGTCAACCGGTTCGTTTTTCCGAATGCAAAAGAATCCGCCCGGACAACATAGTCCAGGGCGGGATTCAGCGTGACCGTATAGATCATGATCAACCTCTGTTCCGTTTACAGGCAGAACTGGAAAATGCAGTAAGCCGCATACAGTGCAAGAAGAGCGATACCCTGCCATCTTTCCAGCTTTTCCTTGATCAGCGTAGGGACCGTCATGATGATCATGACCAGAAACATAAGCGGTACATCCACAATAAGAGACGCGTTCATGCCTGCGATCGTCTTCTCGACCGGAATGCTGAAGGGGGTCAGCGTGATCGCCATACCGCTTACCAGTACCAGATTGAACAGGTTCGCACCGACGATATTGCCGAGAGACAGGGAACTGTGTCCCTTTGCAAGCGAGGTGATCGCCGTAACAAGCTCCGGAAGCGAGGTTCCGAGCGCTACGAATGTCAGGGCGATGACAGACTGCGGAACACCGAAGCCCTCCGCGATCAGCGTACCGTTATCGACCAGAAGATCCGCGCCGACTGCGATGACAGCCGCGCCGCCGACAAGAAGGATCAGCTCCTTCAGAAGACTGCTCTTCTTTCCGTCTTCCTCCTCTTCTGCCGCCTGAACGCCGGCCTTCATTTCCTGCTTGGCCTGCAGGACCTGCAGGATCATATAGATAACAAAGCACGAAAGAAGCAGGACTCCTGCCCAGCGGGCAAATCCGCCTGCAGTGTATGCAAGAAGCGCATAAAAGACCGCTGCGCCGAAGAAAAACAGAACCGGCTTGATAAAGGTCTTCCGTGCCACAGGGGTGGGACGGATGGCGATCGTCAGTGCGGAGATCAGTGCCGTATTGCAGATGATGGAACCGATCGCATTTCCGTATGCGATGGCAGAAGATCCTTTGAGTGCGGCGCCTGATGAGACCATGACCTCAGGAAGCGTGGTTCCGATGGAAACGATCGTTGCGCCGATCAGAAGATCCGGGATATGCGCGCGCTTTGCAAGTCCGGTCGAGCCGTCCACAAACCAGTCGCCGCCGAAGATCAGCATGACAAGTCCAACTATGAATAAAAGAATCGGTACGAGCATAAAATAAGTTATCCTCCTTTTCTCTGTTTATGCGCCGGATAAGCGCTCAGAATACACCTGTTATAAAGATCTCGATCCCGATCGCGATCAGGATCACGCCGCCCAGGATCGACGCCTTGTTTTTCAGCTTCGTTCCGACGGTCTTTCCGATGATCAGACCGCCGATGCAGATGAAGAATGTCACCACACCGATGATCAGAGATTCCGCCAGTGCCTTGCCGAAATCGTAACCGGAGATCGTAAACCCGACCGACAGTGCATCGATCGATGTTGCGACTCCCTGAACGATCAGCGCGCCGAAGCTCACCGCCGCCTTTTCTTCCTCTCCGCTTCCTTTAATACCCTCGATCAGCATCTTTCCGCCGATGTAAAGGAGCAGAAGAAGCGCGATCCAGGGAATAAACTTCTGAAAGGATGTAAAGAGCCGGGCGATCGTATGAATGCACAGCCATCCGAGAAGCGGCATCAGCGTCTGAAAGACTCCGAACGTTCCGGCGATCAGGCACATTCTTGACTTTTTCATTTTCGGCTCATTGAGTCCGTTCGCCATGGAAACGGAAAAGGCGTCCATGGCAAGTCCGACTCCGAAGAGCACGCTGTTCAGTAAAAAAACAAATAATTTCATAAACTTATTCTCTGCCGGTTCCGCATTTTACATAAGGACACGATCAGATCTCCACCTCTTTCGCTAGAATTTTCTTATAGTCTTCCAGGTTCTTCATAAGAAGTTCCGGCGTATTCAGCTCATACGGACATCTGCTCATGCAGACACCGCAGTGAACGCACTCTTCGATCTTCATCATTTCCTTCTGCATCGCGGGCGAGAGCCAGTTTGCCGAGGGACTCCTGCGGACCAGCTGAGACATTCTGGCTGCCTGCGGGATCATGATGCCGACTGTGCAGGGCATGCAGTATCCGCAGGAACGGCAGAAATCACCGGAAAGCTCCTCTCTGTCTTTGCGGATCCTTTCCATCATTTCCTCGTCGAGCTTCGGCGGATTCTCGTCATAGCTTAAGAATTCATCCAGCTCATATTCCCGCTGAACGCCCCAGATCGGCAGGACGTTATCATACTGAAGCATCCACGCATAGCACATGTCGGAATGGTTCAGGAGACCGCCTGAAAGACCCTTCATGGCAATAAAGCCCATGTTGTGCTCTTTGCAAAGGTTCACAAGCTCGATATCCTTCTCCGTTGCCAGATAGCAGAACGGAAACTGCAGAGTCTCGTAAAGGCCCGACTCGATCGCCTCCTTCGCAACCGGCAGACGGTGATTCGTAATGCCGATATGGCGGATCAGGCCTTTCTCCTTTGCTTCCAGTGCAGCGTCATAAAGACCTGACGCATCTCCCGGCTTCGGAACGAAGGGCGGATTGTGGAACTGGTAGACGTCGATATAATCTGTCTTCAGCATTTCCAGGCTGGTGTAAAGGTCCTTCCAGAAGCCTTCCTTCGTCTGGGCGCCTGTCTTGGTTGCGATATAGATCTGATCCCGTACATCGGAAAGATACAGACCGATCTTCTTTTCGCTGTCCGTATAAGCTCTTGCAGAGTCAAAATAACGGACGCCCGCGTCGTAGGCTTTCCGAAGCAGCATGCCTGCATATTCCTCCGATACACGCTGGATCGGCAGTGCGCCGAACGCGTTTTTCGGAACCGTGATGTTTGTGGACCCTAATGTGACCGTAACCATTTGAAACCTCCTGTTAATGCTGGCTGCCGGGATTCCGGATCTCCCCGCAGGCAAAAAAGAGCCGGCAGAAGTGTTTCCGCTGTCGGCAGTATAACCGGAAAAAACCGGTATGTTCAAGCAATAAAGAAACCGGATTTTCCGTCCTATTTCCGCGTTTTTCCGGTTTACAATTTCTGATATTCATGATACACTGTTGTGCCTTTCCGGAATGCCTGTTCCGGACCGGTACATTATCTCATAAGAAGGACTGTGAATCAAGAGCAGACAGCGGTTTTCACGGATTTTTTTCCCGCTTACCGAATAAATATCATTTTCTTCTTGAAATTTTCATGAAACAATGTTAAGATACTGTTTTGTACGGAGCCATAGCTCAGCCGGGATGAGCGTTCGCCTCACACGCGAGAGGTCATGGGTTCGATCCCCATTGGCTCCACTGATACGAAAAGAACCGCTGACTTTTTGTCAGCGGTTCTTTTCGTATATCCGATCATTCGATCATCCGATCATCCGATCCTTCCGCGCATCCACTTTTCCGTCGCCGGGGATACGATCCTGTCTGTTTCGCGAAGCACCTCCGGTACCATGCGGGACTCGCAGTCAAAGAACATGACTTCATCCGATACGCCGGCCGGTTTCCATTCGGGAAGGCCGCTTCCGTTCGGATCTCCCGTCTTCATGAAATTCCTGAAGAAGCTGCTGATCACCCATGCCAGCATGTAATCTTCTTTTTCATAAGGAAGTCTTTCACCGAAAAGGACCGGATCGTCCAGCGAACGGAAGGTATAGGGGATCTCCATACCGTGGAAAGCGCCGCGTTCGTTCAGCCTGCGTCCGAAAACATATTCCCAGGTGGGAAGATTGTATTCCGACGTGCGGATCTTCGCCCACGCAAGATGTCTTGCATACCAGTAGTCTCTTGCAAGCTGGTCCGCATAACGGTCAATTCCTTCCTCCGCCGGATAGAGATCATCCGGAAGTCCGAGCATTTTCGTGATCTCAGGCACATATACCGCTGCCGGTCTTCTGGAGCCCTCGTCAAGGTTCGTACCGATGATCACGGGGATCTGTGCACACCGGTTATTCAGCATAATTTCACCCTGCGGTCCGGGAATGAACGCACCGTCGATCACGGCTGCCGCCGGATGATGCACGGCCGCGATCACCGGATCACCGTTTCTGTAAAGTTCGGGATAAGGGATCTTCCTGAGCTCATCGAGCGTTTTCACACCGAAGGATTCCGCCACCAGAACGCCCCACTTTTCCGCCTCTTCAAGCGGCACGTCGCGGTCCGGCTGGAAGATGTCTCCGCTGTGCAGGATCGCCTTGTCGAATGTGCCGCGGGCATAGGGCGAATTCATCAGCGTACAGCTGCTTCCGCTTCCCGCGGACTGACCGCTGATCGTGATGTTCCCGGGATCGCCGCCGAAAAAGCCGATGTTTTCGCGAAGCCAGCGAAGCGCGGCGACCTGATCACGGTGACCGAAGTTTCCGGAAAAACCGTTCGGATCCTCTTTCTTCATATCCGGATGACACATGAAGCCGAACGCGCCGACACGGTAGTTGACCGTGACGGTAACGATCCCGTCATGAGAAAGATGCACGCCGTTCGTCGAAGGATCGGACGCGGTGCCGCCCTGCAGCGCACCGCCGTAGAACCAGACGAATACGGGGCAGTTTTCGGCGTTCTCCGGCGCCCAGATATTCAGATACAGGCAGTCTTCACTCATGTACATGTCCTTAGCACTGCCGATGGGCGGTACCATCTGTACGGGTGATGCGCTGTAGGAAAAGGCCGGACGGACGCCTTTCCAGGGAACCGGCGGCGCAGGCTCCTTCCATCTCAGATCACCTGTGGGCGGCGCTGCAAACGGGACGCCTTTGAATACCGCGGTACCGTCTGTCAGTTCGCCTTCGAGGATCCCCTGCCGGGTAGTGACTCTGACTGTTTTCATTTCTCTTCTCCTTCCTTCTCCCGGAGTTCTTTCATATAATTATCGAGGATCTCTGCCGCATCGCCGATAAAGGCAGCGCAGGGACGCTTTTCGTAATACTGCTGCGTGCGCGGTTCGGGTACCGGCGTATCATGCCCGGGAGCCAGGCCCAGAAGTTCTCTGCAGACGATCGTCCCGTGCAGCGCTTCAAACCGGTGTGCCAGTTCCTGAATCTCCGAATACAGGGAAAGCTTCACGTCACCGGTCTCCGGCGTATCATAGCCGTACAGCAGACTGAATACCATAAACATGCCCGACACGGCGCCGCAGACTTCTCTGAGTCTTCCCATGCCGCCGCCGAACGAGCTTGCCAGCTTCAGTGCCGTTTTTTCATCCACGGGCAGCAGATCCGAAAAAGCCTTTACCGTTGACTGCGCACAGTTATAGCCCTCCGTGAAATACTGTTCCGCCATTTCTCTTCTTGTCATCTCACGCCTCCGCAAAATCGATTCCGCCGTCCCTTTTTCTTCCTGCTGCGGTGAGTTCTCCGGACCCGGCGGCCTCTTCGATCATAGCACAGTTTTCAGGCCCGGTCAAAAAGATTCTCCTTCCGGAAGCCTCAAAAATCAAAGGTTTTATGCCCTTTGACGCACTTTTCACGCCTCCGGAGGCACTTTTTGCAGCTGATTTCCGCATTTTGAATTCATGCATTGTTTACAAAATGTTCATCATTTTCTGCAATTCAGCATTGACAATGTTACAAATTCACACTAAAATGAATTCAACAACAGTCGCCGGAATTCCGGCGATAACCACAGAAAGGAAAGAGGTATTATTATGGCAGACAACACTTACGGTTCAACACCCTCTGATGCAAAGCTTGACAGCATTCTTAAGCTGCAGAAGCTTCAGAACATCGCAGCATGGATCCGCACAGGTTTCATTTTCATTTTCCTGATTTGCGTGATCGTGATTGCAAGCGTTCTTGCAAAAGGCGTGAACACCATTACCAGTACTCTTACAACAGAAGTTGCTTACATCAACGGTATTGTTGAAGACGTAACCGGCACATTGAACGGTGAGATTGACAAGGTCAACGGCCTTCTTGATGAAGAAGTCGGCAAGATCAACGGCCTTCTTGACGAAGAAGTCGGCAAGATCAATACTCTGCTTGATGATGAGATCGGCAAGATCAACACCACCATCGACGATGAGACCGCTGTCATCAACGAAGCTCTTGCTTCCATTCAGGCAAACATCGACGCAATCAACATGGACGAAGTCAACAATGCAATTGCAAGCTTCTCCGATGCTGTTGATCAGTTCGCGAAGTTCGATATGGATGCTGTCAATGCAGCAATCGCAAGCTTCTCCGATGCTGTTGCTGAACTCGATGCATTTGATGTTGAAGTTCTGAACACCGCTATTGAAAATCTGAGTGATTTACTCGCAACTTACGGTTCCTTCGATATGCCCGCTCTGAATGACACCCTTGGTTCTCTTCAGACCGCAGCTGGTTCCATCGCAGATTTCGATGCAGATGCAATCAACGAAGCAATCGCAACTCTGACCGAGACTCTCGATGCATTCGATCTTGAAGGCATCAACGGTGCAGTTGAGTCCTTCTCCGATGCAGTTGATCAGTTCGGCGCACTTGATATGGACAACCTGAACGGCATGGTATCCGGTACCACCGATCTCGTTGATGATATCGACGGCGTTACAAAGACCATCAATGACGTAACCGGTTCTATCAATGATGTTACTGGTTCTCTGAACGATGCAGTTGAACAGCTTACCCGCTTTGTCGAGAGCCTGTTCCAGTAACTGAAGGGAAATAATTGCAAAAGGTCATACAGTTGAATAATTTGTCTGCATGATATAAGCAGGGCCGCATCAAAAAAGATGCGGCCCTTTCCCTTTATATTCAGTTCCTGTTCATTTCTTATTTCA
>JAZUFB010000222.1:0-6153 GCA_045640475.1 Clostridia bacterium
GGATAGTAGGCTTGACCGGGGGTGACGAGGTAGGTGAGGCGGGTTGTGCCGAAGAGGGTGGCGTGGATCTCCGTGCAGCCTTCGGTCAAGTCGGAGGCCAAGCGGTCTTAGGAAGACAATTAGGAAAACCAACTCCTTGGCTCACAGAACGACATGGCTACGATCCGACTTGGTGTAGTGGCCGGGATAGTAGGCTTGACCGGGGGTGACGAGGTAGGTGAGGCGGGTTGTGCCGAAGAGGGTGGCGTGGATCTCCGTGCAGCCTTCGGTCAGGCGGGCGGGGAGCATGGGGGTCAGGCGAAGCGTGAGGACGCCGTTTTCAAGGCGCATGGGACGGTCGCCGTTCATCATCAGGTGCCACATGGAGAGGAACTCCGCGGTGGAACCGCTGAGACGGGCCACAAAGCCGCGGCCTTGGGTGGCGGGATCCGGATTGGCGGAGGAGGCGATGAAGGAGGAATTCTCGAGCAGACTGCGTCCGTAGGTTTCCGCGGAAAGGAAGGGGACCAGCATGGTGTCCGTGTAGGCGGAGAAACGCTCATAGGCGCCGCAACGGAGCAGCTCGAGCAGATATTTATATTCCATATGCATCCAGATGGACTCATTCTCCAGCCAGCCGGGCGTGAAGGCATGGGCACGGCCCACTTCATAACCGGCGGAGGCCAGATCGGCGTTCACCTTGAGCATATTCAGCCTGCGGTCATAGAGGGCACTCTTTTCCACGGCTTTCTGGAGGGCAAGCTTGTTTTCCTCCGGCAGGTTCAGCCGCAGATAACGGACCTGACCTTCCAGAAAGTCCGGCAGATCGACCCGCTTGAAATCGGTGGGGAAGATCCCGTCTTCCGTCTTTTTATAATCGGTCACGGTCCAGGCAAAATAGGTCGGGCACAGGCCGTTACGGGAACAGTCCATGGCGCGCCGGATGCCGGCATCGACAACGCGCAGCCAGCGATCGAGACAGGCGCTTATCTTTTCGGGCGGAAGAAGGGTCATCTGACCGGAAACACCGGCTTTCAGACGGGCCCGATAGGCTTCAAGGGCGTCCTTGGTGGCAAACCAACGCGAACGCTGGTCCTTGACGCGGGCAAAAAGATCCGTCAATTCGTCCGCCAGGGTGGCGACTTCCGCCAGAACGGAGATGGGACGGGGATTGCGGACCATCAGGTCCCGCATGAAGGTCAGGACCCGGTGCAGCTCCAGCGTTTCCGCCACAGAGGAGCCGAGCAGGCCGGGAAGACCGTTGAGCGCGTCGTACCAGCCGGGCTTGCCGCCTTCCATCTCGATGCCCATACCGCCGGGATCCAGGGTGGCTGTCTTGACGCAGAGCAGGGAGAACAGCTTGCCCGCGAGGGTGGACGTCAGCACTTTGCCGTCCGGTCCGCAGAGCACAGGGGGGGAGACGGGCGTCTGCTCCAGGAAGGCATACTGACGGATGCCGCGGGGCGTCTCGCGGTAGCGCAGGCGGCGGGGCAGGACGGAAACGCCGGTATTGTACCAGGTATAGGTGGGATCGTCGAAGAAAAGGGCTTCTTCTTTTTCCGGCCAGACGGCGAGATAACTCTCGATCTGGTCCAGATTATAGGTCCAGTGGTCGCTCCAGTAGCCTTCGCCAAAGGTGGCGGAGAGACCGGAAACGGAAGCGGCAAGGAGCTCGGCAAAGAACGCTTCGCCGTCATCACCGAGCCAGTCCTCGGCGGCCATGCGGAGGGCGCCGGGGGTGAAGGGGGCGGACAAAAGCTTTTCCGCGGCGGGACGGATCGCTTCCGGCAGGCGGGCAACAAAGGAAGCCCGGCTGTCTTCCGGCAGGGTGAAAGAGATGGCGTCCACCACCAGCGGATTGTAACCGTCCGCCTGCAGCAGGTCAAAGAACATATGAATATTGCGATCTCCAGTCTCCGGTGCGGAAAGGACATCGCTGCGGCGATTCTGATTTACATCGCGGAAGTTGCCGTTGCCCTGGCTGAAATATTCGGCGCGGACGCGGAAAGCGTTATAGTCCCGCTCCGGGTCACCATGCTTGCGGGAATACATATAGGTGAGCTTCCCGCCGGGCAGAGAAACGGGCAGACCGCCACGGAGCAGGTTATCCAGCCGCGTCTGGCGGCAATAGGCGTCGAAAACGGGGGAGGCTGTTTCAGTGGCGACGGCGTCCGTCACTTCCTTCGTCAGGGCGATGGCGCGCAGGTGCTTTTGCTCCAGCACGGCGGGGGTCATCACCTTTTTGCACAGCTGATCCGCGAGAGGCTTGCTCTCCGTGGCGCCGATCATGAGCCACTGGGTGTGGGTCTGGCCGGGCTGGAGCGTGAAGGCGGAAAGGGCAAAACAGGAAGGAATAAAGTTGGAAAGACGGCCGGACTCCGGGCGGAGGGGCAGGCGAGACTCAAAGAAGGCTTCCGGCACACGGTAGGAGGAATCCATGCCAAAGATCAGATCCGGATCCGTGACCAGGGGCAGGGCAGCGCCGTTTTCATCGCAGGCCGCGGCAAAGTGGGCGCCGGTGACCTCACTCATCTCACTGGTATCCTCCATGCTGGCACGGACACGGAAGCCCGTGACGGGCGTGCCGGCGTCGATGACCTGCATCCAGGGTTTGGCGGTCTGGGTCATATTTTTCATGCAATGCATGTTGATGCCATAGGGGATCAGCTCCGGAATGCCATCCAGCACGGTCAGCGTCATGGGCGCGTCGGTTTTGTTTGTGAGGGTCAGCTTGCGGACGAGCCCGGCCAGACGCTCATCCGGCAGGGCAAAATAGGTGACTTCGCTGGAAAGGCCGGAGGCGGGATCATCCTCACGCAGGACGAGATCGTTCATGCCGGTCTCCATCGTGCGGACGGCCCTGCGTGCGGAAAACAGTTCAAAACAGCCGCGGTCGCCACGGACAAAGGTGCGGTAGCCGGTCAGGGCCGTGTTGCGGTAGGCCTGATGGGCCGGATAGAACTCCATCAGCGCGTGCTCCTTATCCTCAGTGCCGAAGGAACAGATGCCCTGACCCCGGTTGACATAGAAGCACCAGAGCGGGATGCCGTAAGGACCGGCGATGCCGGGCAGGAAAGAGCAGAATGGGGCTTTGCGGTCATATTGAGAAATGACAAAACGGTCATTGAAAAGGACGGGGCCCATGGAGAATTCCTCCTCATTTATATATATGAATGAACAAGATCGAGTAAGCGTATGAATAGGGGATATACGTCTAAAGATTATAACCTATTTCTATGATTCGGGCAACGTATGGAGCAACAGATGAAAACACTGTGCAAAAAAAACGTAGTTGTACGTACTGATTAGGACAATTTTACAACAAAATAGCCAAAACCGTTTTCGAAAATGCGGTGTATTTTGTGTGTACATAGGAATCATGGAGGATACGAATAAAAAACTGAAAAAGTTGCGTTAACGTTAATGCAAAATTGGAGCTGGTTTGTTCGCAGAACTTGAAAGATAGTAAAATCAACGCTTTTAAGCGTCAAAAAAGGTATTCGGTGTAGAAATTACTTCAACCAAAGTAAACAATGTAAGAGTTTTCATCATGGAGGATACGGTTGCGTATGGGTAAAATTGTCACAAAATGGGGTTGATTTTTTGTACATCGTGCTATATACTCACACTGTCGAAACCGATTTAGCAGATGCAGAATGACGTAGAATAACGAGAGGGGGCGGCGTTATGCCCGTTACGATTCGGGACGTCGCTTCCAAATGTGGACTTTCCGTTTCCACGGTCAGCAAAGCTTTTAACAACTATGCTGACATCAGTATCGAAACCAAGGACGCTGTTCTGAGTGCTGCGGCTGCAATCGGATACCACCCCAATGCGATTGCACGGATGTTGAAGACGAACCGTTCCAACAATATCGGCGTGGTTTTCACAGAAGATATGGAGCGCGGCCTGACGCACAGCTTCTTTGCGAGACTGCTGAACGCTTTCAAGCGGGAGTGCGAGGAGAACGGTTACGATATCACCTTCATCAACCATAACATCGGCAAATCCGGGATGAGTTTTCTGGAACACTGCCGCTACCGGAATGTGGACGGTGTCTGCGTGGCATGCACCAACTTCTATTCCAAAGAGATTATGGAGCTGATGAACAGCAATCTCCCGGCGGTGAACATCGATCATCCCTACGAGAACCACGGTTGTGTGCTGAGCGACAATAGCGATGGTATTCGTCAGCTGGTGAAGCACGCGTACGATCTGGGGCACAGACGGATCGCCTACCTTTATGGGCAGGATGCTTATGTGACAGACCGGCGGATCGAAAGCTTCTTCCGCACGACACAGGATCTCGGACTTGAGATTCCTGCGGAGTATGTGATCCGTACCCGGTACGACGATCCCCATACCTGCGGTGAATACGTAAAACGCCTGATGGCGCTGCCGGTTCCGCCCACGTTCATTTTGACCCCGGACGATCACGCCGCGCTGGGCGCCCTGAGTATGTTGAACAGTCTTGGACTGAAGGTTCCGCAAGATGTTTCGGTTGCCGGGTTTGACGGAAACGATATCGGTCAGGTCATTCAGCCCAGGCTGACCACAGTTGAGCAGGACACCGACGAAATGGGCCGCCTTGCAGCAATCAACCTGATCAACACGATCGAGAATCCGGGCAAGGTAAACGATGTCCCTGTGACTGTGCCGGTGAAGCTGCTGGTCGGTGAAACGACTGGGCCGGTAAGAAACTGTTAAGAAGAGATTGAAGAGGAGGGGAACCGAATGAAAGGTCCGCGCTTGAACAACGTGATCGTGCTTGTGCTCGTGTTCCTCTGCCTGATGATTTTGCCCGCACTGGCGGAAAATGTGGACCTGAACGGTGAATGGGTCTACAAAGACGATCCCGAAACGACCCTGATGACCCTGAACGCGAACGGTACTGCCCTCTACGCGGGAACGGATCTGACCTGGCAGATCAGCGAAGGTTGCATTCGGTTGACCGATGCTGAAAATGCTTCGTTTGACCTTCCTTTTGAGATGACGGGCGATGTACTGACAGTGTGGCTTCCCACACAGTATAGCCGCATCAGCGAGATCGGCGCCGCGGGTGAGTTGCTCGGGACCTGGAAAGCCCTTGGAGAATCCGGTTCCAGTTTCATTTTCACCCAGGAAAAACGGTTCCTGGAAGACGGCGTCTTCACCGGGAACTACGTGGACGATCCGGAACAGGGGCGTGTGACGCTCCAGTATGTTCAGGGAATGTTCGCGGATACGACGATCCTCTATTCCTTTGACGGTGACCTTCTGGCGGTCGGATATCCCTGGAAGCTGATCCGTAAGTAATTCCTAACGTTCTTTATCCGGTGATGTACAGTTGCCGGTGAAGATAAAATTATTTAAGGAGGAAACCCCATGAAAAAGGTACTTGCTCTGGTTCTGGCTACCATCATGCTCCTCTCCGTCGCTTCTGCTTTTGCGGAGCCGGAAACCCTGACCCTGTGGTCCATCGCTGTTGAAGGCGATGCCAACTATCAGGCTTATCAGGATGCCATCGCTGCTTTCAACGCTGCTAACGCTGACTGGCAGATCGTGATGGAATCCACCGAAAACGAAGCTTACAAGACCAAGATCAAGGCTGCTATGTCTGCTAACGAAAACCTGCCTGACATCTTCTCCACCTGGTCCATGAGCTTCCTGGGCGATTTCGTCGAAGCCGGCCGTGTGTTCTGCCTGGACGAAGTGCTGCCCGCCTACAAAGAAGAACTGACCGATGCCAACCTGGCCAACACCAACTATGATGGCAAGCAGTACGGCATCCCGCTGTGCTTCAACGTTGTCGCTCTGTTCGCCAACATGGATCTGCTCAAGCAGGCCGGTTGGGAAAAGGCTCCCGAATCCTTCGAAGAGCTGACCAAGTGCTGCGACGATCTGCTGGCTGCTGGTATCGTTCCCTTCGGCGTTGCCGGTAAGGAAAACTGGTGCCTGTCCGAATACACCGAGCCCCTGCTGGTCAAGACCATCGGTGCCAAGGGTCTGGAAAACTGCTACACTGGTAAGGAATCCTGGAACCAGGAAGGCGTTATCAAGGCCATGACCATCTTCACCGACATGCTCGCTAAGGGCTACTTCGATCCTAACGCTGCCGCTCTGGGCAACGAAGAAGTGAAGCAGAACTTCCTGGCTGGCAAGACCGCTTTCTATCAGAACGGTTCCTGGAACTGC
>JAZUFB010000223.1:0-3406 GCA_045640475.1 Clostridia bacterium
CTTTTTCAGGTCGATCTCCTGCACGTTGATCCGGCGTTCCTTGAAGAAGCGCTGAGCTTTCTGTACGTCGAAATTCTTCTTGGAGATATAGATCTGGATATTCATAGCCTTACCCCTTTCGGCGCAGGTCGTCCCCCATCAGGGTCAATACCAAGGACTGACGTGCATCCATCATCCGTGAGGCGATCCGTTCCGTGTAGCGTTCTCTGAACTCGGATTTGGTCAGATTGGTGCTGATGATCGTGGCTTTCCCACTATTTTGGCGTTCGTTAATGATGTTGAAAAGCTGTTCCACGGTAATGTTTTTCATCATCGGTTCACTGCCAAGATCATCGATCAGCAACACTTCCGTCTCCAGCATTTCGTTCATTTCATCATCGCCATCGCCAAACATGCTCTTCCGTGCGATTTCAAGGAACCTCCAAGCGCTGACCATCAGGACCGGCACATCCCGGCTCACAAGACGTTCCGCCATAGCATGCATCATAAACGATTTTCCGAGTCCCGTCTGTCCCATCAGTAGGATGTTCCGTGCTTCACCTTTCGGATACGTTTCTGCCCACTGTTTACAGAGGTCGCGGACCGTCGCGGTCAGCGATCTCTGGGAATAAGTCTTTCCGGGCAGTTTTTCATCCGAAAATAAGCTGTCATCGTAGGAGTCAAAAGTTTCCCTTCCGTCCGTTTTCAGGCCGATGGATTCCCGTATCTTTTCATGGAATCTTTTCCGCATGCAGCTGCACATCTCGCGGATTGGTTCGCCTGTGTATCCTTTGTCCTCGCAAATATCGCAGCGGTACTTCGGCTCCAACATATCTTCCGGCAGGCCGGCGTCCACCAACGTTTGGCGGATCTTCGCATTCATTTCCGCCATGCGTTGCGAAAGATCGACCGGCTTTTGCGTTTTCCGCAGGATGCCCTGCAGTGCGCCATAAATCAGTTCTTCACGGCCGGAAAGCAGGTTTTCCAGTTCCGGGCAATGTGCTTTGGCATCACGGATTCGCGCCTGATGGTCTTCTTCATTCTGTTCCCGCAGTTGCGCATACTCTGTCTGGAGCGCTTTCAGGATCTCATCACGCATCTGTCGTTCCCTCCTGTGCCATCAAACGGTCCATGTCATCCGTGTCATCACTATAGGCTCTTTGCGTAAACTGTTGGGCCAAGTTCGGCGTTCCTCCTGTTGGCTTTTTGTTCCCCGCGCCTTCGTGTGAAACACTTTCCAAATAGTTCTTCCGGTCGGCCTCCATGGCTTCACGTGTCCGGATCCCTTTCTCAGCATAAGCCTGAAGAAGCTTGTCCAGATAGGCCATGGGCTGTTCTTTTCCAGCCGCGAAAGAAGCCGCATAGCGGATCAGTTCGCCGGAAAAGCCCATCTCCAGTTCCCATTTGTCCGTCAGGTTCCTGTCCGCCGCGGTCCCTCTGCCACGCAGGCCCCAACCTTCATAAAGGTCAGCCAGCAACCGGCTTTGTTCGCGGAAACGTGTGATATACGCCACAACTTCTTTTTCAGTTTCAAGCCCACGCTTTTTCCAGGATAGCAGCAGACCTTTCACATCCTCAATGTGTTTGCCTTTGGTCGCGCATTCGCGTCCTGCCAGCCGGATCACATCGTCCCCGTAGATCTCGCGCATTTCGGTGTAGAGCCGCAGGGTCTCGTCATTCACACTGCCACGTCCCAGGATCCCCAGCAATTCTTTGAGCGGTGCGGATGCTCCAAGCACGGCGTTCACATCCTCCGCGTCTCCCTTGCCGTTTCCACCGTCCCGATTGTGGATCTTTTTCAGGATCCCGTCCAGGTAGCCAAACGTAGGTTCGCCTTTTACGGTTTCCGCGCAGGCCGCCTCGATTCCATCCTGTGTAAAGCCCCATTCTTCGACCCATTTCCGGTACAGGGTCACTTCATCGTCCGAAGCCAGCCGTCTTTTACCAAGGCGGCGCAGGGTCTGGGTCACACCGTCCGTGATCTTCCGATCCACGGACAGGATCCGCTCTGCGTCTTCCACGGTGCGTACATTGGCCTCCGCCATCCTTACAGCCAGCGGTTCCGCGCTCCGGATACTGAAATTCTTGCCTTTGATGGAGATCATATGCTTCATCAGCATCAGGACCACAGGTTCCGGCAGGTGCAGTTCCTCAACCCATTCGTAGCACAGGCTGATTTCATTTCCGTGCAGGCGTCTGGTTTTCCCGAACAACGCGTACAGATCCTCCCCAAAGGCTTCAAAAGCCGCGTCCTGGGGTTGGATTGTCATCCGGTTCATATTCACATATCTGTACTGTGGCGGTTTATCACTGATCCGGGTCACCAGTCCGCGGCGTTCCCAATAGCGGAAGGCCGTCAGCACATCCTCCTCGGTCAGGTCCAGCTCGCGTGCCATCGTCCCGAGATCCATATCCTCACGGGGATGATAGCACTGCATCAGCCCGTATAGCCAGACCTTTACATAGTTCCCGTTCGCATGGGGCATATATTCGGCGATAAACTGGTTCTGCACAGGCGTAATGTCAAACATCGCGTACTTATCGTCAAATCCGAACATGGCGGACCGGTTCACCTCCGTTTCATTTCACATTCCCATTCTTTTCGAGCATTCCTCACGGATGATCTTCGATGATGGAAGCCGCAGCACGCTTGCCGGCGCCCATGGCCAGGATCACCGTTGCGGCACCCGTAACCGCGTCGCCGCCGGCATACACATTCTTTTTGCCGGTCCGTCCGTTTTCGTCCGCCTGGATGCCGCCCCATTTTTCCACGGGCAGGTCCGGTGTCGTCTTCCGGATCAGCGGATTCGGGCTGTTACCGATGGCGATGATCACCGTCTGCGCGGGGATCTCAAACTCGCTTCCGGCCACCGGAACAGGGCTTCTGCGGCCCTTCTCGTCCGGTTCGCCCAACTCCATGCGGATGCATTCCACGGCTTTCACAAAACCGTTTTCATCGCCCAGGATCTTAACCGGATTGGTCAACAACCGGAATTCTACGTCTTCTTCTTTGGCGTGATGTACTTCTTCCCGCCGTGCAGGCAGTTCAATTTCGCTTCTGCGGTACACCACCGTCACGGATGCGCCAAGTCTTTTCGCGCTTCTGGCGGCATCCATGGCCACATTGCCGCCGCCGACCACAACGACTTCGTCCCCGACCTTGATCGGCGTCGCGTGGTTCGGGAAATCATAGGCTTTCATCAGGTTCATCCGGGTCAAAAACTCGTTGGCGGAATATACGCCACACAAGCTTTCCCCGGGAATCTTCTGGAATTTCGGAAGTCCTGCGCCACTGCCGATAAACACCGCGTCAAACCCTTCTTCAAGGATCTCGTCTACGGTCATGCATTTGCCGATAACCGCGTTGGTCACGATCTCCACACCCAGATCCCGGATCTTTCCGATCTCTTTCTGAACCAGTGTCTTG
>JAZUFB010000224.1:0-2441 GCA_045640475.1 Clostridia bacterium
GTCCCGCTTTTCCTGGGCTTCCTGCCGCAATTGCGTCATCAGTTCATCATGGTCCCCGCCCGGCGCGTACAGTTGATTGATCTCCGCGATCTCTGTGCTTCTTCTTTCCGGGCAGCAGTATGGGCAGGCCGTCATCCCGGCGTTTTCCTCCCGGTCCAGTTCAGCATAGGCAAACGGCTCCAGGATCTTGTCCTCTGCCGCATAGCAGGTTTCCGACCGATGCCATTTCTCCGGTTTTTCCGGATCACGGTAAAGCACGGTATCGTCCACCGGCACGGGGATCTGCCTTCCCTGCCAGTCTTCCCAGATCGCCAGCTTGACTTTTCCCTCGCATTTTTCGATTTCGTCCCACAGCCATTTCATGTTCACGCCTTCGGGCGTTTTTTTCCGTTGCACGCGGATGCAACCGTGGCTGGCCTTGGTCCCGAGTTTATTTTCGCAAAAAGCATAGTTCCGGTTTCCGTTGGATCCCTTGATATACGGCACCTCATGCATCATATCTCCGGCATTGAAGCGTACAGCCAGACTGCAGACCATATTGCCGCTGGAAAAGGCGCCTACCGTTCCTACAAGCAGGAATTCACCGGATCGGGTCTCATTGTAAGGCTGATACTTTTTTCCGTTCCATTCCACATGGCCTGTGGATACCAGCAGGGTGGAAAACAATTTTCCGTCCACAAAAACATACATCCGCTGGGTCAGTTTATCCACCAGCAACGCCAAATGCTGATCCGGCTCCACAGTTTTCAGATATTCCGTCCGGACATATCCCTGCACAAGCAGATTCCACATTTCCACGGTGGTCTTGGCAAAGGAGGACGAATAGCATTCGATCAGGGACCAGCCGTCGTCCCGCGTCTCCAGCACATGTACGCCCTGGCTCTTGCTGGTCACCAGCCCGATCTTCTCGCTGTTCATGTCCGGTTCCGCACGCAGAGGCACCTGGGTCCGGAAATCACCCTTTCCGGTATCCACGATTGTGAACGGTTGCGTCAACATCCGCCACACAGCCGCTTCATCGCTGATGTCCATCGGCAGCGTCCAGTAGTTTTCCGTCAGGTCCTTCCCTGCCCACGGGCTGGAGGTTTCCGGCGTGAACACGGTCTGCTCCGCTTCGCTCAGGACTGAACTGCCCACCACGATACACAACAGACATATCGCCAGTCCGATCACTGTCCGTCTCTTCAAGAGGGTCCCACTCTCCTTTGGTCCGTTCACCTTTACGCTTCCGGCAATACACAGACATCGATCCATTCGCTGCCCGGGCACAAGCTTTCCAGTTCTTCCGGCGTCAGGCGCACCGCGCTCGCGGCATCCCCGCAGGCCGGATAGATGATATCAAACCGCTTCATGGAAACATCCAGGCACACCCGGACGCCCTCCGTCACGCCAAAGGGGCACACGCCGCCGGCCTCGTGACCGATCAGGACGCCAACTTCTTCCCGCGGCAGCATGGCCGCTTTCTCATGGAAAAACGCCTTGAATTTGGAATTGTTCACCTTTGCGTCCCCGGCGCACACGATCATCACAGGTGCGCCCGCCACGCGGAACGTGAGGGATTTCGCAATCCGTGCGGGCTCGGTCCCCACTGCTTCCGCGGCCAGCTCGACCGTCGCGCTGGATACGTCAAAGGTCATGATCCGCTCCTCAAAACCGCGCCCGGTCAGATATTCCTTGGCTTTATCAAAACTCATATTCTTTTCGTCCTTTCCACTCAGTCATCCGGCACAAAGCACGGTTCATCCTTCAGCGCGCAAGTCTCGAACAGTTCGCGGTCCACTGCCAGCAGCTCCTCCAGCTTCCGGGCCTTGCGGATCTTCTTTTCCAATTTCCCGGTTTCCGCAAAACAGCATGCCAGATGCTTCATCACCACGCGCAGTTTCATAAATACGATATCCGGCCTGTAGAAACCTGCCATTTCTTCCGTCAGCCGGTCATGAAAGTGGAGGATCTCCTCTTTTTCCAGCTTTTTCCCGCCGCGCAATTCTCTTGCCAGTGCGGGTTGCGCCACCAGTCCGCGGCCAAGCATCACGCCGCTCCCCTCCGGCAGGTCCGCCAGCACCCGCTTGACATCCGCGTTCCCGAACAGGTCTCCGTTGACCACCGTCTGGCCGCCAAACCTTTCCGTTGTTTCCGCCAGACATTCCCTGTGCAGGAAGGCCGGATCATACCGTTCGCGACAGGTCCGGGGATGCACGATCAACCGCTTCAGCGGATACCGGGTATAGATCTCCAACAGACGTTCCCATTCCTCCGTGCTTTCAAACCCGATCCGCGTCTTCACGCTCACCGGCAGCGGACTTTCGGCGCACACCTTTTCCAGAAAGCGGTCCAGCGCGTCCGGATCCCGCAGGATCCCGGCGCCCTTGCCCTTGGCTGTCACCGTGCCGGACGGGCAGCCGGCGTTCAGGTTCACTTCGTCATATCCCATCTCCGCCATC
>JAZUFB010000225.1:0-2874 GCA_045640475.1 Clostridia bacterium
GAAAACTGGGAATACCGGGACGGAAAAGTGACCGTGCACAATGCACGGAAATGGCACCGGTATACAGTGTCGTTCCTGGTGTGGCGCATCTGGGAAGAGATCAACATGTACAACCACACCACCAACAACTGGACCACAGAACATCTGCGTCAGCTGGACCCGAGACACCCGTTGGCGTGGGAATATCTGCAGAAATGGCTGGAGGACTGGTGCGAGGCGAACCCGGATACTACGGTGATCCGCTTTACCAGCCTGTTCTACAACTTTGTGTGGATCTTTGGCGAGGATATGCGCAGACGCAACCGTTTCACGGACTGGGCCAGCTATGACTTTACCGTGAGCCCCGCGGCGCTGGATGCCTTCCGCGAGGAATATGGCTACGCGCTGAAAGCCGAGGATTTTGTCAACGGTGGCAAGCTCCAGGTGACGCATATGCCTCCGACACCGGCCAAACGGGATTATATGGCGATGATCCACCGCTTTGTGGCGGAAAAGGCGAAGGTGCTGACGGACATTGCCCATCGCTACGGAAAACTGGCGTATGTTTTCTGCGACGACAGTTGGGTGGGCATGGAACCGTATGGTCCGCACTTTGCCGAGATGGGATTTGACGGACTGATCAAATGCGTGTTCAGCGGATTCGAATGCCGCTTCTGCGCGGATGTAAATGTGCCGACACACGAGATCCGGCTTCATCCGTATCTGTTCCCGGTGGGCCTGGGCGGACTGCCGACCTTCGCGGAGGGCGGAGATCCCGCGCGGGATGCCATGGAATACTGGCGGAATACCCGGCGGGCGCTGGCCCGGCGGTGTGTGGACCGCATCGGTTTGGGCGGCTATCTGCATCTGACACTGGGCTTCCCGGAATTCAACGACACGATCGAGCGGATCGCGGACGAGTTCCGTCGGCTGAAGGAACTGCAGAAGCACGGCGCCCCCGCTGAAACGGGATTGCGCGTGGCTGTGATGCATACCTGGGGCGGCTTGCGCCCGTGGACACTGAGCGGCCATTTCCATGAGACCGACCGGCATGACCTGATCCACATTGACGAAGCCCTTTCCGGCCTGCCGGTGCATGTGGAATTCATTACGTTTGAAGACGCGGAAAATGGCGCGCTGGACCGCTTTGACGCGGTGATCAACGCGGGTCGCGCGGGCGATGCGTGGAGCGGCGGCGATGTTTGGAAGAGCGAGAAGCTGACGGAAAAGGTAACAGAATTCGTCTGGAACGGCGGTACGCTGATCGGCGTCGGACAGCCGACCGCCACGGAGGGTGGAGATACCTTCTTCCGCCTGGCACATGTATTGGGCATCGATCAGGACCGCGGCGCACGGGTATGCCACGGCAAGTGGTCTTTTGATGTTGAAAACGATCCGGAGATCCCCGTGGTGGCGGAAGCCCTGGGAAACGAAAAGGATCTGTACCTGACCGGACCGGACACGCGTGTGCTGTATGCCAAAGACGGCGTGCCCCAGATGACGGTGAACCGCTTTGGTAAAGGACGGGGCGTGTATATGAGCGCTTTCCGCAAAGGGCCAGCGGCGAACGATATGCTGCTTCGGATCCTGCTTGGCGACAAAGTGGACGAGACTCCGTGGATCTGCGACAAGGCTGGCGCGGAAGCCGCGTACTATCCGGCGGACAAGGTACTGCTGGTCATGAACGCGACGGACGCGAAGATGGAATGCGCCGTCCGTCTGCCGGATGGAAACGCCCTGCCGGTCAGCCTGGAATCCGGAGAAACGAAAGAAATCGAAATTTGAAAGTCAGGAGGACGGAATCATGGAAAGATTCGCATGGAAGGGACGCATCAAGGAAGGTATGCAGGCCGAATATAAACGCAGACATGACGAGATCTGGCCAGAAATGCTGGAACTGCTGAAGGCGGCGGGCATCCGCAACTATTCCATCTGGAGCGACGGACGGGATGTGTTTGGCTATTATGAATGCGAAAACGGAATCGAATTCGCGGAAAAGACACAGGCCGGCAGCCCTGTTGTGGATCGCTGGAATGAGTATATGGACGACGTGCTGGAGCTGGTGATGGATCCGGAGACCGGCGCACAGCCCAAACTGAAGCAGATGTTTATGATGGAATAAGGAAGCGGGGAAACGGATATGTTTGAAACGCCGAACCTGGGCATCCGTCTGCACGATACGGAACCCGGCACCCTGAAAGAACGCTTTGACTTTGCCCGGGCGCAGGGCTTCGGCTGCGCGCATCTGGCACTGAGCAAAACACTCGGTCCGTCGTTTATCGACCCGGCCCCCCTGACGCCCGGGGTGGCCGCGTATGTGAAGCGGAGCATGGGAGATATGGATGTGACCGTGCTGGGATGCTACCTGAACCTGACGCATCCGGACGAGAGCGTATATGCGGAGACCCTGAAGAAATATGTGGCGCACCTGCGCTTTTCCCGCTGGATGGGTGCGGGCATGGTGGGCACGGAGACCGGGAATCCTAACGCGGACTACCGTTATGATCCGGAACACAGCCACACGGATGCGGCCCTGGAACTGTTCCTGAAACGGTTTGAACCCGTGGTGCGGGCCGCGGAAAAGGTGGGGGCCATCATTGCCATTGAACCGGTGTATACGCATATCGTATGGTGTCCCAAGGCCGCGCGGCGGGTGCTGGACGCGATGGCGTCCCCGAATCTGGGCATCATTCTGGATCCCGTGAATATGCTGCACGCGGATAACCTGGATCACCGCGATGAATTGATCGCGGAGGCAATGGAGCTGCTGAAGGACGAGATCCTGACGGTGCACCTGAAGGATTATCGGAGGGAAGAAACCGGCAGACCCTCGCACGCGGTGATCGGACAGGGTGAGATGGACTACGGTCCGCTGTTCCGCTTCCTGAAAAAAGA
>JAZUFB010000226.1:0-4498 GCA_045640475.1 Clostridia bacterium
CTGCCCGTTGTGGACAGCGATGACAGGCTGGTGGGTATCGTTACATTCGACGACGCCATGGACGTTATGGAAGAAGAAACCACCGAGGATATCGAACTGATGGCCGGTATGGTTCCGAGCCAGAAGACCTATCTGAAGTCCAGTCCTTTTGACCTGTTTGCCCACCGTATTCCCTGGCTGGCCCTGTTGATGGTCTCCGCCACCTTTACGGGGCTGATCATCTCCGGGTTTGAAAACAAACTGGCGCGCGCCGCGTATCTGACCGCGTTTATCCCGATGCTGATGGATACCGGCGGTAATTCCGGTTCCCAGTCTTCTGTTACTGTGATCCGTGCCCTGAGCCTGAACGAACTGGAATTCAGGGACATTCTGAAGGTCATCTGGAAGGAGATCCGGACGGCCGTCCTGTGTGGCATCGCCCTGGCGATCCTGTGCTTCGGCAAGATCATGCTGATCGACAAGCTGATGCTGGGCAACGATGAAATCACCGCCATTGTGGCCGCGGCGGTCTGCCTGACCATGGCAGCGACCGTGCTGGTGGCCAAATTTGTCGGCTGTACCCTGCCTATGCTCGCAAAACGGCTTGGCTTTGATCCCGCGGTGATGGCCAGCCCGTTCATTACGACGATCGTGGACGCCCTTTCCCTGCTGGTCTTTTTCGCAATCGCGAGTTCCATGCTGCCGATATGAAATTGAGCGTCTGAACAAACACGGAGGATATACACATGAGTACCAGAAAAAACGCGATGTACAACATAGCCTATCGCGTTTTTTCTGTTTTTTTGCCTTTGGTGACGGCGCCTTATCTTTCCCGCGTGGTCGGACCGAGAGGTGTCGGCCTTTACAGCGACGCATGGTCGATCTCCTATATCTTTTGCCTGATCGGCATGCTGGGGCTGAACGACTACGGGGTGCGCGCGATCTCGCGCGTGCAGGATGACCGTGGTCAGCTGGACCGGACTTTTTCCGAGATCTGGCAGATGCAAGTTGCTGTGGCGGGCGTGACGCTGTGTGCCTGGTTCGGGTATGTTTTTCTGGCGGCAGGGGAAGAAAAGGAGATCGCACTCAGCCTCTCCATGATGTCTGTCAGCTGCATGTGCAACTTTGACTGGTGTCTGATGGGGCTTGGCGAGTTCAAACCGGTTGCGCTGCGCAACACGTTTGTGAAGATCCTCGCCGCGGTGAGCGTGTTCATTTTTGTCCATGGGATGGAAGACCTGTGGGTATACGGTTTTGTGTGGTCGCTGGCGACCCTGATTGGCTGCGTCAGCTGTGTTTTCTCGCTGAAGGGGAAAGTATCCTTCCGGCCTGTGCCCTGGAAGGACGCGATTAAGCATCTTGGTCCCTGTTCGGTCCTTTTCATTTCGGTGCTGGCGGTGAACATCTACCGGACGATGGACAAGGTCATGGTCACCTCGATTTCCGGCGCGGCTGAAAACGGTTTGTATGAGGACGCGGAAAAGATCATCTACTGTCTTTCCGGCTTTATTTCCGCCATCGGTACGGTGATGATGCCCAAGGTGACGAAGATGCTGAAGGACGGGCTGGTCGACCGGGTGAAGGATCATATGGACCGTTCTATGGATCTGGTGATCTGCATGGTGAGCGCGATGGCCTTCGGCGTGGCCGCGGTGGCACGCGAGTTTGCACCGCTGTTTTACGGGGAGGATTTCGCACGCTCCGGTGAGCTGATGATCCCGCTTGCGTTTACGCTGATCATGATCGGTTTTGCCAACGTGATCCGGACCCAGTGGGTGCTACCGCAGGAACGGGACGATATCTTTGTGAAGAGCGTATGCACCGGCGCGGTGGTCAATCTGATCGCCAACGCGCTGCTGATTCCCGGCTTGGGTGCAACGGGCGCCGTGATCGGGACTCTGATGGCGGAAATGACTGTGCCGACCGTGCAGTTCCTGATCCTGCGGAAAGAATTGCCGTATGGGAAACTGCTAAAATATGTGCTGATCTATGCGGTGATCGGCGGGATCATGCTGGGGATCGTGCGGGCGGAAAACGCTTTGATTCCCGTAAAGGGTTGGATCGGACTGGGAATCCGCGCTGTGACAGGCGCCATCGTATATGCCGGGCTTTGCCTTGGCTGGTGGAAGATCAGCGGACGGGATCACCTGAAAGTGTTGTTGCGTGGGAAGAGAAAGGAAAGCAATCCATGAGAAGACTGCTTGCTATCACGGTCTGTCTGGTGCTTCTGGTAGGGGCGGCCTTTGCGGATACGACGGTGACGATCTCCTTTACGGGGGATATTACGCTGGGATCCGAGGAAAAGTTCCGGAATACGGACACTTCCATCGTGAAGACAATCGAACAGTACGGAAACGACTGGTGTCTGAAATATGTGAAGGACATCTTTGAACAGGATGACCTGACCGTGGTCAACTTTGAAGGTGTGCTGGCGGATACCGCGAGAGGCGAGAACACGCAGAAGACCTACCGCTTCCGTGGCGCGCCGGAATACGCGAAGATCCTGACTGAATCGGGCATTGAACTTTGCAGCCTGGCAAACAACCATACCATGGACTATGGAAAAGCCGGCTTTGAATCTACCGTGGCGGCGCTGGATGCCGCGGGGCTTAAGCACTTCGGGGAAGATGAAGTCTATATCACCGAAGTGAAGGGAATCAAGATCGCCTTTGTGGGCGGGCAGCTGTCCTATTACAACCGTGTCCGTCTGGAGGGCTGGGAAACGCTGACCCGACTGAAGGAAGAAGAAAAGTGTCAGCTGGTTGTGTTCATATTCCATGGCGGACGCGAATACGGGAATAACCATGCCAGCTCAGAAGTCATGTTTGCCGAGCGGGCGATCCGGTATGGCGCGGACGTGGTGATCATGCATCACCCGCATGTGCCTTACGGATTCGAGATCATGAACAATCGGCTGGTGTGCTATTCGCTGGGGAACTTCTGTTTTGGAGGAAACTCTGCCATCAAGGAAACGCGCGCTTTATACAGCTTTATCGCGCAGTTTGATTTCTCGTTTGACGATGACGGAACTTATATTGGCCAGACGATGCGCGTCATACCCTGCTTTACCTCCGGGAACGCGAGGAAGAACAACTATCAGCCTTTCCCGGTGTACGGGGAGGAAGCGGCCCAGGTGATGAAGGTCATCACCAAGGACACGAATACGAGAAAGTGTCCGATTCCTGAGTTTGATGAAGTGATGGGATACTCCGAGTTGCCTTATCTGCCTGCATGGGAGGGCGCACCGACACCGGAGACGACGCCGAAGAAGACACCGCGTCCTACGCCGGTGTTTACGCCGGAACCGACGCCTACGCCAACGCCTACACCCACGCCGACTCCGACACCTACCCCGACGCCCAAGCCTACGCCTGCACCGGCTGTTACGCACGAACCTGTGGCACATACGGAACCGTGACAGGAATGTATGGTGCTTTTCGGGCGAGAATGATGAAGAGGAGAAAATGATGTATCCGTTTTTTGCTTATCTGAACCGGCTGAAGCTGATCAACCGGTGGAGCCTGATGAGAAACACACAACCGGAGAACGACGCCGAGCACTCGCTTCAGGTTGCGATGATCGCGCACGCCATCGCGGTCATCGGATGTGAACGGTATGGACGGAAGATCGATCCGGAGCATGTGCTGGCGCTGGCTGTGTATCACGATGCGACGGAAGTCATGACTGGCGACCTGCCGACGCCGGTGAAGTATTACAGCGAGGATCTGCGGGGCGCATATAAACGGATGGAAGATATGGCCGCGGACCGGCTTTTGAAGATGTTGCCGGAAGATATGCAGGGGACCTATGCACCGTATCTGCGGCAGGAGGAAGAAACGGAAAAGCAGATCGTGAAGGCCGCGGACCGGATCGGGGCCTGGATCAAGTGCGCGGAGGAGAAACGCGCGGGGAACCGGGAGTTCGACTATGCCGCGGAGAATGTGAAAAAGAGTCTGGAAAATCAGGCGTTGCCGGAAGTGAAGGACTTTATGAGAGAATTTTTGCCGGCGTATGAGTTGACATTGGATGAATTGAATCATCCGATGGAAGAGTAAGTTGGCGCCAGGCGAGGGGTTGTGTCAGAGGGACAGTTCTCTCTGACACACTAAAGATGTGTCGACGAGACCCGTCCCTCTGACACAACCGCGGCGAAGTTGCGGTTTTTTGTTGAAGCGGGATGAGCTTTGAATCTGCTTGTTTTCGGGATGAAATATCAGTATAATATCGTTAGTTTCGAGGAGGGGATGCTGAGATGAAAAAACTGATTTGTTTGTTGCTTTGCTTGTGCATGATCCTGCCTGGGGTTGCGCTGGGTGAAGAAGACCTTTTGGGAGAGGAAGAATTTTTGGACGACGAAGTGATCGTAGTTACGGATGATATGCTGGATCTGTTTGACGATCTCGAAAACGAGATCGATGACACTGTGGATCTCGCGAATCTCCAGATCAACCCCAATTTGCCCGATGACACGATCAACATCCTGCTGGTTGGCGTAGATACCCGGTATAAGGAACTGGGC
>JAZUFB010000227.1:0-11822 GCA_045640475.1 Clostridia bacterium
CTGAAGCGGAATCCTGGGTATCCAGAAACAAGAGCGAAGTGATCAATCGCGCGGGCTCGCTCGGATCTCTGGCCAACTTCGCGCTCAACTTAGTCCGAAGTGACAGCACCGTTTATGATGTGCCCGCCCTGAAGGCCGCCATCAGCAGCTACGGCATCGACGTCAGCGACCTGAACTGATCCACCGGACGATCGATAAGGAGAAAGAAGAGAAAAACCATGAAAATGAAAGAAGAACTGAATGCTCTCCGGAATGAGGCTGAAGCGTTGAGCGGGAAGAGGATGGAGCTCAACGAAGATGAGATCGCGCTGGTTACAGGCGGCGCCGATGATTCGACGGCGGAACCGCCAAAGACGCTCCCCGGCTGGCAGGATCAGGTACGTATGTACGGCAATGCCGGAGGAACCGGTGGCGGAAGTGGTGCCGGTATTGGCAGCGGAGGCGGCGGTGGCGGCGCTGGTGCCGGCGGCGGAAGCGGCGCGGCGATGAACAGTGAACTCAATACAGAAATCAACGGACACAACGGATCATCCGGCAGATGCGGTGTCGTATGACAGAAGATCACCCTCCGGATCACGGCGGGAAAAATCGTTGGAACGATAAGTGCCATCATAGGTCAAGAAATCAACTTCCTACAAGGCTAAAAACATGGCCCAAAACTTGTCCCAAAACTTTTTCAAAAAGATTAGCCCTCCCTCAACTACCGTCGTATGAATATATGTCCGCGGTGAGAGAGCGGACCACGAAGACCGGCCGACCGGTCAATGAAGAATGAGAGGTAATCATCATGAAGAAGTTTGTAAGCATCATCGTTGCGATCATCGCCCTGTTCCTGGCAGTTGCTCCCGCTATGGCGGAATACGGAAACTACGACACCAGCCTCCTGAACCCCACCTTCGTCAACACCCCTGACGGAAAGAACCTGAACGTGCGTAAAGCTCCGAACGGCGAGATCCTCTGCCGTCTGACTCCCGGCACCAAGGCTTACATCCTGAACATTGGCACTGAATGGACCGAGATCGTGATGAAGAACGGCAAGACGGGCTTCGTGATGACCAAGTTCATCCAGGAAGCCAAGCCCGGCAAGTACGAGATCACCGAGCGCGAAGATAACTTCAAGAGCGTGAAGAGCTACACCGTGATCGCCAAGGCCGTGAAAAAGAACGGTACCAAGAGCGTCGGTCTCCGCGTGAAGCCCACCAAGAGCTCCAAGGCTATCCGCACCCTGCAGGCCGGCGATCAGCTGGAAGTCATCGCCAAGGGCAAGACCTGGCTTAAGGTTCGCGACAACAAGACCGGCAAGACCGGATACGTGGCTGCTGACTACGTCACCCGCAAATAAAATGACATACAGGGTTTGCTCCCTTTTCTCTCAGGGACCGCGAAAACGGTCTCTTTTTTGTCATGCCTATGTTTGCCTTTATTCATGATTCAGTCATTGCAGAAAACGTTTTGGATCACATTGAACTGAAACCGAATAAAACAACCGTGTTGGCTGATAAGGCATATGGTTCCTGCGATTTTAGGGAATACATTGCCAATAGGGATACTGATTTCTGTATTCCCCCGAAATCCAATGCCGTTGATCTCTCGTTCTGTGACTGGTCCCTGTATAAGGAACGGCATCTCGTTGAATGTTTCTTTAATAAATTGAAGGAGAATCGGCGGATTGCTACCCGGTTTGATAAGCTGGCATCTCGATTCCTCACTTTTGTTCATCATGGTTGCATTCGCGTTCTGCTTGCATGATTATGCGTTAGTCCCGAATTTAGAAACACACCCTAGTACTTGTTATTCAGAAAATATCTGACGGACCTTGGCAGCAATTGCTATACCAAGAGCCTTATGTCCTTCCGATTCCATGTGGACTCCATCAACATGTGATGGCTGCGCATACTGAGATGCATCAAGATAATAAGCACCAACCATTTCAGCCGCGTGCCGGAACAGTTCAGGAAATTTCTGAGCCTCATCATATTTACCGTTCATCATCGCATACGGATCATCAGATATTTCATGACCGATAAAGATCGGTGAAACGATCAGGATCTTCAAACCGTTCGGGAACGGAGGTGTGGATTGAGGAGCCGCTTGAATGGTTTTTGCCAGTTCCGCCAGGCGTTGTATCCCCCGGGCCGCGCCTCGGGCATGTGTAAACTGCATGTCATTGGTGCCCAGAGACAGGATCAGCAGATCAAGCGGTTTCTGACTGATCATTGCGATAGCCAATCCGTCACGGCCATTGAGCCAGGGGCGACCGGCATCGTCATATACTGTCGTTCTTGAATTCATGCCATCTTCATGAATACACCATCCATCGCCCAATTCGCGGCCCAGTACACCGGTCCAACGTACATCCGGCGCGTAACGCTCTCCGGTCCCGGGGATATATCCCCATGTGTTAGAATCACCATAACATAAAATGTTCTTCATTGTTCATTCCTCGGTCAGAGATTCCTCTATTTCCTGAATAAGCGCCTGAACGTCTATGGTTTCCGGATGAGTAGCATCCACTCGAATCTGTTTCCCGCTCCAGGTCATATTATCCATTTTGCGGCGAACAAATCGATCGTCAAAACCTTCACGTGTCATTTCAAAATCAGTGCTTTCGCCCGGATGCGGCGGATAATTGGTTTGCATGGCATGTCCGAGATGACGCTGTTTTGCCTTATCCCGTGCGTAATAACGCTCATAAAGGACCTGAGGATCGCCATAGAGGAACACAGTAATACAATTCACCGGATGCTCCTCCAACAGAACTTTCAGCTTTCCTGCGGATACTTCATCAAAGTTGTTATCAACAATGAGAGAATTATCTGCTTTGAGCATGGAAGAAATCGTCCGGAGCAGTATTTCATTGCTGGCCACGTCCAGTTGCCGCTTGGCCGGATATCCTTCAAAGCCAATGGTATCGAACAGGGCTTCCTTGATATTGTCTTTTTCCAGAATCGGGAAGCCAAAGTGGTTCTGGATATGCGCAGCAATGGTGGATTTACCGGTAGCAGGCATACCGGCCAGAATAATCAGTTTCATGGAAAATCGCCTCATTGATTACAGAGTAGCCATCAGCACTTTGGAACATTCGGTTATCAGATCCCATTTACCTTCTTTGACCCAGTCTTTCTTAAACAGGCATCCGGCAACGCCAACGCCATAGCAACCGGCAGCCATATAATCCTTGGCGTCTTTTTCGGTAACGCCGCCGACAGCCAGAAGCTTACAATCGCTGAGCGGAGCATGGATGTTTTTGAAATAACCGAGGCCCATATTGCAGGCAGGGAACACCTTAATGAAATCGCCGCCACAGTTCTTGGCGAACTTGATCTCTGTGGGAGTCAAAGCACCGGGAATGGAAACCAGATCAGCCGCGACAGTAGCCCGGATCACGGCCTCGTCAGTGTTGGGGCTTACAACGAACTGTCCGCCTGCCTGTTTGGTAAGCTCAACCATTTCAACGGTCGTGACAGTGCCCGCACCAATGCACATTTCATCGCCCATCTCTTTAACAAGAAGACGGATCGTGTTAACAGTGCGCTGACGTTCCTCCGCGCTTTCCTGATCAAAAGTGCATTCCATCAGGTCAACACCGCCAGCATGAAGAGCACGGGCCAATCCCAGGCATTCTTCATCGTAGAAGCCACGGACGATTGCGATTATCTTTTTCTCTTCGATCATTTTGATAACTTGTTCTCTCATGGGTATATCCTTCTTTCTAAAATATTCGTTATTCATTTTCGGCCTGAAGGACCGCTTTCAAATCGTTTTGAAGGTTTATCAGGAACCTCCGCCATTCGCTCTGGTCAACAAACGCATTGCTGTCTCCGGTCAGCAGCTTCCGGATCTTTTCCTCGGCATGATTCTGTGCGGTGTGGTTTCCAAGGAAGATGTCCACCTTCTCATCCATCAGCTTCCGAATAGAATCAAAGAAGTCCTGACGCCAGTCCACGTTGAATCTTTCCCGGTATTCTCTCACGACTGTATTAAATCCCGCTCCCCCATGGAGCCCGGCAGTCAGTGTCTGGTTTCCGTCTGTAACGTTAAAGAACCAGGATGTAGCACCGGGGCAATGACCAGGTGTCGCAACAGCACGCAGATGAGTGTTGCCGATTGTAAACTCCTGACCATCTTCTACGGCCACATCCGCGTCAAAAAGTTCAAGTGAGGCGTTTTGAACCGCGTCCAGATAACTGAGCTCCGGGCGTGTTTCAAACATTTCGACATCAGGCTTTCCAAGATAGGTTTTTGCCCCGCTCAGTGCCTTCAGCAAATCTGTCGCGCCAATATGGTCGTAGTGGCCGTGAGTATGGATGATCGCCACGATCCGTTCAGGATTAAATCCAAGGGACCAAATCGAGTGAATCAGCAATGCATCCATTGTAGGATAATTGCTGTCAAACAGGATCAAACCGTCACCTGTATCCACCAGCCAGTTTGCGCCATCCCGGTTACCCACGAAATACAGATTGCCGAAAACCCGGACAGGCTGCAGTCGAAGTTCCCAGGGTGTCTCATTAATGAGGTCATGATGATCCCGCGTTGCGGGATCCCTGCGATGCGGCACTTCTGTCACTACCTTCCCTTTTCAGATCGCACCTGTTAACGCAGAAATCGTTCCAAATTTAACGCATAGTGCGAATAACCCAGATCGTTTGGATGGCAACCGTCTTCATTAAAGAAATCTTTATGATGCGGTACAAGTTTCAAACCGTCAATCACTTTTGCATTGGTAACGGCAGCACTCCTGCGGATGAGATCTGAAACTTCGTATACTTTTTCCCGATATTCTTGATCGGTATCATGTTTTGTACCCCAGACCGGGGTCACAACATACGCAGGAATATCAGGATAGATTTCATGAAGTTTGTCAAACCAGGCCGGTATGTGCTCACGGTAGGTTTCACGCGGATTCCAGGCATCATTTGCGCCCATGGCGACAAGAATACGGTCCGGAGTGTAATCAAGTTTCTCAAGCCGTTCCGGGAGAAAGTAGGCTCCGCCGACGCTTTGGTTGATCCCCTCTGTATCCTCCTCAAGCAACATCTGGTTACTGAGGGTATTATACGGATGATAGGTCGCAATCCCCTGAAGAATGGAATCACCCAGCAGGAGCAGACGATGCTTTGGTGAAGGAGCCGGGCGGCAATCACCAAAATCAGCATCTGTTATCCGGATCCCGCAAGTGTTCGGCAGGAGAATGTCAACACGGCTTTCGCCGGACGTACAGCGCGTCAACGTTACAGCTCCGTGAGACTGCATATCCGCCAGACGTACGGAGGCCGTAAGGTTACCGTTTTCCAGCAGGTCAACCACGTTAGTCGAACGGCACCAGGACAGGATCTCATACTGAAATGTAAGCTGCCGTGCATCGGTGATCATGCACAGTCTGACACCCGCGGTACACTTTGCACGAGCCTCAAACTCAGGACTCATTGAAGTGTAGCCGCAAAGCTGACTCTCCGTAAGTCTCATGGGATACCCGCCTTTTACCGTAAGGCAGTTCCGAAACAACGTGTTGGGAAGCATCCTATCATCCCTTTACAGCACCGGCACAAAGCCCGGCAACAATGTATTTCTGAAGACAAAGAGAGATAACGATAATGGGAAGAGTGATAACAGTTGACGCCGCCATCAGACCGCCCCAGTTTACTTCCGTATAGCTGATAAATCTGAATACGGCTACAGGAAGCGGCTGGGTCTTGGAACTGCCCAGGATCAAACCGAAGATAAAGTTGTTCCATGAACCGATAAACACAAGCAATGTTGTTGTGATTATACCGGGCACAGAGATCGGCAGCATGATCCTGGTGAAGGATTGAATGCGCATACAGCCGTCCACCATTGCGCTTTCCTCCAGTTCCTGCGGAAGCTGCTCAAAATATGGGATCATGATCCATACGATCATCGGAACAGCGACCAGCATATGACACAGAATGAGACTGATAAACGTGCCGTTGAGTCCCAGTTTGGTGAAGATCTGATACCAGGGTACAAGGAACGCGATGGCCGGAATGATTCTGACCGCCAGAATGATGATCGTAAAGAGTTTCTGTTTGAATCTGGCAATGGAATAGGCAGCCGGAACAGCCAGCACCAGTGAAATCAGCGTGGAGGAGATACTGACAATGGCGGTATTCGCCAACGGACGGCCGAAGTCATACAGAGTGAACACGTCTACATAATTCTTCAGCGTCGGTTTGAAAATGATCAGCTTGCTGAAATTGAACAGATCCGCATTGGTCTTAAAGGATGATAGAACCATATATACAAACGGGAAAAGCACAAAGAACAGAATAAACGCTACAAGAATACCGAATCCTGTCCAGCGGATAGCTTTCATCGTCTTTTTTCGATTCTTCATTAATAATCCACCACCGTTCTCTTGCGCAGCATATTGAAGCAGACAGTTACCACGATCAACACAAGGAAGAAGACGACAATGGTAGCGGAGCTTTCACCGAACTTAAAATTCTCGAAAGCCTGACGATAGGCCAGCACATTGATTGTTTGCGTTGATGTTCCGGGTCCGCCCTGAGTGGTGGAATAGATAACATCGTAGGTCTTTAGTACGTCAATCAGACGCAGCATCATAGCGGTCATGATTGTAGAAGAAAGCAGAGGCAGCGTGATTTTGGTCATTGTCTGCCAGGGTGTCGCGCCGTCAATTTTCGCGGCTTCAAGAGAATCCGTGGGTATTGCAGTCAGTCCGCCGAGACAGATGACCATAATCATGGGAGTATATTCCCAAATGTCTACAACCATCAACGCCCACAGAGCCAGGGTGCGTTCACCGAGGAAAGCAACTACCGGCATGCCCCATTGTTTCATGATCATGTTGATCACGCCCAGAGACGGGTCGTAGATCATTTTCCATACCATGGCCACAGCAACCGGAGTTGCTACAATTGGAAGGATGAACAAAGTACGTACGATCCCCTGTCCGCGGAAAGTACGATTGAGCAGTAAAGCTATGGAAAGGCCCAGAAAGGTTTCAACTGCCAGACACACGCCTGAGAATTCCAGGGTCAGCAAACATGCATCCAGAAATTTCTTGTTGGAGAACATCTTTATATAGTTGTTCAATCCGACAAACTTTGGAGCCTTTACTGCTGACATACTGGAGGAGTGGAGGCTCATATTCACCGTGTATCCCAGTGGATATGCCACCATCAGCAAAATAAAAATGATCAATGGAATCGTAAGAATCCACTTGGTATTTCGATCTATCCAGCGCCGCATTCTTTTGGCCCCTTTCAAATTCCGAGTATCATAGAATAATGAAGTAAGGGGGGAGGCACGGTTCCCCGTACCTCCCCTGCATGTAGCCAGTATTACTCAGCAGCTTCCTCAGCTTCCTGATCAAGCAGTTCCTGCATGGCAGCACAGGCTTCATCCATGTTGGACTGGATGTCACCACCGGCGAAGATGTCATCAAAGTGTTCGCCGATAACGGTACGGGCTTCGCTGGAATAAGTCATGTTAGGCAGGGGGCCGCCCTGAGCGATAGCAGCGGAAGCAGCGATACAATCCAGATATCCTTCAGGATACTTTTCCTGAACAACGGGGTTTTCCATGGTAGAAGTACGGGCCAGAGGAGCCGCGAAATCGGTGACGGCGCGGAGGCATTCTTCCTTGGTGTTCATCCAGCGGATGAATTCCCAGGCAGCGCCCTTGTTCTGAGAACCGTAGGAGATACCGATGGACCAGTTGCCCAGATAGGTGTTGGAGCAAACGTCTCCGCCGGGAACAGCCATGAAGCCCAGTTCGTCTTCAGCAACCAGAGAAGAGTTGGGGTCAATCAGATAGGTATACTGGGAGTCAGAGTCATAACGGAAAGCGGTCTGACGCTGCGCGAACACGTTGCAGGTTTCACTCCAGGACATGGCGGAGTTGCCTTCCTGAGCATACTGCAGCAGATTGCGATAGGTTTCAACGCCCTTGCAGAACGCTTCGCTGTTGATGGCGGCATTGCCGTTTTCGTCGACATAATCACCACCGAAGGAGCGGACCAAAGGCATCATAACAGCCACAGCACCGTTACCGGAACCGCGGGCAGCGATACCATGGACGCCGGGCAACTTTTCTTCAACAGTAGCGCAGGCAGCAACCAAGTCATCCCAGGTCTTGATGGCGGTAGGATCGATTCCAGCTTCGGCGAGCATGGTCTTGTTATAGAAGATGATGCCGTATTCGGAACCATGGGGGATGCCGTAGAGGACTCCGTCAACAGTGGAAGCTTCGCGTCCGCCGCTCAGGAAGTCATCAATGGCAAATTCTTCGTCCAGGTAGCTGTCAAGGGGTTCGAGCCAGCCGTTCTGGACATACATCTTGGTGTTCTGATAAGCCATGAACATGAAGACATCCAGATCGGTTCCGCCGGAAGCCATGCTGACCAGGATACGGGTGTTCAGCTGGTCATTGGTGAGCTGCTCATAGTTTACATGAATGCCGGTTTCTTCTTCGAAAGCAGCCAGGCTCTCCTGCATATGAGTAGACAGGGTGGAAGAGTTGCCAAGCACGTTGATCGTAGTTCCGGCATAGGGCTTGTCTTCAGCAGAAGCAAAGCTCATCACGCCGAGCACCATCACGAGCGCGAGGATAAGGGAAATAACTTTTTTCATGGTGTGGTCCTCCTTTTAATATTATCTTAATACCATCTGGTATTAGATTCAACGGAAAGGATACATCGGTGCACCGTCGTTTTTGACACTGATGATTGATTTGGCACAGATCAAACCGCCGTTATAGTTGGTTTCATATGTGATTGCCGCGGTATGGGGAGTCAGTGAGATATTTTCAAGAGCAAATAACGGATTGCTGGTATCCTTCACCGGTTCCTCCTCATAAACATCGATACCCGCCGCGCGAAGCTTCCCTTCTGAAAGGGCCGCATACAAGGCTTTTTCATCAACCAGTTTACCGCGGGAAGTGTTGATCAGATAAGCCTGGTCTTTCATCATTGCAAACGCGTCGGCGTTCATAATGTGATAGGTGGATTCATTGGCCGGAAGATGGAGGGAAACGATATCACTGGCTTTGAGCAGGTCTGCCAGAGAAGTTGGCGTCACATTCCTTTTCTGAGCTTCCTCTTCGTTCATGTAAGGATCAAAAGCGAGGATGCTGACATTGAAACCGGATAACATCTCTGCCACCCGGCGTCCAATCCGTCCAAATCCAACCAGTCCGACCGTTTTCCCGGTGAGTTCGCGCATCGGGAAACGGCTCCATTTTCCGGCACGCACTGCCTGATCCAACTGAGGCAGATTCTTCATGGCTGACAGGATCAGCATCATAGTAAACTCTGCCACCGCATTGTAATTGGCAATTACTCCGACCTGTATGCCCATCTTTTTCATGGTTTCAATATCGAAATTATCGCATCCGACACCAAACCGCATAATCACCTTCAACTCATTGCAACCTTCAAGCATGGTAGCATCATATTTTTCTGTTCCGGCTATCACCGCAAAGGCACCTTTAATCATTTCCTTCTGTTCATCGAAGGATAATACCCGACCTGTATCATTACAGACCAGCTCAAAACCGGCATCGATCAACATTTGTCTTGCTTCATCGCAAATATGTGTGGCATGATGACGAAACGGAATAGCAATTTTCATGGACACAATAATCCCTCTTTTCGCAAAAGATGGTCTATATGGCCGTTATTCGTACCTAATTAGTACAGTTACACTATAATTATTTATTTGTTGATTGTAAAATATCAGTTTTGATATATTGCCATACACAAAATTGTATAGTAATATAATAATTACAATTCATAAATTGTTATGATTTTAACAAGGGAGCTGAAAAGCATGGATTTACTGCAACTCAGGTATTTTCATACGGTAGCAAAATTGGGAAACATAACACGCGCAGCCGAATATTATGGTATTCCTCAGCCTGCCATGAGCCAGATGATCTCACGGTTGGAGCGGGATCTTGACGGAGTCAAGTTGTTCAACAGAGAGAATAACCGAATTGTTTTAAGTCCAAAAGGACAAATGTTTCTGAAGCATGTTGACAGGATTCTTTCCGAATTGGATGATGGCATAGCAGAACTAAAGGAAAACGAAACATCTATATCCGGCACTGTCAGTTTGCTGGTAATGGAGAACCGCCGCTTTGCCTTTCAATGTGTCATGGATTTTGCCAAGATTTATCCTGACATCAATTTTTCGGTCTCTCATGAGCAGTCTGATTCACCGGATGAAAGCTATGACCTTTGTATTCACGCCGCTCCCGGATATCGCAAGATGACAGCAAGTGTCCCGCTCATCAAAGAAAAAATAAATATTAATGTTCATGAAGACCACTGGGCTTCCTCCAGAGAATCTGTTTCCCTTTCTGAAATGAAAAATGAAAAATTTATATCGATGTCATCTGCTTTTACACTGCATCATCTGACATATGAAAGCTGTCGCAATGCCGGGTTCGAACCTAATGTACCGTTTATTTGTGATGATCCCTATTATGTCCGTAAATACGTATCCGAAAACATGGGCGTTGCTCTTGCACCGTCTATATCATGGGCCGGTCGGCAACGCAGTAACACAAAGCTTGTCCGAATTGTTGATCCGGAAGTTATAGGGACATCTTATTTGCTTTGGAACGAGCACCGCTACATGTCAGTCGCTACGAGAACCTTTCGAGATTTCATGTTGGATGCTGCAAAAAAACTTCCTGATAATCTCATCTAGGGTGTGTTTCTAAATTCGGGACTAACGCATAATCATGCAAACAGAACGCGAATACAACCAAGATGAACAAAAGTGAGGAATCGAGATGCCAGCTTATCAAACCGGGTAGCAATCCGCCGATTCTCCTTCAATTTATTGAAGAAACATTCAACGAGATGCCGTTCCTTATACAGGGACCAGTCACAGAACCAAGGATCAACGGCATTGGATTTCGGGGGAATACAGAAATCGGTATTCCTGTTGGCAATGTATTCTCTAAAATCGTAGGAACCATACGCCTTATCAGCCAACACGGTTGTTTCATTCGGTTTCAAATCAATGTGATCCAAAACGTTTTCCGCAATGACTGAATCATGGATATCGCCAGATGAAAGCTGAACGTGAATCGGATTTCCAAGCGCATCCACTACTGCGTGAATCTTTGTATTTCTACCGCCAAGAGTGATCCCAATGCATTGATTTTTCTCGTATTTCTCGCACTTTTCGTCAACTTTTGGGCCACCTTTGGCGCCGTCAGGTTTTCTCTTTTTTTGCACCTGCACTTGCCTTATGAGCTTTGATATAGGTGCTGTCAATGCTGATATCCTGCATATCCGCTTCCGCTGCAAGATCAGTAAAGATCTTCTCAAAGATGCCTGCTTCTGACCACTTTGCAAAACGCTTGTACACAGTCTGCCATGGGCCATATCTTTCAGGAAGATCTCGCCAAGAAGCTCCGCTCCGAAGTATCCAGAAGATTCCGTTGAGCATTATTCTGGAATCTTTCGATGGCCTGCCACGCGTGTTGGACTCTTGTTCTTCCGGTATGTAGCGCTTTATCTGCTCCCATTCATCATCGGTTACCTCGTACCGTCGAATTACTGCTGCCATTTTCTTCACCTCTGGTAGTAATATTCGACATTTGATGACCTTTTTCCTTTTGGTTATTCATGCTTTTGCATGTTTATGATTTATGAAACATTTATGAAACAGTCCCTAGCCCTTTTCTTCCTAATCCCGTATATACAGTTGAATGACGGCAGCACAGCTGTTCGAATAAATGTTAAAAGAAGGGAAACAACAATGAAGAATTACGAACTGAACGACAACGAATTGGATCAGATCATTGGTGGCGTGTTGACT
>JAZUFB010000228.1:0-3310 GCA_045640475.1 Clostridia bacterium
CTGGGAACGCATGGAACCTTTACCTTCGTCCAGATTGTGCGGTCCCGGGACAATGGCAAAGAAGCAGATCAGCCGCTCCGGATGCCGCAGGGCGACATGCCAGCCGGCTCCGGCACCATGGGAGGAGCCGGAATAGATGAACTTGTCGATCCCCATTTTGTCGGCAAACAGAATGACATCATCGGCGAAACGGTCATACCAGTAATCGCCGTAATCCTCTGTGATATGAGTGGAACGTCCGAATCCCCGGTTGGTCAGCAGAAACACATGAAAACCGCGGGTTGCCATGGCACGCTCCGGGGTATATCGGCTGTGACCGACCTGAGTACAGATCACATAACGGTTACCTGTTCCCAATTCTTCATAAAACAGTTCCACACCGGGTTCGATTTCAATCTTTGGCATATTGGTCGCCTCTGCTTTCAAATGTTCAGTTGTGATCATTCTGCTGGTTCAGTCAGGGAAATGTTTCGACCGGCACCTGTACCTTCCAGCACGCATTTCAGAAGCCGGTCCCTGAGCTCCGTGCCGCGGACACGCATGATGAAGCGCTTTTCATCCGAAGTGAATTCCACGGTGGCAGCCTCACCGTCCGGATCGAAATCCACTGTAAAGACGGAACTGCCGCAGACCGTCAAAGTCAGCGCGTTGCCCCGGTCGATCCTGGCAAAAATGGGACTGCCGGCATTTTCACGCAGATAATAGAGAACAGACCTATAATTTTCCGGTATGACAATGGCGCTTTGATTCCCATAGACCGCAACGACCGCGTGTTCCGGATCTGTAAAGGTTTCCTCGGCGTTGATCAGCATGGCGGCGTTGAATGCGGCACCGCTCTGAATCGTGTATTCGTTCATGATGTTTTTCGCATTGACCACATAAATCATGCCGGCAATGACGACCACCAGCACCAGGATCCCAAAGATGATGATCAGCTTCGAATACCATTTCATGCCTGCTTGCTTCCCTTCTCTTCCGATATATGAGTACAGGCGTTTCTGAACCGGTTGAAGACTGTTATGGAACAGCCAGACGCCAGAGCGAGAAGGATCGTGTCGATCCATTCGCTTTCGGGATGCTGAGTGAGCAGAAGAATACAGTCACCGATGAAGGACATGGATGTGAAGATCCCACAGCCCAATGCGCTTCTCAGGACCCGCGCGGGTCCCTTTTCCTTCTGAACCACGGTCATCCGGGACGGGTTTCTCCACATGGTGAACAATCCCATAGCCCAATAGACTCCCGGGATCAGTCCGCAGAGAAAAACCGGAAGGACATAGATGCAGTAAGTACCCCGAAGTTTCAACAGCATAAAAAGGACTGCAACCATCAGATAAAGGATCAGTCCTGCACAACCGGCAATCAGCAATGAACGGGGGGCATTTTCGAATCTGTAATAATTCCCTGTGTATACCGGGACCCTTGTTTCATGTCCGCTGTCCGTGATCTTCTGTTCCAGTTTCCAGTTTTCCTTCAAACGTCTTTCTTTCATTTACGGTTCATCCTTTCCAGACTATTATCCGAGGCACTTCCGGAAAAGTCAAGGGGAAGCAGAAAAGGGTCAATGAAAATGCCCCCAAAATGATTTGTTGAGACGAAAATAAAAGAACACAAAACATACAATTATTGACAATCAAAAGGCATATCTCTATAATAGATATAAATCCTTCTGCAAGCAGAAGAAAATGAATAAGGAGGTACCCCTCATGAGGAAACTTTTGGCTCTGCTTTTGGCTGTCATGATGCTTACGGGTGTCGCTGCCGCTTTTGCAGAGGAAGCCGGAATGCCTCTGGTTGTGACCACTGACGCTCTGTCTTCCAAATTCAGCCCCTATTATGCTGATACCGCTTACGATCAGAACGTTGTCGGTCTGACCCAGATCGGCATGATGACCACCGACCGTGTCGGCGGCATCATTTTCAACGGTATCGAAGGCGAAACAGTCAACTACAATGGCACAGATTACACCTACTACGGAACCTGTGATCTGTCCCAGAACTATGACGAAGCCACCGATATCACCACCTACACCGCGAAACTGCGTGAAGATCTGAAGTTCTCCGACGGCGAACCTGTCACCGCGGATGACATCATTTTCAACTACTACGTATATCTGGATCCCGCCTATACCGGATCCACCACTCTGAACAGCTACAACATCCTCGGTCTGAAGGCTTATATGAGTCAGGTCCCCGAAGAGAATCTGGAAGCTGTTTCCAAGATCGTTGCTGACATCAAGGCTGCCGGCTTTGATTACACCCTGACCGGTGAAGAAAGCTTCACCCAGGAAGAATATGACGCTTTCTATGGCCCCGCCAAGGAACTGTGGCTGGAAGACGTTCAGGGCATCGTGGATTATGTCTACGCCAACTATGGCGCTGATTACGCTCCCGCTATGCTGGGCGTTGAAGCCGCTGACATGACCGACGCTCAGAAGGTCGCCCTGGGCATGGCCCTGTGGGGATTCGGCAACATCAACGATGACGGCACCTTCACTTCCGCCACCGGCGATAACTTCGACATGGTTGAAACCGTTCCCACCGCTGAAGATTACTTCAAGGCCACCTTCGCCGCTTATGGCGGAGACATTGATGCCTACCTGGGCGTTGAATCTGCTGTGGGCGCCACCACTGACAGCATCACCACCGCTCTGATGGGCAAGGTCGCCGCTGGCCAGGGTGTTGACACCACCGCCGGCGTTCCCAACATTTCCGGTATCAAGAAGCTGGACGACTACACCGTCGAAGTCAAGGTGCAGGGCTACGAAGCTCCCGCCATCTACAGCATCCTCGGTCTGTCCATCGCTCCCATGCACTACTACGGAGATCCCGCTCAGTATGACTATGAGAACAATCAGTTCGGTCATCCTTTCGGCGATCTGAGCTGCCTGCAGGGCAAGACCGACAAGCCCATGGGCGCCGGTCCCTATGTCTTCGACAAGTACGAAAACCGCGTTGTGTACTACACCGCCAACGAGAATTACTATCTGGGCGCTCCCGAAATCAAGAGCTTCCAGTACAAGGAAACCAACAGTGCTGAAGTTGCTTCCGCTGTGCAGACCGGAACCGCTGACGGCGGTGAACTGAACGGCACCAAGTCCAACTTCGAAATGCTGCGTTCCTTCAACAGCAACGGAGAACTGGACGGCGACGTCGTGACCACCTACTCCGTGGCTAACCTGGGCTATGGCTACATCGGAATCAATGCTGACACCGTGAACGTTGCCGGCGAACCCGGTTACGACGCTTCCAAGAACCTGCGTAAAGGTCTGGCCACTATCCTGGCCGTGTACCGTGATACCGCTTTTGA
>JAZUFB010000229.1:0-4162 GCA_045640475.1 Clostridia bacterium
CGTTTGCAGCGAGGCAGTGTACGGAACACGGCCGTGGAAGGTATTCGGAGAAGGAGACACGCTGGTCAAGATCGAAGGGTTCACGGAGAACAAGACGGCGTGGGGAAAGAATGACTTCCGGTTTGTGCAGAAAGACGGGAAGGTGTACACATTCCTGATGGGATGCAAGGGCGGAGAAACGGTGACCATCCGGAGCTTTGGCGAGGAAGAGGTCAAGAAGGTCGAGCTCTTGGGATTCGGGGATGTGGAATTCAGGAAAGATTTTGGGGTTTTGGTTGTGAAGCTGCCGGAGAAGTTGCCGGCGATGTGCGCGAATGTGCTGAAGGTGTATTAAAAGGGTACGAGGGTGAAGGGTGGAGGGTGTAGGAAAGTCGCCAACCAACATCCGACGCCGTTGTTGATGTTTGGGTTGCAACGAGGCGGGAGCGGGGCTTGCTCTGCCCCTACGGGGATACGAGATATTTACCGTGCCTACGGGATAAATGAAAGGAAAAATGGGAGTCATGACTGTTGAGAAAGCTTTGGAAGAACTGAAAAAGATTCAGGAAGGCAGTTATGCGCTGGGGCATGCGATGAGCGTGCTGTATGTGGATGGAGATACAGTGGCGCCGAAGGAATCGTATAAGGGTCGCGGGAAAACGCTGGGGTATCTGAGTGAACTGCTGTATAAACAGATGGTGACCGAGGAGACCGGGGAAGTTTTGCAGACCGTGATCGACAATCCGGAACAGTGCGGGGCGATCGCGGTGCGGCAGGCGGAAGTGCTGAAGGAAGAATATGACAGCATGCACGTGATGCCGATGGAAGAATATGTGGCATATCAGGAGCTGACCAACGAGGCCAGCGCGGTATGGCATGACGCGAAGGAAAAGAGCGACTATGCCCTGTTTGCGCCGTATCTGGAAAAGATGATCGCCAACCAGCGCCGTTACGCGGAACGGAAGAATCCGAACAAGCCCGCGTATGACGTGCTGCTGGACGAATATGAAAAGGGCATCACGATGGCGGAGCTGGATCCGTTCTTCAAGACGATCAGCGACGACCTGAGTCCCCTGATTGCGGAGATCGCGAAGAAGCCTTGGCCGGACTACGGATTTATGAAGGCGAATTATCCCGCGGAAGCACAGAGACGCTTCAGCGACAAGCTGATGGCCATGGAAGGGATCGATCCCAACCGGTGCACCCTCGGGGAGACGGAGCATCCCTTTACGGACGGGATGAACAAATGGGACGTCCGCATCACGACGCACTATCACGAGGATAACGTGTTCAGCAGCATGTTCAGCGTGCTGCACGAAGGCGGACATGCCCTGTATGAGCTGGGCGTGGCGGACGAACTGCAGTTCACCGCGCTCTCCGGCGGATCCACGATGGGGATCCACGAGAGCCAGAGCCGCTTCTATGAGAACCTGATCTGCCGCAGCCGCGCCTTCTGCAAGGCCCTGCTGCCGGTGATGCAGGAGATCTTCCCGGAACAGATGAAAGACGCGGACGCGGAGCAGCTTTACCGCGCGGTCAACGCCGCGGGTCCCTCGCTGATCCGTACGGAGGCGGATGAACTGACTTATCCGCTGCATGTGATGATCCGGTATGAGATCGAGAAGCTGATGATCAGCGGCGAAGCGAAGATCGACGAGCTGCCCGGAATCTGGAACGAGATGTACAAGAAGACGCTGGGCGTGGATGTGCCGGATGACCGGAACGGCATCCTGCAGGACAGCCACTGGAGCGGCGGAAGCTTTGGATACTTCCCGAGCTACGCGCTGGGAAGCGCCTATGGCGTGCAGATGCTGAAGCAGATGGAAAAGGATATCGATGTATGGGGAATCGCCGAGAAGGGCGATCTGAAGCCCATTACGGCCTGGCTGGGAGAAAAGATCCACAGCAAGGGATGCCTGATGAAGCCGAAGGATATGCTGCTGGATGCCATGGGCGGGCCCCTGGATGCGAAGATCTATACCGGATGGCTGAAGGATAAGTATATGGACCTGTACGGGCTGAAATGACAGGAGGAGCAACACGGATGAAGTGCGCGAAATGCGGAAAAGAAACGGAAATGAATGGCGCGGCATTTTGCCCGTTCTGTGGGGCAGCGCTTGAGGTGAAATCGGCCATAGAAGACGAAAAGGTGAAGGAATGGCTGGGGAAGATCGCCGCGGCTACGAGCGTGCCGGAGCGGAAGAAGGTCATCGAAAAAGCACGCCAGGAGTTGCCGGAATGCCCGGAAATCGAATGGGAAGCGCTGTTTATCGGGCATGAGAAGAAGCATAAGCGCAACAGTATTGATTACTCGATCGTGAAGAGCTATCTGCTGCAGTTGTGGCTGACACCGAAGGAGTTTGACCGGGAGACCGCGAGGGAGATCCGGGAAGAATTGTTCGGGGATCTGCAGTTGATCAAATGTCTTGGGATGGCGAAAGATCGGGACGAATGTCTGGATGCTTATCTGAAGAGACTGTCGATCGAGTTTATTGATGTGTTCCTGGATGGGAGCACGACATGGAACGGATCGTTCTTCGGGTTCAGACTGGATCGGAAGAAAGAAAAGACAATGGCTGTTCCGGCGGCAACGGTGATCCTGAATGTGAGGAAGGATGAAAATTTGTCGGCGGAGCAGAAAGAGGTTTTGGAGAGGAATTTCTATGCTGCGTTCAAAGAGTGGAGTAAGGGAGCAACGCAGTGGTTGGATGAAGAGTTGACGAAGGGGTGACGAGGGTTGGCTTGTATGGTGGGGTTGTGTCAGAGGGACAGTTCTCTCTGACACATCAAAGATGAGTCGACGAAAACCGTCCCGCAGACACAACCGCGACGAAGGTTGGTGTTTGGTTATGAAGCGAGAAAGAGAAATCCAAAAGGCCTTGCCGTGAGTGGCAAGGCCTTTTTGATCAGGGATTTTTGATCTTGAAGTAGATCTGGTAGGGTTCGTAGCCGACTTTGTTGAGCTTGGTGAAGGAAACGGCGGGATCCTGGTTTTCGGTTTTGAAGAAGGTGAGCCATTCGCCCCACTGGCGCTCGGTGTCGATGGAAAGCTCAGTGGTGGGATCGCCGTAGACGCGGAGGACGCGTTCCTGGGCGGTCAGACCGGCGAGAACATCGGGGCCGTAACGGAAGGCACCAACGGAGGGATCATCGGGCAGGGGGATGAACTTGAGGCCGATCGGGAGAAGGACGGTGATGACATCGCCATCTTCCCAGATGCGGTCGATCTCGACGGTGCGGGAGGTATCGGAGGTCTCGCAGAGAAGGGTGTCCTCCAGCATGACGCGCGCTTTACCGGTGATCCAATCCGGCAGACAGAGGTGCAGGGTGAGTGCGGTCTCGCCGGTGCCATGGAAGGTGATGCGCCAGAGGCGGGTATCAGGCTTGTTTTCGTAGATGGCGGCGGTCGCGTTGACGGTCTGGGCTACGTTGTTTTCGGAAGAGGTCATCTCGGTACCGTTCAGGGTATCCTCACGGACGGTGAGGGAGACGCCTTCGCCGAGGTTGATATCGGCATTGACATAGCGGGCAAGCCAGACATCGGACTCGTCACGGTAGCAGATGTAACGGTTCCAGGCAGCATTGGCCTGAACCATGGTGCCGTGGCAGCAGAAGAAGGTATCGGTTTCGCCGGCCCAATCCTTGGTCAGGCCTGCCTTCATGGGCAGGAAATAGGTCAGGAGGCCGGTATTTCTGCCACCGTTGAAGGGAAGGCCTTCCCAATAGGTCTGGGCCATGATGCCGTTATGGAGGTTATATTCGATATAGTGGGCATAGGTCGGATCGCCGGTGACGCGGAAAAGGAAGTCGGCAAGGCGGATCATGTTATAGACGGTGCAGTGTTCCTGATTTTTATCGCCCAGGCGCGCCTTGAGCTTCTGCTTTGGGGTCCAGATCTCGCCCTGGGTCTGGCCGCCGGTGACGAAGCATCCGCGATCGGTGACAGCGCACTTCCAATAGGCTTTGACGATCTGGAGCCACTTCTCATTTCCGGTCACTTCCCACGCGCGGGCGCACCCCATGATCTCCGGAATGGTGGTGTTGGCATGCATGTTGGTGAGGGGATCGCCGCCGGCCAGAAGAGGCTCAAAGAGGCGGGCACGATAGTAGCGCACCAGAAGGATCTTATACTTTTCCTTGCCGGTCATCTCGAGCAGATCGGCCCAGATCTCCAGCATACCGC
>JAZUFB010000230.1:0-3685 GCA_045640475.1 Clostridia bacterium
ACTGCTATTTCAACGAAACACTTGCAGTCCTGCTTAACAATGCCAAGCCGAAGCAGGAGCCGCGTGTGTACGGCGGATTGACCACTGTTTTCTTCCGGGAAGGGCTGCATAAGCTGTGGTATCTGAATGACCAACAGATTAAGGACCTTCTTTGGTTGCTTGGGCCTCAGTATCTGACATTCGGATTGGATTATCCGTATAACTCAATTGAAGAAAATCGGTACGCGTTGCAATACATCAAGAACCTGGATTTGTCTGAAACAGACAAGCAGATGATCCTGGGCGGAAATATCCGTCGTGCTTTGAACTGGGACTAAAAACAGGAAGATAGAACAAACAATGAAATATTCAACGATTCTGCTTGATTTGGACAACACACTTTTTGACACACATCGTGCAGAAAAAGGGATCATCGCTTCCCTTGTGGGACAAGAAGTCGCCGAGATGATTTATCCCGACTATACTCCGGTAGTACATCAGTGCTGGAAGGAATATGCGGAAGGAAAATTATCACGGGAAGCACTTCGGCCAACGTGTTTTTCCAGACTGCAGAAAATTCACGGTTTTACCGGGGATCCAGTAGAAATCGGCGAGGGATTTGAGCGTGGCCTTCGGAATGTCTTACTCTTGTTTGTTGATACCGTAGAAGCTTTAAAGTTACTGCAGAGTTCAGGCGTAAAAATCTACTCTGCTTCCAACGGAGTAGGTGAAGTACAGCGCCATCGCTTGGAAGCGTCAGGGTTGTTGCCGTTTTTTACCTCCCTTTTTGTTTCTTCCGATTTAGGCTTCGCGAAACCGCAGAAGGAATTCTTTGATAAGATATTGGATTTTGCTCATGTTGCCGATCCCGCGAAAGTAATCATGATCGGGGACGAAGAGAAAACGGATATCGCCGGCGCACACAATGCCAATCTTCCAGCGGCACGGGTACACTATGACTCGACTGTTGCTGTGAATACAGCTGCTGAATACCAGGGAGAGACGTTGACCGACATTGTTCAAATTCTGTTAAACGAAAAGTGATACTATAAATTATAGGGAGGAATGGTCACGTGAATACTAATAATATTAAACCTAATGTGATTCTAATTCTGACTGATGATCAGGGGTACTGGTCTTTAGGGTGTACTGGGAACAAAGAGATACGAACACCTAATATCGACAAACTCGCAGCAGAGGGTGTCCGATTTGATAATTTCTTCTGTACATCCCCGGTTTGCTCACCTGCCCGGGCGTCAATATTGACGGGGCGAATTCCGTCGCAGCATGGTGTTCATGACTGGATCAGGGGTGGAAATGGAAATACCAAAAATGATGTGCCAATTGAATATCTTGAAGGCATTACCGGATATACAGATTTGATGGCACAGCGCGGATATACCTGCGGTATTTGTGGCAAGTGGCATTTGGGCGCTGCAGGAAAACCTCAAAAGAGCTATACACATTGGTATGTTGCGAAGCAGGCCGGTGCAGGAACGTATATTGACTCTGAAATGTTCCGAGGCGAAGAGATAGAACAGACAAAGGGCTATCTTTCGGATGTTATTACCGATGACGCGATATCATTCATTAAGCAATGCCATGAGGAAGGAAAACCGTTCTACCTGAACCTGACCTTCACGGCTCCGCATGGACCATTGGTCGATCAGCATCGTAAGGAATATGTTGAACACTATATGCAATGTTCCTTTGGTGATATTCCTCAGGATCCCCGACACCCCTGGAGCCCTGCTCATCCTGTGGAAATCCAGTATAGCGAATCTTTTGCAAGCAAGGATAGAAAACAGGTAACCCTGAGGGATTTGCTCGCAGGCTATTATGCTGCAATTCAAGGTGTTGATGATAACGTTGGACGATTGATGGCATTGCTTGAGCAACTGGGCATTCGTGATAATACGCTCGTTGTTTATATGAGCGATAACGGGTTCAATTGCGGTCATCACGGCATCTGGGGAAAAGGCAATGCGACAAATCCCTTGAATATGTATGATACTTCTGTAAAGGTTCCTTGCATTTTCTCAATGCCCGGAACAATCAGGGAAGGCATTGTCAATGATGCACTGCTTAGTCAATATGATTTCATGCCAACATTGCTCGACTTCCTGAATATTGATAATCCAGAGGCAGACATACTGCCCGGCCGCAGCTTCATGCCTTCCTTAGTATCGGAAAGCGAGCCGGAATACCATGAAAGCATCAGCGTATTCGATGAGTATGGTCCTGCTCGAATGATTCGCACAAAGGAGTGGAAACTAATTCATCGATATCCATATGGTCCTGATGAATTGTACGATCTCGTCCACGATCCTGATGAAAAGCATAATCTTCTTTCAGAGAACAGAGTCTTCGGGTACGATGCGGATTTTATTGATGCAAAATGTACTGAATTACGTTGTCGTTTGGACGGCTTTTTCCGTCAGTATACTGACCCGGATAAAGATGGACGTGTGGAACCGGTTTGTGGCCGCGGCCAGTTATGCAAGGTAGGGTCAGAGGCAGCAGGTCATCTGACGTTTAGCCCATGGGTTCTTCAAGAGTACAAGCGTTCATAATAACAAAAGATGCATACCGCATAATGATAAATATGCAGTCTGCGGGAAATGATATGCGGACATGCGAAAGTATGCCCGCATTGTTAATCAGGAGGTTAGTATGCGCGAAAACGGATTTGAGACAATCGTTACAGAAACCGATCTGTGTATTGTTGGCGGAGGTTTATCAGGTCTGTGCGCTGCGGTTGCAGCGGCCCGTCATGGTGCGAAAGTTGTCCTGATGCAGGAGCGCCCCATGCTTGGCGGCAACGCAAGCAGTGAAATTCGCATGTGGGTTTCAGGTGCCCAGGGAAAAAACAACAAAGAAACAGGCATCATTGAGGAGTTATGGCTGGAGAACCATTACCGTAATTCCTCAAAGAATTATTCGATATGGGACGGCATCATGTACGATTTGGCGGTCAAGACACCCGGCTTGACGCTGCTGCTGAACTGCTCATGCTACGATTGCGAAATGGATGGGAACCGCATCGTCAGCGTAACCGGCTGGCAGATGACGACCCAAACATTCCAGCGAGTCATTGCCGATATTTTCATGGATTGTTCCGGTGATAGTATCCTCGCTCCATTGACCGGTGCGGAATTCATGCGGGGCACGGAATCCAAATACGAGTACGATGAAAGTACTGCCCCTGATGAAGCGAACAATACTACCATGGGAATGAGCTGCCTGATTCAAGCCCGTGAGGAAGAAACGCCCAGTACATTTATTCCGCCTGTTTGGGCTTATCACTATTCATATGATGATCTTGCCCCGTACCGTGTGCCTGATATGAAAAAGGTAAATGAAAACTTCTGGTACCTGGAATTGGGCGGCGATATGGACTCTATCCGTGACACGGAAGTATGCCGGGATGAGCTTCTGAAAATAGCCTACGGCGTATGGGATTATGTGAAGAATGCGCCGGAAAACAAAGAGCAGAACAAATACTGGCGTCTTTCCTGGATTGGTATGCTGCCCGGGAAGCGCGAAAGCCGGCGCTATGTTGGTGACCACATTATGGTGCAGAATGAACTTCGTTCCGGCGGCCATTTCAAGGATATGATTGCCTACGGCGGGTGGTCCATAGATACGCATCACCCCGCAGGCTTCAAAACCAAGGAAAAGCCTACAATCTACCATCCCGCCCCCT
>JAZUFB010000231.1:0-5178 GCA_045640475.1 Clostridia bacterium
CGAGACCTTCGCCGCCATGGAACGCATGAACGCCATGGTCAAGGAAGGCCTCATCTCCGAAGCCTTTGTTACCGGTGCCGCCGAAACCTCTTCCACCTACCTTGAGAACGATCTGGGCTTCATGAGCTACGACTACAACCAGACCCAGACCATTCTGAACGACACCAAGCTTCAGGTCGCCGACGGCGAGAAATACATGGCGATCATGGTTCCCGTTGCCCTGTGGTTCGACGGCACCAAAGAGGAAGGTACCTTCATGCGCTTTACCGAGTCCTGGCGTTCCGTCAAGACCGACGGCTGGGGCATCTCCAAAGCCGGTGTCGGCGACGATCAGAACAAGCTCTACGCCGCTCTCAAGCTCATCGACTTCGCTTTCTCCGAGGAAGGCCAGATTCTTATGAGCTATGGTCCCGATGCGTTCATCAAGACCAACGAAGACGGCTCCTATGTCACCTTCTCCTTCAACGGCAAGGAGATGCCCATGATCGCCGATGCCACCTTCGAAGAACTGTGGTCCAAGGCCAGCGGCAACTACACCAACTATGCCCGTCAGTTCCTGGGCTCCACTCTGTCCTTCGCAAAGAGCCAGGCGTTCGAGTATCAGTGCACCAGCGTCGTCGGTAAGGAAGGCGCAGGCTATCTGTCCACCGCAATCGGTCTGGGCACCATCAAGCATCCTCTGCTTGAGCTTGCCGAGAACAGCTGGTATACCTCAGTTCCCACCGTACTGCCCACCACGAAGCAGGACAATGACACTCTGAGCGGCTACACCGATCTGAACACTCTGTTCTCCGGCGGCAAGGGCGGCCAGAACATGATGATCGATATCATCGTGGGCGGCTACACTGCCGAAGGCGTGTCCAATGCGGAAGAAATGGCTCAGATGGTCGCGGAAACCATGTGCGGCGATCAGTATCTGATCATCAAGGAATATGCCTGGGAAGATCTGGTAGACTACTACACCAACAAGTAATTCACGTATAACCGCGTCCGGGAGGGCAATTCCCTCCCGGACCATCCGTAATTTTCCGCTTGGGGAGGGTCGGTATGTACAAGAAACAAATGACGGCGCAGAAGATCATCTGCTTTATCGCGCTGGCTGCCTGTGTGCTCATATTTGTTTACTCATTGGGTATACTGACCGATCTGTATGACGCGATCTATCTGGGCAATGTCAGATACGCCGATGATGCGGCGCGTACGAAGGTGCCCGGCTCCACCATCTACTTTGATATGCAGCCCTTTAACCGCCTGCTCGTGCGTCTGTCTATTGGCATGATTATTCTTGCCGCAGTGCTGTTCCTCACCGGGACACACAAACGCAGGAAGTATTATATCGGAAACTATATTGCATCTTCTCTTTTTATTCTGGGATCTGTCGCGTTTTCCGTATGGTCCCACATCCGTTTTGAATATTACAAGGCACAGTACCTGCAAATGGACTTCGCGGCGCTAAAAAAGCACGCGGATAAAATGAAGTCGCTCTATACCGATTCCACATTCTGGTTCGATGCCCATTATGCGGTATACGGACTTCTGCTTCTTGCATCTGTGCTGCTTGCTGTCAATATTATCTGGAAAATCAAGCTTATGAAAAACGAGCGCGGACTTCTTGCAGAAGGGAGTAAGTGATATGACGGGCGAAGAAAAAAACATCCGTCTTGACCGGATGCGCTACACGAAAAATGTCGTTTCTTCTGTATTGTGCTATTTTGCCATCATATTCGATGTTCTGTATTTTGTGAACATCTACGAGTCCGACATCGGTACATGGTATTATAAGCTTCAGATCGGCTCCGGCATCGTTTATAATCTGCTGTTCATGCTGGCGGTGTTCCTTGCTTCGGAGGGAGTAAAGAACTATAAAAAGAGCTACTCCGTACCCCTCGTTATTATAGGTGCCGCTCAGATCGCACGCATCTTTTTCGTTCCGCTGCAGGCCCATGGTTCCGTAGCCAAGCTGAGCGGTGCCGAGGCGGCGGTCATGGGGGACGCGCAGTTTATCAGATGTATCATCTACCTCACGGTGTCGGCGGTTTGTTTGTGCGCGGCGGCAGTTATCAATTACCGCAAATGTGTCGCGCTGAAGAAATATCTGGAAACCATCGGGGAACGGTAACGGGGAGGCACTCATGGCTGATCTGAGTTTGCGGCATCTTGAAAAAGTCTATTCCGGCGGCGTGAAGGCCGTATATGATTTTAATCTCGAAGTGAAAGACGGCGAGCTGATTGTGCTGGTCGGTCCTTCCGGCTGCGGAAAATCCACTACACTGCGCATGGTCGCGGGGCTTGAAGATATCACAAACGGAAATCTCATACTGGACGGAAAAGACATCACCCGTGCCCCTGCCAAGGACAGAGATATGGCGATGGTCTTTCAGAACTATGCGCTTTACGGCCATATGACCGTGTATGAAAATATGGCTTTTTCCCTCAAGGTGCGCAAGGAAGACCCGAATGTGATACACAAAAAGGTGCTCGCGGCCGCAGAGATTCTGGGGCTCACCGAACAGCTCAACAAAAAACCGGCGCAGCTTTCCGGCGGACAGCGGCAAAGAGTAGCAATGGGACGTTCTATCGTGAGGACGCCCAAGGTTTTCCTGTTTGATGAACCGCTTTCCAACCTCGATGCCAAGCTGCGCGGAGCAACGAGACGGGAGATCCTTCTGCTTCATAAGCGGCTAAAGGCCACCATGCTCTATGTTACACACGACCAGATCGAGGCGCTGACGCTGGCGGACAGAATTGTTTGCATGTCCATGGGGCGTGTACAGCAGATCGGCACACCGCTGGAACTGTATGAAAACCCGGCCAATGTGTTTGTCGCCGGTTTCATCGGTCTGCCTCCCATGAACTTTTTCCGTGTGAAGGCAGAGGGCGGCGTTTTAAGGGGAAACGGCTGGAGCGTGAAGATAAGCGAAGAGGAACAAAACCTTCTGAAATCCTATAACGGAAAAGAGATCATTCTCGGCGTACGGCCGGAAAATGTGATCCCCGGCGATGATGTGTCGGTAAAAGTGACCAATAATGAAAATCAGGGCATGAATACGCTGGTCTACGGAAATATCAACGGGGCGCCGGAATCGGAATTCAGACTGGTTGCCAAGCTGAAAGGCTGGATGAATTATAAAGCAAATGAAGTGATCAGCCTTTCATTCGGGAAAAAGCACTTCTTTGACGCGGAAACCACGAGCGCCATAAGGGAGGAAGAATAATCATGTCGGAAAGGAAAAACACATTTGCTTCAGCGCTCAGAGAGCGTATCCGTAAGCTTCTGGTCGCGCTCAAGCGGAGTCCGGGCAATATCGCTCTTTTCGTACTTTTGGCCGCCTTTTTGGAATATTCACTGCAGCTTACCGTGATTTCCAATACAACGGCGAAAATCCAGGGCTCCGGCATGGGACTTTGCGGATTCGTCACGATGCTCTTTTCCATTCTGGGAATCGTCTGCCATATGAATTCGTTCCCCAAAAGAAAAAAGACCAATATACCCATGCTGGCACTTATGTTCATCCTGTTCGGTATCGTCATATTTGCGGACGCGCGCTATATGGCAAAGGTATCCTATGCCATCAACCGTGAAATCGATCCCATTGCCGTAACGGCGAATACCGCCTATATCACAAAGTCGATTTCGGTTCTGCGCACAAACATCATCCTTGTATCGGCCGGCCTGCTGCTCACGGCGCTGCTGCCCGTGTACAAGCCGCTCATAAAGCGCATCAACACCTCGGTCAAGGTGGAGGAAGCCGCCGAAATGACTATGCTCGATATTTCGGGTGAAGAGGAATGAGAAGAAAAAGCGCGGTTCCTCATGAACCCGAGAAGGAAACGGCGGAGTATTACCGGCTTAATACAAAAGCCATTGACGATCTGATCAACGCGGACAAGACGAATTCTCCCGTTGTTTCGGAAGAAGAAAGACGGCGTTTCGGCGCGGCGAAAAAATCGTTCCTGCCGGGATGGCTTAAAATCTTGATAATCAAGTTTTGGTTTCCTGCCGCGGTATGCTTTTTCTTCCTGTGGGGACTCGGAACCTACATATCGGATCTTCTCGATATGCTGGTCATCATCGCACTTGCTCTCGGCGCGGTAACGGATCTGCTCACCAACAATGCGCTGCGCTTCTTTGCGCAAACCGAGGGTGCCAATGACAAATGGATGATGGTGCCGAAAAAGCGTTTTCTGTCGCTTCCGCTCAATATACTGGTTTCGGGAATCATCCTGTTTCTCGTATTCACCCTGTATAATATGCTCAACAGGCTTCTGATATCGGTGACACATGCTCCGGCCGGAAGCGTGCCGCTCGGAGTGGAGCCGATCCTGTTCGGAATATTCTACCTTGCGTTTGATTCTCTGCTCATATTTGCAAAACGCCTGCTGATGCGTATCATCGCTGACGCATGTTCGAAAGTAGACAGCGGGCTTTGATTACTTAGAACCGGGAGGTACATATGTCCTATCTGGAACTCAAAAATGTGAATAAGATTTACCCGAACGGTTTCCATGCGGTGCATAACTTCAATCTGGAAATCGAAAAGGGTGAGTTTATCGTTTTTGTCGGGCCTTCCGGCTGCGGAAAATCAACGACCCTGCGCATGATCGCGGGTCTTGAGGATATTTCAAGCGGAGAACTTCTGATTGACGCTGTCCGCGCTAATGAAATGACGCCGAGACAGCGTGAAGTTGCCATGGTGTTCCAAAGCTATGCGCTGTATCCGCAGATGACGGTTTATGAGAATATCGCCTTCGGACTCACGCTCATGGGTGTCGATGAGGACGAAATTGAACGCCGCGTGAACAAAACCGCCGAAATACTGGGACTTACCGACTATCTGGACCGTCTGCCGCGTGCGCTTTCGGGCGGACAGAGACAGAGGGTCGCAATAGGACGCGCGATCATTCGCAAGGTCGGTGTCTTCCTGATGGATGAGCCGCTTTCCAATCTGGACGCGAAGCAGCGCGTCACCATGCGCTCCGAGATCGCGCAGATCCACCGCAGCACCGGGGCCACCACCATCTATGTCACCCATGACCAGATGGAGGCCATGACCCTCGCGGATCGGATCGTGGTCATGAAGGACGGCTACATCCAGCAGGTCGGCACCCCGAAGGAACTGTATTTCAACCCGGTCAATATGTTCGTCGCCGGGTTCATCGGCGAGCCGCCCATGAACT
>JAZUFB010000232.1:0-2147 GCA_045640475.1 Clostridia bacterium
ATCAATCGGTTTTGTTCTTTTCAGACGTTCGTCATCAAACTGGCGCAGGAGACATTCAGCATGTTCTTCCAACTGTGCCGGAGAAAGATTGTAGTGGATCACTCGTTGTTTTCCTCCTGTTCAAGCATTTCAATAACCTTCTGCCACACTTTTTCTGAGCTTCCTTTGTCACGGGCCATCCGCAGGGCAACTCGCGCGGTTTGATTTCCCATGATATATTCAGGCAGGTCCGGTGCGATGCCATTCTCTTTTTCACCGGCCGCCAGATCAAACATTTGGTTTGTTTCATCTTCCGTCAGACGCAGGATGCGAGCCATTTCGTAAAGTTTCTCTTTGTTCGGAGGATAACGGTGACCCTTTTCAATATCGCTCATAAACGCCGGGGCGATATTCAACTCTGCCGCGAGACCGCGTAAGGTCATGCCTATTGCTTTTCTCTTCTCCTCGATGAATTTTCCAAATGCTCCTGTCATTGTACTCTTCCTCCTCCTTGTACCTGAGCAACGGTTACTGCAGGTCCGTTTCTCAGGCATACCCCTTTTGAATTTTGTGTTTAGTAATGTGTTAAGTTGACTGTGGTGTTGGGGGAACTTGCTTCTGAATCCGTTATCCTTTCACAGTATTTGGAAATGGCGTAAGCGTGTTCGCTATTTCCTAACACATTGTAATACATGGTTTCCCGTCAGTCAAGCCTTACGCTAAAAAACGTTCGCACTTTTCTTACACTTGCGTCAAAAATCCGGCAACTGTTGATTTTCAAGGGCTGCTGATATATAATCAAAATACAATATTCGATTATTGAATATTTTATGCCAATATGGAGGAAAATCATCATGGCCGTTTCATATAAAAAGCTTTGGAAACTTCTAATTGACAGGGATATGACGAAGACTGAAATGCGCATGGCTGCCGGTATCTCTACCGGAGCCCTTGCAAAACTTGGAAAAAATGAACATGTCAACACGGAGATTCTTGCGAAAATCTGTGCAGCCTTGAAATGTGACATGGCTGATATTATGGAACTGACGGAGGAAAAAGCATAATGGAGAAAGCAAATTTCGGGCAGATCGTATCTTTTCTTTTCGGCATTGCCAACGACTGCCTTGTCGATGTATATGATGTGGGCGATTATCGGAAAATCATCCTGCCTATGATGGTTATCCGCCGTTTTGACGCGGTTTTGGAACCCACAAAAAAAGCGGTTCTTGAAATGAAGAAAAACCTGGATGCGGAAGGAATCACCGATCAGGATGAAGCACTGTGTGCTGTAGCCGGTGAAGCCTTCTGCAATGGCTCTCCATATACGCTTTCCGACTTGAAATCACGCACGAATCAGCAGCAACTTCGTGCCGACTTCATCCTTTATTTGGATGGTTTTTCCCGTAATGTACAGGATATCATCAAGAAATTTGAGTTCTGTAACCAGATCGACAAGCTCTCCGAGCATGATATTCTTGGCCTGTTGATCAGTAAATTCACGGACCCGTCCATCAATCTATCTTCACGTCCTGTCACTACACCAGCAGGAACCGTGCTTCCGGCACTTGACAACCATACGATGGGCACGGTCTTTGAAGAAGTTATTCGGAAGTTCAACGAAGAAACAAACATCACTGACGCCGGACGTCATTTCACGCCGCGTGATATCGTTGAGCTGATTACAGATTTAGCTTTTGTACCTGTAAAAGACAAGATTCAAAATACTACTTACCGCATCTATGATGGAGCCTGCGGCACGGGTGGCATGCTTACCGTCGCGGATCAGCGGATCCGTGAGATAGCTGCGGAATTTGGCAAGCGAGTATCCATCCATCTATATGGTCAGGAACTGGCGGATGAAACGTATGCCATCGCGAAAAGCGATATGCTCGTAAAAGGCGAAGGTGAACAATCCGACCATATTTCCTTTGGTTCCACCATCTCCAATGATGGTTTCAGCGGGCAGACCTTTGATTTTTGCTTGTCCAACCCTCCGTTTGGAACACCCTGGAAGACAGATTTGAAGGCATGGGGAGACATCAAAAAGGAAGAGATCGCGGACACGCGTTTCATTGTAAGTCATCATGGAGAGACACTTTCACTGGTGCCGGATATCGGAGATCCGCAGATGCTGTTCCTGGCGAACAACATCAGCAAGATGAAACAAG
>JAZUFB010000233.1:0-4365 GCA_045640475.1 Clostridia bacterium
GAAAGCACAATTTTACGCCCAGATGGCTGAAGACACAGCAAGAAAGATAACCGGTGATTCTAATGATTGGGCAGCATTTTTGACGACTTCATCAAGGGTATATAAGTATAACTACTATGATCAGTTGTTGATTTTTGCCCAACGTCCTGACTCGACTGCCTGTGCTGAATATGATCTCTGGAACAATGTCATGCATCGCTATATCCGTAAAGGTGCAAAAGGCATTTCACTGATACGTTTCAATCAGGGACAAATTCAACTTCGTTATGTGTTTGATGTGTCTGATACAGGTGGAAACCAAAGCTCTCGTCAGGTCAATCCATGGGAAATCAAGGCTGAAAACGAAGATATAGTTCAGGAGACGCTGGAAGACAACTTTTTTGCTGATGGTACACGTTCTTTGTCTGAACAGTTGGATCAGGTTGCATGGCGGCTGACTCTTGAGTATTGGCGGGATAATCGTAATCTGATCATCGACAGCGTGGACGGAACGACGATAAGTGAATATGATGATAGCAGCATCGGGGCATCATTTCGGAAGACTGTCTCTGAAAGCATTGCGTATGTGTTGAGAACTCGCTGCGGTCAGATGACAGAACCGATTGCTTTTCCTGATGTGTCTCTATGGAATACGCCCGCTGCCTGCGCAACACTGGGTGAAGCGATAAGCAATATCAGCGGACAGGTACTGCGGGAGATTGAACGGACAGTAAGGGCATATGAAAGGAGTGTCATCAATGAACGAACTGAAGTACACACAGCACGGGGATTACCTGTTCCCGGAAATGGGGCTGAGCGAGACGGACAAGACACCGGTGGGCAAATACGGACTGATGCGTCAACAGTATCTGGAAGAGAACCATCCGGCAATGTACGCGAACCTTTTGCTGAGCGGCAAACTGATGGAACATCTTCACGAGATCGAACAGACCGCGAAGACACGAATGAACGAGCTAATGCCGATTCTGAAGGCTCAGGCGGGAGTAACAGAGAAACTGAAGGCAGAGAACCAGATGTTGTGGGTAGCGAAGATGAACAACCTTCAGAATCAAGTGGAAGAAATGATTCTATCGGAGCTGATTTACAACTAACGGTTGAAGAACAATCGGCTCGGCTTGATTATTCAGAACAAATGAGTTTCTTTGTTCCGAGTGAAAGCGAACAGATTGAACTGATTAATACGATTGAAGCGGAGAGCGTACTGACGCCCTTCGCTTTTTCAGTTCCGCAGGAAGTTGTGGACGAGGTACTACGTCAGGGTGGCAACACCACTGATCAACGACTGTTCATTGCAGGCGACTTTATGAAACAGATGCCTGTTTCCGCTATTGCTGAACGGATGCAGAGGCTGTATCACGGCGGGAATGGATTTGTCATCAACGGAAGACAGTACAGTGCATGGTATGAAGAATCCGGTATCCGGATTGCCTATGGGAAATATGCGCGCAATGTAAATATGTCTCAATTGCTGACCTGGGAGGATGCCGTTAAACGGATTGGAGAACTGATGGAATCCGGTCAATATCTGAGCATGCTTGAATTGGCAACTGTACCGATTCACGAACGGAAACGCCTTGCAGAAAGACTGTGGTATATGAGTCGAGACATGTCTTCGGAAGCAGAAGCATATATGCCAACTTTGAAAGCAATTCATGGTGGCGGTTTCCCTGAAGAAACAGCAGAACTGGCGAATATGCTTGCGGATACGGATTTTGTTTCTGTTTTGATTGACGAAGCACGTATATTTACAGAGGCTTACCAGCAGAATCATGATCTGATGCGATTCCGTTTCTATTCACCGGATTTTCTGGTACCTGAACTGACTGAACTGACATTTCCCAGGAGAGAATATGATTCTCTGCTTACAGAAGTGGCAAAGGTTCCGACATTTATCACGGAAGACGAAATTGATGCGACAATTTCCGGTGGTAGCAGTGTTGCAGGTGGCAAAGGTCGTATTTATCAGTATTTTACTTCATATCCGGGGCATTCAACAAAAGAAAAAGCTGATTATCTGAAGAATGAATATGGTATTGGTGGTAGATCTCACGCTGTATCCGGTTCCGATCACAGTGGTGAAAATCATGATTCGAAAGGGATTCAACTTCAGAAAGCCGATGCTCCTCAAGTGCTTCTTTCCTGGTCACAGGTTGCATCCCGTGTTGAGTCCTTGATCCGCAGGGACCTATATCTCACCGAAAAAGAGAAAGAAGAACTGACGCTTCGTGAAGCGGAAGCAAGAATTGCCGAAACACCTTTGCCGGATGAACCCGATGAGGAGGATCAAGACTTCACTCCGGATGATGTGATTGAATCCGAGACAGAAGCCGATGAGCCTGATATCGAACCGGTAACCTCTCAGTCTGAAAGTGCAGAACCGCATACCTATGATGTCGGCGATACCGTTTATCTGGACGGTACCGCATTTTTTATCGAAGAAAAAACTCCTTTCGGTGTTCAGCTTCGTGATCCGACATTGGTATATCCTGTCTTCAGAGCCGAAAGCATTGAACGTTTTGAAAGCCTCATGGCTCAGGATGAACGCAACAGTGATCTGCTTCCGGCCCGGAAATCCGTTGAAACTCCGGACGAGGAAATCCATCTCCGCAACATTGTGATCGATAACACAGCGACTGATGAAAAAGGACGCGTTCCTGAACATTCGGCACCCATTGCTGAAAACTTCCATATCACGGATGATCATTTGGGTGAAGGTGGCGCGAAATCTAAGTTCCAGGCCAATATGAACGCCATTCATCTGCTGAAGCAATTGGAAGCAGAGCAGAGACCGGCAACACATGACGAACAGGAAATTCTTTCTCGCTATGTTGGGTGGGGTGGTTTAGCTGACGCTTTTGACGAAAACAAACCCAATTGGTCTGAAGAATTTGCTGAACTGTCTGCTTCGTTAACTCCCGATGAATATGATGCTGCCCGCGGCTCTACGCTGAACGCACACTACACCAGTCCTGTTATTATCCGTGCTATCTATGATGCAGTGGAACAGATGGGTTTCCATACGGGAAATGTGCTGGAACCAAGCTGCGGTGTGGGCAACTTTTTCGGTATGCTTCCGGACAGTATGTCCGAAAGTCGACTGTATGGTGTTGAACTGGACAGCATTACCGGAAGGATCGCGCAGAAGCTTTATCCTAAGGCAGATATCACGGTTGCAGGATTTGAAACGACGGATAAAAAGGATTTCTTTGATCTGGCTATCGGCAATGTGCCCTTTGGTTCCTATAAGTTACAGGACAGAACTTTTGACAAGTACAATTTTCTGATCCACGATTATTTCTTTGCGAAAACGCTGGATCAGGTTCGCCCCGGCGGTGTGATTGCTTTCATTACATCCAAAGGTACGATGGATAAGCAGAATCCGGAAGTACGGAAATACATCGCGCAGAGAGCAGAACTCCTGGGAGCGATCCGTCTGCCGAACACAGCCTTCAAAGCGAATGCCGGTACAGAAGTGACAAGCGATATCCTGTTTCTTCAGAAACGGGAACGCCCGATTGATATTGAGCCGAACTGGGTTCATCTTGAACAGACAGAGGATGGAATACCTGTCAACAGTTATTTTGCTCAACATCCTGAAATGGTTCTTGGCAAAATGGTTTGGGATGAACGAATGTATGGAAACCAAACCGAAACAGCCTGTGTACCGTTTGACGGTATAGAACTCGCAGAACAATTGAAAAATGCCGTGTCTCATATCAGCGGTTCATACCGTGCTGCTGAACGTACCGAGATAGATGAAGACGAAATCGTTCACAAAAGCATCCCTGCGGATCCAACTGTCAAGAATTATTCATATACGATTATTGACGGTGAAGTATTTTATCGCAGGAATTCTATTATGGTTCAGCCTGATATGAATGCTACAGCGCGTGAACGTGTTATCGGAATGGTACGCCTTCGCGAATGTGTTAATCGTCTGATAGAAGCGCAGCTTGATAACGCGGATGATACGGAGATAGCATTACTTCAAAACGATCTGAACAAGCGTTATGACGCTTTCTCCGACAGGTATGGATTGATCAATTCACGCGGAAACGCGAATGCTTTTTCTGATGATTCTTCCTACTATCTGCTATGTTCTCTTGAGGTTATCAATGAGGATGGCGAGCTTGAGCGTAAAGCAGACATGTTCACAAAGCGGACTATTCGTCAGCAGGTTGTTGTAACTCATGCAGATACCGCTGCTGAAGCACTTGCAGTCTCCATTGCAGAAAAAGCACGAGTGGATCTTCCGTATATGGAAGAATTGACAGGCATTTCACAGGAAAAACTGACAGAAGACCTGGTCGGCGTAATCTTTCCGGTACCGAATCAGAAAACGCATACACCTCTTTTTGATTCCTA
>JAZUFB010000234.1:0-2352 GCA_045640475.1 Clostridia bacterium
TTTCAGGGATCCGGAAAAAGAGATCCCGATGCTGAAGGACCGTGAGTTTCCTGTGCTGGATATCGAAAAGGGACGGGAAATGACAGAAAAGATCCGGCTGGCTGCCGAGGCCGGAGACAGCGTGGGCGGCGTGACCCAGACCGCTGTGTGCGGGTTGGATGCCGGACTGGGCGAACCCTGGTTTGACAGCGTGGAGGGCCTGTTGAGCCACGCGTTGTTCAGCCTTGGCGGGATCAAGGGCGTTGAATTCGGGTTGGGATTCTCGTTCCCGTATTACCGGGGGAGCCAATGCAACGATCCCCTGATGATGGACGGGAAGATCGTGACTGAGACGAACAACAATGGCGGCATCAACGGCGGGATCACCAACGGGATGCCGGTGCTGTTCCAGTGCGCGGTGAAACCTACTCCGTCCATTTCAATGCCGCAATACTCGGTGGATATGGACGCGATGGAGGACCGGAAAATCCAGATCGTGGGCCGGCATGATCCGGCAATTGTACGGCGGATCTGCCCGGTGATCGACAGCGTGACGGCGATCGTGTTGTGTGATCTGCTGGCACAGAGATATGGAACGGATATACTGTGTGAAAAATGATGTCAGCTTAAAGGAATAGTTACGTTACGCGCGCCCTCTCAGTCGCCGGAGGCGACAGCTCTCCCAGAGGGCGAGCCGAGGATTGGGGGCTTGTGAAAGAGGCTACTTCTAAGAAAGTTGGCATAAATTGACGATATTGCCCCGGAGGTGGAGCCAAGGATTGGATGAAAGGACGGACGAATCCATGAAACTGTTGATCCTGAACGGGCCTAACATGAATATGCTGGGGATCCGGGAGCCTGAGATCTACGGGCATGAGACCTATGAGGATCTGATGGACATGATCCATAGGCATGCTGAAGCCATGGATGTGGAAGTCGTTTGCGTACAGAGCAACCATGAGGGAACGCTGGTGGATGAGATCCAGAAGGCCTATTTTGACGGGATCGACGGGATCGTGATCAATCCCGCGGGATATACGCACACCAGCGTGGCCATCGGGGACGCGCTGAAAGCGGTCGGGATCCCTGCGGTGGAAGTCCATGTGAGCGATGTGGACAAGCGGGAGGATTTCCGGAAGATCAGCCTGATCCGGGACGCGGTGATCGCCACGGTGAGCGGAAAAGGACTGAAAGGGTACCTGACCGCGATGGATATCCTGAAAGAGCAGGGCGGGAAAAGATGAATATCACGATTGCTCCCTGCACCCTGAAGGGGTCGGTCGCGGCACCGCCTTCCAAGAGCCTTGCCCACAGGATGCTGATCTGCGCCGCGCTCGCGCGGGGTGTGAGTCTGATCCGTGGGATCGGCGAAAGTGAAGATGTGCTGGCCACCGTGGCATGCCTCCGTCAACTTGGCGCGGAGATCCGGCTCGAAAACGGAAACGCGGAGGTCCGGGGCGGAATCCCGGAGGAACCCGCCGGAACGGAAACTGTTTTTGACTGCAGAGAAAGCGCGAGCACGCTCCGCTTTATGATACCGGTGGCCACGGCACTGCGGGAACGTTGCCTGTTTACAGGTGAACCAAGCTTGCTGCGGCGCGGGATCGGCGGATATGAGGCACTGCTTGCAAAGCAGGGGATCCGGCTGACAACGGAAGCCCGGGGCTTTCGGACGGAAGGCAGACTGCAGGGCGGAAAACTGACGGTTCCGGGGGACCTCAGCAGCCAGTATACGACGGGTTTGATGCTGGCGCTGCCTCTGATTTCCGGAGACCATGAATTGCAGGTCCTGGCTCCGCGGGTCAGCGTACCTTATACGCGCATGACCGCGAAGGTGATGGAAGACTTTGGCGCGGACATCCGGGAAAACGGAGATGGCGTATGGCTGATCAGCGGAGGAACAGGATATCAGGCACGTGAAACGGAAGTGGAAGGCGACTGGTCAGGCGCGGCGGTGTATTTTGCGCTGAACAGCCTGGGCCATGAGATCCGGGTGACGGGTCTGGATCCGGATAGCCCGCAGGGAGACCGGATCTGTAAGCAGCTGTTTTCTGAACTGGACCGCGAAGATCCCAATGTGGATGTGACAGACTGTCCGGATCTGGCCCCGGTCTTGTTTGCCGCCGCGGCAGCGAAGCATGGGGCATTGTTTACGGGTACCGGCAGGTTGGCGGGCAAGGAAAGTGACCGCGTGCGGTGTATGGCGTCAGAATTGGCCAAATTTGGCGTCAGAAGCGCGATCACAGAGGACACGGTCAGAATTATGCCGGGCGGAGTAAAACGCTCCACAGAGGCTCTTGAAGGCCACGGAGACCATCGTGTTGTGATGGCACTGTCGATGCTTTGCGTTTTGACCGGCGGGACCCTGAGAGG
>JAZUFB010000235.1:0-6426 GCA_045640475.1 Clostridia bacterium
GATCATCATGGTATTCCCGTTTTACTGGATGCTTGTTTCTTCGCTGAAGACCGTTGCCGAGATGAACCTTTTTCCACCGCGCATGTTTCCCCATAACTGGACTAACTTCACCAACTACGCAAAAGCACTGAACACCGCGCCGTTTGGCAGATACTTACTGAACAGCGTCATCGTTTCTGTTTCCAATTCCGGGATCGTGATGCTTACCACGATCCTCGCAGCATTCGCTTTTTCACATTTTCGCTTTCCCGGACGTGATCTGTTGTTCACACTGCTGCTCAGTTGTATGATGGTTCCGTTTGAACTGCTTATTATCATTAACTATCGGACCATCGTCAAAACAGGTTTGTATGATACGTTGTACGCGCTGATAATCCCCTTCACCAGTTCCGTTTTCTACACCTATATCCTGCGCGGTTTTTTCCAGTCCGTACCCGAAAGCCTGTATAACGCTGCCCGGGTGGATGGAGCCGGGAACTGGCATTATCTGTGGAACGTGCTGGTACCTATGGCCCGTCCGAGTATCGCAGCCGTCCTCCTGCTGAACATCATCGGCTCCTGGAACAGCTTCATGTGGCCCAGACTTGTCATCGCGCACGATGAGTTCCGTACACTGCCTTATGGGTTGTTCACCTTTACCACGGAAAGCGGCGCGAACACAGAAGTCATTATGGCCGCCGCAGCCATGGGGACTCTTCCGATGCTGCTCCTTTTCCTCTGCACGAGAAAGCGGATCGTTACTGCTGTGGCCAGTGGCGGCATCAAGGAATGAGGATACGGGGATCAGGGCAGAAACAGCTTCAGATCCGGAACGTAAGGATCGTATTATTCTCGTCCAATAATGGAATATAGCGGAATTCATCGGAGCACTTCAATGCGAGCCATGTTCCCATGTACCTTTCGGGATTCTGATCCTCCAAGGACCATTCTTCAGCGCGTTGCCGCAAATTGTTAAGCGGACAGTTATCCCGGACACGCATGGTGATCTTTTTATCCAGAATGAGTAATTTGATATTGACCATCGGGGTTTTGATCTGACTTTCCCTGCCGTGACGGATCAGACAGACAGCCATCTCCTCCGCGCACAACCTGACACAATTGCAGATCCGCGGATCCGCGGCATGATCCGCGCAGAACGCCGCGGCGGCAACGGAAAAGTCGATCGCCTCCGCCTCTGTTGCTATATCCGCACTGAGGATATCTTTGTCCGGGATACTCAGCAGGCGGCTTCTTTGATGTTCTCTTTTATACAGGATCGCGGTACAAATGGCGGAAAGGGCTTCCGCACCTACAACAGAAGCGAAAACACCGATATTTCCAAAACCGGCAAAGAGCAAAAGCAAGCCGCATGGGAACACGCATCCGTGAACCAGGTTCATGACCGAACAGACCTTCTGCTTTCTGAATGCCTGCAGGCCTTTCACACTCGCAAGAAACAAAGCGGCAAACGGAATCTGAATTCCAAGGAAGATGATTGCTGCCTGTGCGCACCGGATACTTTCGACGGCACGATCCGCTGTATACAGACACGCGACAGGATGGGAAAGAACCATCAGCAGTATGCCGACAGGAATCAGACGCGATATGATTCGCAGTGAGCTTTTGAAAGTCTGTTCCACGCGCTCTTTGTCACATTCACCGATACGCAGCCCGAGAAGGAGAAGATTCGCGTCTCCGATGGCACAACAGATAGGATTGATAAACAGTAACACATTTTTGAAAACGGTCATACCGAACATCGCGTTCAGACCAGCTCTGGAAATCACAAGACGATTGATTGCCGTATTCCCGAAAAAGGCAGCCAGCCCGTGCACGGCCTGCGAATAGCCGAGATGGAAGAGCTCGGGCAGGTATTGCAACCGGACATGAACAGGATTCAGCGAGAACAGTCTTCCGCGTTTGAGGAAATATACAAGGAGAACCGCTGCAGCGCAGATATTGCTTATAGTGGTGGCAGCGCCCATGCCGGCAAGTCCACCCTTGAACACGAATACATTCAACAGATCTCCGACTACATCCACCACACAGGTCACGATACCGGCAATGCGGACAAGCTTTGCCCCTCCATCCATCTGAATAGCGCCGGCGGATACCGCAATGAAGTTATGGAAGATATTACCGATAAACAGATAACGGAGATATCCTGCTGCTTCCGATGCCAGATACCGCGCGTCGCCCCTTGCACCAAGAAATTCCGCGAACGGTTCGGCAAAAATGAGGCCCAGGACCGTGATGACCGTGGAAATGAGAAATGAGCTCCATGTGGAAAGCGCGAATACGCTTCGTGCTTCATCCATGCTGTTTTTACCGATCTTTTCAGAGCAAAGAAGCTGGCTTCCGCTGACAAGCACATAGCTCAGAATGGAATTCATTGTAAAATACGTTACAGCGATTCCGTATGCCGTCATGGCGTCTACACCCAAAAAAACACTGGTCAGCATTCCATCGATGAAGCCGGCCATCATGTTGGCACTTCTGGTATAAACCGCTGTTGTAAAGGCGTTTTTATAGGCAATATCTATTTTTCTCTTCATTTTATACTCCATAACGGTGAATTCTTACTCAGTCAGGAAGTCTTTCAGACCGGCAATCTCAGCATCATCCAACCCGCATCGTTGCAGATACTTCTCCGCCGCAGCGCATAAGTCAATGGCATCTGTGGCCTTTTCGTCGGTTGCAGTCTCCGCTTCAGACGCAAAACGCGGCGTTTCGGATCCATTATCCAGTGTAATGATTTTTATGATCCTGTCTGCTTGGTACCGGCGCAGAATATCGTATTTTTCGCGGTCATTCTCCCAGGTCAGACCAAAGAGGGAATCGTACGAGCGCATATAATCGTCTATGACTTCAGTTAAATCCGCACCCGCCAGCGCTTCCAACAACGCACACAGGAAACCGGTCCTGTCCAGCCCGGCTTTGCATTGAATGAGATAAGGCCCGGTCTGCTTTGGCAGATTGCGCAACAATGTCGTGACCTGTTTCCGGTACACAGATCCGGAATAATCTATTGAAAACTGATCCGAAAAGATCTTTCCCTCATTATAAAGCTTCTGTACATAAAAAAGATCATACGCGCCGGAAGCAAAAAGCTTCTCCATTTGCTGCCGGTTACAGTCCATATTGACGATCGACTGGATCCCGTCGCGTTCGATAAGCCGGTCAAGAATTTCCTGCCTTTTCCTGAATTCGGGTCCACGGTTATCCGGGTCAAAAGAAGCGACCGACCGGTAGAACATTCTTTTTCGCAGATGTCCGCAGCTCAGTTCACGGTAGTTCGTAAAGCATTCATCGCCTGGATGATCATGTCTTTCCAGCGTAAACTCCAGGTTGAAGATCTGATATAGGAAAGTATACTTACGCGATTCGCGCAGGATGATCTTCGCGGTTTCGCCTTCCCGGATTCCACTTTGATCCCAAATGTTTCCGAAGCGCTTTTCGACCCGTATCCAGTCGAAGCCTTCGTGAGCGTTCACGCAGATGATTCCCTCCGGCAGGATACACCCGCTCAGAAACGGTATATCCTCCAGGACCGCTCCACCGCTGAAATGAACATCGACGCTGTCTCCCGGCTGAAAGCCCGATCGGATCAATCCGGCATAATCCGATCTGAACATGATGTTTCCGTACGGTTTACCTTCATACAGTGCAAGATCGCCTGTCTGGACCATTTATCAGGCACCTCTCCAAATAAATAAGCATTTCTCTGAATTGAATATGATACTCAATATCCGGTATACGGTCATTTTACTTAAGTGCACTCCCCGCGTCAAGATATGGGGAGCCATACAAAGCCGGATTACTGCCCGGGTGATAAGCCGGCATCCCGATTCTTCTCGCTTGCTCACCTATAGAAAACGAAAACAGCAAGATCAAAAGACATGCCGTTTTTCTCATGCATGCCGGTCGTTTGGCCGTCGCACTGGTTTCTCGACAAATGACCGGCGGTGTGGTATATTTGTGGCAATGTTGATCGTCAGGAGGTCCTTCCTATATGAAACAAATGATCTCAGTTTTCGTCGCCTTGATGCTGCTTTGCTGTGTTGCTCTGGCTGAAGGAACAGACATCACGACGACGGCGGAGTTTGCGAGTGTGACGCTGGACCAGCAGGAGGTTCAGACTGAAACGGAAGAAATGACCGCACCTGAGGTAATCCCGGGTACTTATGTGACCTATGGCCACTATCCGCAGGCCGCCAAGGGGAAGGACAGCACGCCCATCGAATGGCGCGTGCTGGAGGTGGACGGAGATCGGGTGCTCCTGATCAGCCACTATGGGTTGGACCGGGAACCCTACAACACGGTGCGGGATTATGTCACCTGGGAGACCTGCAGCCTGCGGACCTGGCTGAACGGTCAATTTATGGATAATGCGTTTACGGAGCAGGAGCAGGAAGCGATCCTGGTCACAGACTGCGAAAACGTGGATGTGAACTGGCTGGAGATCGCGAAGATCGAAAAACGGGAGCCCTACGGGATCGATGTGGAAGTATGCTGCGCCAATACGCAGGACAGGATCTTCCTTCTGAGCGCGGATGAGGTGCTCACATACTTCCCGGAACCGGCGGACCGCATCTGCGCGCCGACGGACTACGCGGTGTCCAAAGGCGCCTGGAACAAGCCGGCTTATAAGGATGACAGCAACAAAGCTGCCGGCGATTGGTGGCTGCGCACCGGCGGATGTTATGGCCTGCGCGCGGGGGATGTGTATTACAACGGCGCGCGCCGTGACCACGAAGTCAACTATAAGGCAATTTCTGTGAGACCGGTGATGTGGGTGAAACTGGAAGCACTGCAGGAAGCGCAGTGAGTATATGAAAACGGGGCTGTGAGCGGATCACAGCCCCGTTTGATCAGGTACGAGAAGTTATTTGTCTTCCTGAATGATATCGCAATCGGCGACGGAGGAGAGATGTTCGTCCAGAATGATCTCGCCGATCGAGCCGGCGCGGATGGAACCGCTGAGAGGATTCTTGACGCTGTCGATATGGCCTTTGACGGTTGCGGTGACATGGCTGTTCTCAAAGGCGAGGTCGCAATTTTCCATGGTGCAGTCTTCAAGGACCAGACCGTCGCAGTAGCAGAAGGGCTGGGTGCCGGAAATATGGCAACGGACCAGCTTGAGATTCTTGGAATACCAGCCGAGGTATTCGCCGTTGACCGTGCAATCTGTGAGGGTGACATTCTCGCAATGCCAGAAGACATCCTTGGTATTGAGCACGCTATTGCGCATGGTCATGTTTTTCACATACTGGAAGGCGTATTTACCCGTCATCTTCAGGGCGTCGATCTCCAGATCGCTGCTCATGAAGAAGGGGTAGATCTCGCTGGTGAGATCAAAATTGCGGATGCGGAGGCCTTCTGTGCGCCAGCCGAACTCGGTCGAATGGGCACGGCCGCCTTCGATCGTGACATTGCGGCATTCGCGCACGGCTTTGACGCCATCGATCTCGCAATCCCGCAAGAGCAGGTTGCTGTCGTACCACAGGGGAGCGCGGCAGGCTTCGGACATCGTGCAATTGACGATACGGGACTCTCTGGCATGCCAGAGCGGATAGCGCAGGCGGAAATCGCACTTGGTCACAAACAGATCGGAACACTCTTTGAGTGCGGACTCGCCATCGGCGGGACCTTCGAAACGGCAATCGGTCACATTGGCGGAACGCAGACCGTACAGGGCGCGCTCTTCGTCGAGAACAAGGTTTCTGTAATCTTCCATGGTGTATATCATCCTCCGGTCAGGAATTCAGCCGCTCTTTTTTTATTCACAAAAAGTTTACAAAATAATGCCGGCAGAATCCCCTCCTTGAAAGATAGCACACCGCAGGAAAGATTGCAATCAATAAATGAACACTGTATAATAAGAGGAATGTTTTTGTGGAAGGAAGGATGGACCATGACGATCCAGACGGCGTTCCGGAATGGGTGGAAGGCTTATACTGCCAAGTTTGGCGGAAGCATGCGCTTCCTGGCGATCGAACTGTGTATCACGCTGGCATCGCTGACACCGGCGCTTTTCCTGTGGAATGAAAAGCTTCGGTGGGGTGCTTTGCTGGCGATCCCGTTTTTTGCGCTGCTGGTCTTCCCGGCACGGATGAACGCGGCCCGGACGATGCGGGACGCGCTGAACGGGGGAGATCTTTGCTCCCTGCAGCTGGTGGATACGGAGAACTATGGCCGTGATCTGGTGAATGGCATCCTGCGGATGGTGCTGATCATGATCTGGTCCCTGCCGTTGTTTGCCGCCGCGATCCTGACGAAACACTATGTTTCCGGTGAAACGGATGTATTCACGCTGCTGGGCTGGGTCACCCAGTTTGGCGGCGGCGGACGGGACGGACTGGTGAACGGCGTCATCTATCTGGCGCTGATCGCGCTGGCGACCATGCTGCTGGTGCTGGTCGGATGCGGCTTCCACAGTCCGGATCG
>JAZUFB010000236.1:0-5075 GCA_045640475.1 Clostridia bacterium
GCGGGACAAAACCGCGGACCGGTTCATTTTTTGTCCCTATAATCCGCGTATGTGTCGGTTGCCGCGGACCGGAATATTTTGTATAATGAACCAAAATGAACGGGTCCGGACAGAAGCATAACAGCACGGAGGGAGACAGGGACACATGGAAGCAAACGGAAAGAAACTGTTGAAGGCTTATTCCTTTGAAAATCAGACAGTGTTCTATGTGCTGGACAACGGAAATGTCGGCATGACTGTATTGCCGACCGCGATCAGAGACCACTTTACCCTTGACGGGAACTGGAAAGCGGGCAGCATGGTGCAACTGAAGCTGGTGGGCGACGGATATGCGGCCTCCTATTCTCAGGGAATGACCATGTATGGCAGCGGAAGCAGCGAAAAACTGAAATATGTAAGCCAGGACGCGACGGAAGATCCGGAAGGGACGACCGTGACGACCGTGATGAAAAGCGATCGCGTAACGGCATGGCATATCTTGCGCGCACCCCGAAATAAACCGTACCTGTGGGTCAATACCCGGATCGAAAATACCTCCGGAGAAACACAGAAACTGGAATATCTGACCAGCTTCGCTGTTTGCGGTTTTTCCGCCGCGGACGCGGAGGAACGCGTCGGAGACCTGAACTTCTACCGGCTACTGAGCCGCTGGAGTGCTGAGGGAAAACTGCTGAAGCAATCTATGACCGAACTCAATATGGAACCCAGCTGGAGCCGCCACGGGGTCAACGCGGTCCGATATGGGCAGGTGGGCTCCATGCCTGTGCGCGGGTATTTCCCGTGGGGCGTGGCGGAAGATGTCAAATACGGTTGGTGCCTGGGAGCACAATTGTATTATCCGGGTTCGTGGCAGATGGAGATCAGAAACAGGGAAGACAAGATCGACTTCGCGGGCGGATTGGCAGACCGGGAATTTGGGCACTTTATGAAGACTCTTGATCCCGGTGAAACACTGGAGGCTCCCGGCGCGGTGCTGGCCGCGGCGATGGGCGGCGTGGACGAGGTTTCCGCGTGCCTGACGGAGGCACAGGAGGAAGCACTTACCGATCTGCCGGAGACGGAAAAGGATCTGCCTGTGATTTTTAATGAATATTGCACGACATGGGGCAATCCAACGGCGGAAAACCTGGAAAAGATCATCGATAAGATCCGCGGACGTGGATTTGCCTATCTGGTGATCGATGCGGGGTGGTACGCTGACCGGACGGAACAGTGGTACAACCGTCAGGGCGAGTGGCGTGTGAGCGAAGACCGCTTCCCGGGCGGCTTCGGGGAGACGGTGCGAAAGATCCGCGAAGCCGGTATGATTCCCGGATTATGGATCGAAATGGAAGCTGCCGGCAGGGAATCCGAAGTTTTCCATACCAAGGAAGACCTGTTCCTGCGCCGGGACGGACTGCCGCTGGAGGACGGGAACCGTTTCTGGGATATGAAAAAACCGGAGACGGTGGCCTACTTGGACGAAACAGTGATCAAGACGCTGAAGGACAACGGGTTTGGCTACCTGAAAGTAGACTATAATGCCAATTTCGGTATCGGTCCGGACGGCGCGGAATCCTTTGGTGAGGCCTTGCGCCAATCCGTATTGGCGTCGCGGGAATATTTTAAACGGATCCGGAAGGCAATCCCGGAGATCGTGATCGAGAGCTGCGCTTCCGGCGGACACCGGTTGGAGCCTTCCATGATGGGCGTTTGCTCCATGGCTTCCTTCTCGGATGCGCATGAGTGTGTGCATATCCCCGTGATCGCGGCCAATGTGCAGCGGGCGATATTGCCCCGGCAGAGCCAGATCTGGGCCGTGCTGCGGGGCGGTGACAGCGCGCGGAGGCTCTACTGGTCTGTTATCAACGGTTTCCTGGGCCGACTTTGCGTCTCAGGCGAGATCTATGACCTGGATGACAATCAGTGGGCCATCGTGGACCGGGGCATCGCGTTCTATAAAGAATGCGCGCCGGTGATCCGGGACGGCCGGAGTCACAGATACGGCGATGAAGATCTGGATTACAACCACCTGAAGGGATGGCAGGCTGTGGTCCGGGAGGGCCGGAAGGAAGCGGAAGGGCAGTGCCTGGCGGTGGTCCACCGGTTTACCGAAGCGCCGGATACACTGAAGGTGGCGTTGCCCGCGGGAGAGTGGAGGATCCGCGGACAGTACGGCGAGGAGGAGATCCTCGCGGAGATCGAAAACGGGGAACTGAAGCTTTCCGGCATTGGTGAGTTTGCCGCAGTGGCAGTCTTGATGGAAAAACAATAAGGTCTGAAAGGATGGAATGATAAAAATGCAGTACAGATTAACCGAAAACGGGTTTCGGGCAGTATTTGGCGAACAGGGCAGAATGCTACGCGTGATGACTGTTCGGTCGATTGCGCATGGAATCGCACGGGTAACACTGACGGTGAAGGATAACATTCAGGAAGAAAAGGACGGGAATGTTCTTTATACCGGCGTGAACCAGGCACTGGCGGAAAACGATCTTCCCGCGGCAGACTGGATGATGCCGATGGACGCGGAAGCCGCGCGGGTGACGGAAACGGAAGAAACTTTGAGCGTGGAGAATGAAGGCCTTCGTGTACGGCTGGACAAAGCGACCGGTATGCTGACCTTTGAGGACGCGGAAGGTAAAACGCTGTTGCGCGCGCCGCTGGCGGACCTGCAGAAACGGCCGGTCGTCCGCTATACCTATGACGATAGCGAAGAAGTGACTTATGAGGAAAGCGTGGACGGTATCCGTGCCCGCACACGTCAGGGAAAACCGGTGACGGACCGCATGGGCCTGACCGGCAGACAACGCTTTTTGCCGGACGAGGATGAGGCAATCTACGGCTTCGGCTCCCATGAGGAAGGATTCGGCAACCTGCGCGGAAAGAGCCGCAGCCTGTACCAGCAGAATCTGAAAGCCTGCGTGCCGGCCATCGTTTCCACCAAGGGATGGGAACTGGTGTTTGCCATGGGCGGACTGATGACCTGGAAGGACGGAGAAGACGGCGCGGACCTATGGACTGAATGCGCGGACGCGTTTGATTTCTACTTCCTTTATGGCGATGGGACGTGGCGCGGCGTGATGGAACGCTATGCCACGCTGACCGGAAAGACACCCATGCCGCCGCGCGCGACATTCGGCTATATCCAGTCCAAGGAACGGTACAAGGATGCGCAGGAACTGATCGACATTGTGAGCGAATATCGCCGGCGCGAGGTGCCGCTGGACATGATCGTGCTGGACTGGCAAAGCTGGCCGGAAGGACAGTGGGGATACAAGACCTTTGATACGACGCGCTTCCCGGATCCTGACGCGTTGACGCGGGAACTGCACCGGATGGGCGCATCCATGATGATCTCCATTTGGCCCTCCATGACCGGAGACCATAACGGCAACCGTGAGGAAATGCTGGCAAAGGGCAAGATGCTGGGCAACCGGACGATCTATAACGCCTTTGACGAAGAAGCCCGGAAGATCTACTGGCGCCAGGCCTGCGAAGGACTGTTCCGCCACGGCATCGACGCATGGTGGTGCGACTGCACGGAGCCTTTTGAGGCGGACTGGAACGGTGTTGTGAAACCGGAAGAACATGAACGGGTGGCCCTGAATACCGAGGAAGCCCGGAAATATTGCGATCCCACCAAACTGAGCACGTTCAGCTTTTATCACTCCAAGGGCATTTGGGACGGACAACGCGCGGAAACGAGCGAGAAGCGCGTGATCAACCTGACCCGCTCCAGCTGGGTCGGACAGCACCGCTTTGGCACGGTGACCTGGAACGGCGATACTTGCGCAACCTGGGCCAATTTAAAAAAGCAGATTCCTGAGGGCCTGAACTTTGTGGCTACAGGCGAAGGATACTGGACTGTGGACGCGGGCGCGTTCTTTACGGCCAACCGTGGTTTGTGGTTCTGGCGCGGAGAGTATGACAAGGGCGCTGAGGATCCCAAGTACGCGGAACTGTATACCCGGTGGATCCAGTTTGCCGCCTTCCTGCCGCTGATGCGGAGCCACGGCACGGATACCCCGCGCGAGATCTGGCGCTTTGGCGAAAAGGGAACAGTGTGGTATGATGCTATTGAAAAGGCGATCCGCTACCGCTCCATGATGTTCCCGTATCTGTACAGCCTGGCGGCGGAATTGACAGCGACCGGATTGCCCATGCTGCGGGTTCCTGCCCTGGTGTTCCCGGAGGACAAACGCCTGAGGGACGACCGGACCGGGCTGATGCTTGGCGATGCACTATTGGCGCGCCCGATCACGGAACCGGATTGCCGGGAGGCGGAAACCCTCCTGCCCGCCGGATGCGAGTGGGTCGACCTGTGGACGGGGAAACGCTTCGCGGGCGGACAGACAGTGAAGACCGAAGTGACCCCGGATCAGATTCCGGTGTTCCTGCGCGGCGGGAGTATCATTCCGACTGTGCCGGTATGCGCGCACACGGGCGACGCCATGACCGCACCGCTGACCGTGACGGTCGTGCCCGGTGCGGACGCTGCCTTTACCCTGTATGAGGACGAAGGCGACGGATACGGATACGAAAACGGGCAATATGCGCGTACTGTATTCAACTGGAACGACAGCGAACAGAAGCTTACCATCCGCCGCGAAGAAAACGGCTGGAAGGCGCCGGAACGCCCGATGAGCGTATGCCTGTTTGGCGGGAAGGTAATCGCCGTAGGGCGCGGGGAGACGGAAGTTCATCTGGCTTAAAGAAAACCACGGATAAGGTGGAAATGACATGATACCGCAATTTTTGACGGATAAACTGACCGCGCAATATGGCGAGATCTCCGGAATTCTGGAGGGGTATGGCGCCAAACGCAGCACGACGCTGCGGGTGAACACCCTGAAGAGTGATATTGCGGAAGTAAAAGCTGCGCTTGATGCGGCGGGCATCGGGTATGAAGTTTCTCCCTTTTCGGAGATTGCTTTTCGGCTGACGGAAGCGGGAGAAGCAGAAATCACGGCCCTGCCCATCTACGCGGAAGGAAAGATCTATCTGCAAAGCTTTTCCAGCATGCTGCCGCCGCTGGTGCTGGCCCCGGAGGAAGGGGACGACATTCTGGATATGGCGGCCGCACCGGGCGGGAA
>JAZUFB010000237.1:0-36585 GCA_045640475.1 Clostridia bacterium
GCTTTGTCTTATGTTTCTTGTTGACATGTTATATTGTTTGTGGTATGTCGCTAAGTAGTTAAATTGAACGGGCAGTGAAAGTACTTTTCGTTTCTTTCACTGCCCGTTTTTATTCAGCTTAACGCGCTCTTGATTCCCTTGCTGTTTTGCCTGAGCTTCCTTTCGATTTTCAGATGCTCGCTGCTCTTATGGGCGATGCCGCGGAAATGCGTGCTCATCATAAATTCTATAAGATGTTCCTTGGGAATAAAGTAGGCCTTGTCGTTTCTGAACCACATGATAAACCCTTTTGCTTTCCATGTGCCCACAGTCTTTTCCGTGTAGCAGGTCAGTTTCGAAACATTTTTCATCGTAAGAAGACCGGGATACGGAGCACAGATTTCTTCAAGCAGCTTCCTATATAATAGGAGCATCTCTTCATCATAAACAATCGTGCGGACTGAGCTGTGCTCACCGTACTCCCTGCGCAGATTGGACAATCGGAATAATTCGGTATCGGCATCCCTGTTTTTCATAAACGCGATTGCGTCCTTTGTACGGATCGTATAACTGTGAGTCGCTTTGCCGTTGTTGGTGCACCGGATGACTCCGAGGTCCAAATAGTTTTCGCCGCGCGCTTGCTGATGTGACAGAGCTTGTAAAGTTGTTCCTTGCTGATCGTATCCGGGCAGGACTTCAGAAGTTCTTTGTAATATGATTCGGTAAACATGGTATTTCCTCCTGTTGCTGTTGGCAGGCAACCGTGAATGAGATACCGTATTGGGACTGTTCTCCTCAGAATCATACATAAACTGAAGAGAACAAACGTGAAGATTTTCAAATTTCAAACACCCGAATTCTCTCCAATTTCTCTCATTTCTGCCCATAACCTCTCATTTTGCATGCTGACTTGCAAGTATTTCGAGCCCGGTGTTTTTTGCCCAAAGTCCCGCTTTTGCCGCAAATCAACAGTGTTTCATTCGTATCCCGAATCATTATTTGCCGTGAACCGACATGTATCGTCGTTCATCTTCCATGCACGGAACAATACTCGAAATCAGGTGACGGGAAACCGTCCGTGGGTTCGAATCCCACCGCTTCCGTCCGATGTGCCATACGGCTTCTGCCGTATGGCATTTTTGTGTTCGTATCTATTCCGCATAACCCGGTTCCCGCAACGTTGGAATCCTTTTCATCTACCCGCACGGCATCGATAAACACCTCACAAAACCGAACCGGGGCAGTGAGCGATTTCAAAATTCCTAAAAAACCGATTTTTGATTCTCACTTTGAGGCAGGCAGATTTATAACAGCGGCTTCTATTGACACAGGTAAAAATTGGTTGTAAAATCGAAATAACAAAATCTTTCGAGAGGAGTATCTCATGTCCTGAGGACAGAGACTCGTCTTGAAAAGGAGAGTGACATTTATGCAAAGCGCCGCAAATCAAGTCGTCACAATTGACGGCAAACGTGTACTTTATCTGCGGGAAAAGATGATTGAGCTCGACCGGTGCCCCGTTTTATATGACAAACCGTTTACTGCTCAGTCCCTGCAGGAGGATTTTGAGGCCGCGAGCGGGAAATGGTTCGCGGATGACGATCATTGGCTGACCGGTGAGATCCGGGAAGATGCCGGCGGCATGCTGTATTCACGCGCTTCCTATGACTGCGATATGATACTCGAATTCGATGCCGAAACCGTGGGCGGCTGCTCCAATGACCTGAATTTCGTTTGGAAAACCTGCGGCTGGGATGCCGATAAGCATGATGCCGGACGGGGCTACATCGGTGGTCTGGGCGGCTGGTGGCTGAACAAAGCCGGAATCGAGAAATACCCCGAGTGTATCCCCTTTGCCGCCACGCCCCTTTATCCGCTGGAAGCCGGCAAGCCCTATCACATCATTGCGGGAAGCATCGACGGTCATTGCTTTATTTTTGCCAACGGCGAGCTGCTGCTTGAAATGATCGACAACGCGCCGGAAACGCTCGCGGACTGCGGCCGCTTCGGCCTCGGAACCTACGCTTCACGCATCCGCTATCGTGATCTCAAAGTTTACCGGGCTCAGGCATCCGGATGTGCCCTCAAGTATCTGTAAAGCCCCTTTCAATACATGATTTACTCAAAAGGAGAACCATATGCGTATTTTCATATGCGGTGATTCAACATGCTGTAAATTCAGCGAGAAATACAGACCGCTCTATGGCTGGGGAGAGTTTCTGTATACATGTCTTCCAGATACGGAGGTCTTTAACAAGGCCGTGGGTGGCAAGAGCAGCAAGTCGTTTCTGGAAGAAGGCGATCTGCAGAATGTCCTCGATCAATTGCTTCCGGGGGATCTGATGCTGATCCAGCTCGGCGCAAATGATTATCAGATATGGGATAAAAAACTTTATTCGGAACCTCACACGGAGTATCCGCAGTATCTGTCCCGCTACATTGAGGGAGCACGGGAACACGGAGCGATCCCCATCCTGCTGACCTCTGCATGGATGAGAAGATATACCGAGGATAATAAACCCATCGACGTCTTCCATGAATACAACGATGCCATGAGAGCTTTGGCTGCCCGGGAGAATGTTCCGCTGATTGATGTAGTGAATGAAGCCATTGAGAAGGTAAGAACATTGCCCAGAGAGGCAACGATGCAATATTTCGCCATTCTGATGCCGGGCACCCACGAAAACTTCCCGAACGGCAGAGACGACAACAATCACAGTCTTCGCAAGGGTGCGATGTTCAATGCTCAAATCGTTGCCGAAAGACTGAAAAAGCTGAATCTGGTATAAGCATCGATAATCCTGCAACTATTTATTCAAGGGAGGACCATATGCGTATTTTCATTTGCGGTGATTCAACATGCTGCAAATTCAGTGAGATCCACAGACCGCTCTATGGCTGGGGAGAGTTTCTGGATACCTATCTGCCGGATACGGAGGTCTTTAACAAGGCCGAAGGCGGTAAAAGCAGCAAGTCGTTTCTGGAGGAAGGCGATCTTCAGAATGTCCTCAATCAATTGCTTCCCGGAGATCTGATGCTGATCCAGCTCGGCGGAAATGATTTTCCGACATGGTCCGGGTTTGAAAACCGTCATACAGAACCGCACACAGAGTATCCCCGGTATCTGTCCCGCTACATCGAGGGAGCCCGGGAACGCGGAGCACTCCCTGTCCTGCTGACCTCCGCGTGGCTCAGAAGGTACACCATGGATAATAAGCCCATCGATATTCTGCATGAATACAACGATGCCGTAAGAAGTCTGGCTGCCCGGGAGAATGTTCCGCTGATTGATGTGGTAAGTGAAGCCATTCGGAAGCTGGGAACATTGCCCAGAGAGGAAACGATGACTTATTTTGCCGTTCTCCTGCCGGGCACCCATAAAAACTTCCCGAACGGCAAAGACGACAATAATCACAGTCTCCGCAAGGGTGCGATGTTCAATGCTCAAATCGTTGCCGAAGGATTGAAAAAGCTTGGTCTGGTGTAAGCAAAGAATTGGGCAGGCAGATTGAAGTACGCAAATACCTGCAGGGCAGATTCTCATAAACAGTTCTTCCCTCTTCGATTCTCATTTCGGGAAGCCGGCATTGCCAATTGCGGACAGCGTTCAAAAAATGGTGCTTTTGCACCATTTTTTATTTGTATATATGTGGTTTTTATACAATTTACGCATGGTTCGAAATGGGTGCCTCTATTGACAGGAAAACGGATTGGTTGTAGAATTAACATGAATATTCATCGTAAGCAGGAGGATCGGGACATGTTTTTTACACCGAGATTCAGCTGTGAGCTCTCCGGAGGAAAAATCGTATTTACAAAGGAAACCATCATTGATATTCCGGATGGCGGCAAGTATCTGCGCGGCACAGCCGCACGGGCGCTGCCCGCGGATGCCATTCCCGAAGGCGCGTCTGCGTGCCGCCGCTTGTCTTTTTCCCTCGGCATCCCCGAAAACATCCGCAAACAGATCAAAGAGCAGATCTCCGTCAGCGGCAATGATGAGGAGTATGCCATCGTCATCGGCGAGGAGACCTCCGTTTGGGCGGAAAGCATGAACGGCCTCATCTACGGTCTTTCCACCCTGATGCAGCTGGCGGACGGAGACGAGCTTACCTGCCGTCTCATCTACGACCGCCCCTGCTCATCCATGAGGGGCTACCGTATGTACCTGCCAGGCAGAGACTCGATCGGCACGTTCAAAAAAGTGATCGACCTGTTGGCCTACTATAAGTACAACATCGTCATGCTGGAGATCGGCGGTGCCATGGAATACAGGCGGCATCCCGAGATCAACGCGAAATGGGTGGAATTCTGCGCGGATGTGCGCCGTTATTCGGGTCGCACGCATGAGATCCAGCACGGCCGTTATCAATGGGAGAAGAATTCGATCCACTGCGATAACGGCGACGGCGGATATCTGACTCAGGATGAATGCCGCGATATCGCCGCATACTGCCGTGAAAGGGGAATGGAAGTCATCCCCGAGTGCCCCACCCTCTCGCACTGCGACTACATCGTCATGGCGCATCCGGAACTCCGCGAGCGGGAGAACGACTACGATCCCGATACCTACTGCCCCTCCAACCCCGAAACCTATAAGATCGTGTTTGACATTCTGGACGAGGTCATCGATGTCTTCTCGCCAAAGCGCATCAACATCGGGCACGATGAAATGTATTCACTGGCCATCTGCGAAAAATGCCGTGGCAAGGATCCCGCCGACCTGTACGCCGGGGATATCACGAAGATCCACGATTATCTCGCGTCAAAAGGCGTCCGGACGATGATGTGGGGCGACAACCTGCTTCAGGCAATCGATGCCAAAAGCGGCGCCCGCGTCGGCGGCTGGGGTGACCCGCATGACTGCAACGGTGGCTCATACCAACATCCAACGCTGTACCCCTGTGCCGACAAGCTCCCGAGGGACATTCTGATGATGCACTGGTTCTGGACGGATGACCCGAAGCTCGATGACACCTATCTCGACCGCGGCTACAAATTCATCTTTGCCAATCTGAGCGTGATCCCCTGTCCGGATTTCCGCAGGAGGATCGACAGGGGTTGCGTCGGCGGCATCGTCTCCAACTGGGGTTCCAATGAAGACGAGTATATGCAGCGCAACTGCCAGTATTACGCCATGATTTCCACCGCCTACGCGCTCTGGTGTGACGATTACGATGACAGCGTCCGCGGTGAAATCGACGACAAGACGATTCGGGAATGCTACCGCCTGCATTACAAGGGCAAAAAGCATCTGATCAAAGTCGTTCACACAACCGATTGCTCCATCCACTACTGCGTATTCTATGACGGAAAGTTCATTGATGACGCGGTCTATCTGCTCGGGCACTACGAACTGTCCTACAGCGACGGAACAAGCGTCCTGTTCCCCGTAAAATACGGCACGAACATATCGGCAGACAAAGTTGAGAAAATGAGCGGCTACACGATCCCGGACTGCTGCGGATGCGCGTCCTTCCGCGAAGTGACGGGTTCGACCATTCCGCATGTGGACGGGGACAGCATTTACTATGAGTGCGGCTTCGAAAACCCGCATCCCGAAAAGATTGTTGCCGGCTTCCGCTATATTCCGGCCGAAGGCAAAGAGGACTTCAGTGTCAGGGTAAAGAGCGTCGTATTCGAATAAAACAACTCAAGCTGAAAGCCCTGCCCTATCATAATTACGGAGGATAATTCCATGTATGAAAATGAGATCAAAGTTCTGAAGTGCGACCCTGAGCTGTCAGAGCAGAGCCGTCTTGATTTGAATGTCGTCTTCTCGGAGAAAAACGGCTTGAAAATGCACATTATCGAGCCATGGGAGGCCGTCAAATTCCGCACAAAATATTATCCCCTGGTCGTGTTCGTCATGGGCAGCGGATGGATGCATCCGGAGCTTCTGTGGGAACTGCCGCAGCTGTGCGTGCTGGCAAACAGGGGTTATGTCGTGGCGACCATCGAATACCGCAACAGCACGGAAGGAAATCCCTTCCCCGCCTATCTGCAGGATCTGAAGACCGCGATCCGTTTTCTGCGTGCCAACCGTGAAAAATACATGATCGATCCCGACAGGGTTGCCGCGTTCGGCACTTCATCCGGCGCGAATGCCTGCATTCTGGCCGGTCTGACCGCCAACGATCCGGCATTCAAGACCGAGGAGTACGCAGACGAAAGTGACGCGGTCAATGCCGTGATCGGTATCGGCAATCCCACGGATCTGCCGAAAATGATTACCCGGGAGGACATCACGAAAGGTGAATTCAAGCAGATCAAAGACCTGGCAGGAGACCGCTCGATCGAAGAAACGATGATGCTGATGAGCCCCGTCAATTACATAAAACCGAACATCGAATACCCCGCATTCCTGCTGTTCCACGGCAGCATAGACGATGTTGTCCCCTACGAGCAGAGCGTCATCCTGTATGAAAAGTTCCGTGAAAACGGCATCGATGTGAAGATGTTCCGTGTAGAAGGCGCAAAACATGACCGTTCTGTTGAAACGAAGGAAGTCCGGCAGGAGATCTACAAATTTCTGGAGCAGAAAATCTGAAAAGCGGTCCGCGTGAGCGGACCCATACAGCTGTCGAACGAATGAGAGATATAAAGGTAAATATGTACGGATCGGATATACGCCGCGAACTCCATATGCATCCGGAGCTCGGTTTCGATCTTCACTATACGACCGGTGTGGTCAAGCGCGAGCTGACAAAGCTCGGCATCCCATTTACCGAAAAGTACGGAAAAAGCAGCATTACCGCATACCTGAACGGAGACCACGGCGGAAAGTATATCGCCATACGCGCCGATATGGACGCGCTGCCCATTACCGAAATGAACGGCGTGCCTTACCGCTCATTGAACGAAGGCCGCATGCACGCCTGCGGGCATGATGTTCACACCGCGATTCTCCTCGATACAGCCCGAAAGCTGCTGCCGCTCACGGACAGGATCGCGCGTCCGGTCAAGCTGATTTTTCAGGCAGCTGAGGAATACAGTGCCGGCGCGAGGCTCATGGTCGAGGACGGCGTGCTCGATGATGTTGAGGAGGCCCTATCCGTGCACGTCAATCCCTCCGAGGTCGGCAGTGTGCAGTGCATATACGGGGCGGCAAACTCCGCCTGCGCCTCTCTGACCCTCAGATTTCTCGGCAAGGGCGTGCATTCTTCCATGCAGGAGAATGGGGCGGATGCGATCCTGATGGCGGCGAATGCCCTCAACAGCATCGAAAGCTATTTTTCCAAGCGGGTGCCCGCGGAAGTTCCGCTGATTTTCAACGCTGGAAAGATCGAGGGCGGCTCCGCGGGAAACATCATTGCCGACCGCTGCACGGTCACCTGCCATATACGCTCGTGGAATGACGAGATACTGGAAAAAGCGCTCGGCGACATCCGCGAGATCGCCCAATCCTCCGCGCGCATCTTCGGCGGTTCCGCGGTCATGGAGGATGTTATATTCACACCGACAATGATGCATGAAAAGCAGGTGACAGACCGACTTCGCTCCGCCGCGGAACAGGTGCTCGGCCCGAAGCAGATCACCGTCATTTCGCGTGTGATGTCATCAGAGGATTTTGCGTTCTTTTCGCAGAAGATACCCGCCTGCATGCTCTGCCTGAGCGCGGGCAACAAAGAACGCGGCATCACCTCCCCCGTTCACACCAACACTTTCGATGTAGACGAAAGGTGCATTGATCTCGGTTCGGACATCTTCGTCAGATACCTGCTCGACCGGGAATGAGAAACATTAACAGAAACAGGAGACCATCCTATCGACGGTCTCCTGTTCTTTTTTGTGGGTCATATTCCGATGCGGGGAGCGCAAGCTTTATGTGCTTTTCGCGCGTCCTCACTGCATCCAGCTGTAAATGAGACGGGCGCCCTCGTGCTCACTGTACCAATCATAGAAATACTGCTTCCCGCGGAAGGTGAAGCGCGCGGGCTCAAAGGAATACATCCAGTCGTCACAGTGCGCGTATTGACCAGGTTTAACGGTCGCGGCGATTTCGAAGATATCGTGCAGTCTGGTTTCCTCCGCGTCCGTCAAGGTGCCCGGCGTAACCGAGGCGATGGTCGCGCAGCCGGTGATTGCGGATGCCTCCAGGAAATCAAGATTGAGTTTGTGCGAGACCTTGTCCGTGAAAGCCGCGCAGTCGGGGTCAACGACGCCGAAACGCCCGCTCTGAGGAAGGCGCATCAAACTGTGAACGCCGCACTGGCGCGTCCACTCAAAGCAGCGGCCGCTGGTATCATCGCCGACGCGCTGCATGGCGTGGATCCCCGCGCCGAGGTGGTTGACCGTATTGCAGCCCACGACCACGATATCCCCCGCCGCGTCCTGAATGGTGCGGTAAAGCTGCTTCAGCGCCTGCGCGCTCGTAAGATCGCGGCGGTAAAAATGCATGCCCGCCTGATGGATGGAGGGAGAGTGATTGAGCAGGTCGATGGTGGTAAAGTCATGCTTGATCATGCCGTAGCCCCAATCGCGGAACCGCTCCACATCCTGACGGACGGTTTCCAGCGTAAAGGGATGCGTGGGATCCATGCAGAGGCCTTTCTCGTTCTCCGCAGGGCTTTTATACTGTGCCTCCTCGGGAATGTCAAGAAGCGTTCGCAGAGGACGGTACCAGATTCCGGGTTTACAGCCGGCCGCGCGGGTTTTGTCCGCGACGTCCTTCATATCGCCGAAGCGCTCGTTGCCCGTGAACCATGGACCGCCGTTGTGGTATCCCCTGCAGTGAACAACCTGCCAGCCGTCATCCATCACCATGTACGGACGCACGGGAAGATCGCTTGTCATTTTTCCGAGCTGTGCGGCTTCCCGAAGGAACGCCTCCTTCGAGGTGATGCCGTAGCTCCAGTACCAGTTGTTATATCCGTATACTGGTTCTTCGGGAAGGTTCGGCTTTTCGCACATGATCGAGCAGAAGCGCCCCGCCGCGGCGAAGGGATCTTCTCCGTCTTTACTGCGCATGGTCACGATTTCCGCACAGAGCAGCGGCTCGGTGATCCTGACTCCGTCGGAGCCGCAGCGGACATCAAGCAGCAGTGTGATGCCGCTCACGTCACAATTCCAGTACGCGAAGCTGCCCGATCCCGTTTTCACGCCGTAACAATCCAGATGCTCGCCGTCCCACGCATAAAAATACCACGGCATCGATTCATGCGGAATCAATACGTGCCAACGCGCATCCACGGATCTGACGCGCTGGAAAGCGTCGCCCAGCACCTGCCTTACCTGAGACATGTCTCCGCGGAAGCGCAGGCGCAGGAAGCGGACCGAGTCCCCGGAGGGCAGAAGCGTTACGCGCAGAACACCGTCCGATACGCTGCATTCCACACGCGCATCGGTGGGATTGGCTACGCCGGGCTCCTCAAAGCGGAACGGTGACGCATCTGTTTGGATCTTGATATCATCGGGAAAACGCAGAATATTCATATGTCTGCTCCTTCGGGATTAATCCAGCACGTAGTCGCCGGTCGCGAAGCGGTCGCGCTTTTTATTCCATCTGCCGTTCGTAAAATCGGGAATGGCAACGGCGTTGGAACCCAGTGCGATGGACTCCTCGGACAGTGCCGTCACGGCCATCCAGCTGGCGGTATCATAGGTGTCGATGGGCGGGCATTCGTTCTTCTGAACGCTCTCCACAAACGCGCGGAGCACCAGATAATCCATTCCGCCATGACCGCCGCGCAGGCCGAACTCCTTGTATTCTTTCCACAGGGGATGCATAAACTCGCTCATATAGGATTCATCCTTCTCCCAGCGGTGGGTCCAGTAGGAAGGATCCGCGGGCGTACGTCCCTCGATATAAATGCTCGCATTGTCCTCCATCCAGATGCCCTTGGTGCCCTGTACGCGGCCTCCCCTGCTGTAGGGGCGCGGAAGCGTGCAGTCATGAGTGAGCAGGATGGATTCGCCGTTTGCGCACTTGATCATGGTGGTGACCACATCGCCCTCGTTGACCTGCGCGTCCGCCAGTTCGGTATCCGCCCGGTTTTCCTTGAGCCACGCGTGAAGACCTTCCGCCTTGGAGGACATGGAGACCAGCGACACCATTCGGTTACCGCGGTTGATGTTCAGATATTTCGCGATAGGCCCCAGCTCATGGGTGGGATAGAGTTCTCCGTTCCGGGAAAGGAAATGGCGCTGGCGGTAGTGCCTGTTGATATCACCATTGCCAATCTCGTCCCGCAGATCGTGCTCGTAACCGCCCTGGCAGTGAACCAGCTTTCCGAACAGTCCCTGACGTATCATGTTGAGCAGCGTCATTTCAGTCTTGCCGTAGCAGCAGTTTTCCAGCATCATGCAGTCGATGCCGGTCTCTTCATAGGTGTGAACCAGTTTCCAGCAGTCATCCACAGAGCAGGCACCGCCCACCTCCGTGGCCACTTTCTTTCCCGCCTTCATGGAGTACATGCAGATTTCCAGATGGGTCTCCCAGCCGGTGAACACACATACCGCATCCACATCCTTGCGGTCGATTGCTTCTCTGTAATTCAGCGTGCCGTCGGGATAGTATCCCTTTGCCTTGAAAACCAGTTCATTTCCCTTCTCAATTCGGTCCTCGTACTCATCGCACACGACCGGAACTTCCACATCGGGCATACCCAGCAGCGTCTCCAGCTGACTGCAGCCTCTTCCGCCCAGACCGATGACCGCAAGCCGCACGGTTTTTCCCGCTTCACCCATTTTCATGACATTTTACCTCGCTTCACTATTTTACTGTTTGATAATCTCGCCTGATTTCATTACGAATCCCACATGCTCCATGACGGAGATATCCCTGATGGGATTGCCGTCCACCGCTACGATGTCCGCGAATTTTCCCGGTTTGACGGAACCGATGCTGTCGCTCATGTGCAATAACTCCGCGGCATTTTTAGTAGCGCAGAGCAGCGCCTCGGCAGGTCGGAAGCCGAGCCGATTCATTAAGCGGAACTCCAGTGCCTGCTTTCCATGCAGGTTGAACATCGTACCCGCGTCCGTGCCGAAGGCAATCTTTACGCCCGCTTCGCGGCACATGCGCAGATGCTCCTCATGCAGTTTCAGACACTGCGCCGCCTTATTGATGTTTTCCTCCGCCAGACCGCAGCTCTTCCCGTGCTCGACGACCTGATAAGCGGCGATGATGGTCGGCACGAGATAGGTCCCGTGTTCCTTCATGAGCCGGATACATTCCTCATCCATCATCATACCGTGCTCAATGGAGGTGATGCCCGCACGGACCGCCGCCTTAATCCCATCGGCGCCGTGCGCGTGGGCGGAAGTCAGCTTTCCGTGCATTTTTGCCGTTTCCACGGCAACGATTATCTCATCATCGGCCATGTATTGCGCACCGGGTGTATCGCCCTTCGACATCACGCCTCCGGTGACCATGAGTTTGATCTGGTCCACGCCGTATTTGATATTGAAGCGGGCGGCTTTACGAACCTCAAAGGGAGAATCCGCGATACGCATATCCGCGTCATAGTACTGCGGCATGCGGTGCAGATCCGAGTGACCTCCGGTCGGGCCCAGCGCCCAACCCGATACGATCATTCTGGGACCCGTGATGCGTCCCGCGCTAATCTCATCGCGAAGCGCCACATCGATAAAATCGGTCGATCCCTCATCTCTGACCGTTGTAAATCCCGCATCCAGATCCTGCCGCGCGTGCCGCATGGCGTCATATGCCAGACTGCCCATGAGCCGCTTCTCGCCGTTGAAATCCTCATTCACCCCATCCATATGCGTATGCACATGACAGTCAATGAGTCCCGGCAGCACGAATTTGTCCGAAAGGTCAATCTCTTCATCCGCGTCACATATTGCGGACCGATCATCCGTCACCTTGATAATTCTGTCATTTTCAATGATAATCAGCACATTTTCACGGATATCCTCCTCCGAGGTACCGGTAAAGAGTCGTCCGCATCGAATCACTTTTTTCATATCACACCAGTTTCAACGCTTTGAGTCCATCCGCCACGATGCGTGCGTTGAATTCCGCGCCCTTGCGGAGACTGTGATTGTTGTCTTCATTTCCGTTCGGAAAATTCTCATAGACGCCTGCGGGCAGATTCGCATAGTATGTTACCGTCTCTTCTTTGGGTAACTGAGCCATCTTCTTGATGGCTTCACCGACCACTTCTGCAAGCGGCAGGTTTTCGCGTTCCGCCAGTTCACGCACAGCATCATTGTATTCATGTAAAATATCAACAAGCTCATCCCCGTGGTACCTTCTCAGCCATACCGAGGTCAATAATACGGGAATTGCACCCTTTTCCTTCGCGCCATTCACATACCGCATCAGATATTCGGGATAAGTAGTCTTGGGATCGGTATAGAGCTTCTCATTGTCCCACAGTGCATCGTTTCCGCCAAACTGGATCAGCATAAGGTCGCCCTTCTCCAATTGATCCAGAACCATTTGCAGCGCGCCCTCCTCCAGGAATGACTTGCTGCTTCTTCCGCCCATGGCAGCGTTGATAACCTCAATACCATTCAGACAATCGGCAAGGAATTCGCCCCAGCCATATATCGGTCTGTATTTATCAGGCATGTTTCCGCAGGAAGAATCCCCGCAAATAAAAATACGCATCCCTCAGCTCCTCCTATTTTACACCATTCACTGCTTTTCGATCTGTTCTATACCCGCCCGTTTATTTCTTGATTTCCACGATGCCGCACGCCGGTACCGCAATGACGTTCACCGCGCCCAGAGTCATATTCTTCTCCTCTACGACATTACCCATGCAGTCTCTGACCGTGACATGCGCCGGAACCGCAGCAGCGGAAGTGACGATCATTTCCTTCTGATAATTCGCGTTCAGAATAATTGATTCGCTGTCCGCCGAATCGAGCCGGACCGCCAGACGCTCCTGATACAGGGCAATGATGCTGCGGTGATCCTTTGCGGCGCGCACCAGCGGATACAGCTGCTGCGGCGATTCCACCTCAAGGGGCGCGTCCAGCAGAAGGTCCCTATGCGTGCGGATGAAGTTGAGCCAGTAGCAGAGAACCGCTTTATTCTCCGCGTTTTGCTGCTCGATTTTCACGGAGATCTGCGGAACCGCAAAGATGATGCTCATCAGCTGCAGTGCCACGGATTCCTTCGTGTCGTCATTGTTCCAGGTCAGCATATCTGAATGGATGGCGGTATTTCCGGAAATCAGGCGCAGATCGATGGAACCGACCCGGTTGCTGAGCGGGGCGCCGGGGCAGTCCAGCACTCGGAACATATTGCCGTAGGTCCGCATGACCGGTCCGATATAGTGCTGACGGAATTCGATCATGATGTCGGGTTTGATTGCCCGCAGCGTCTTCATGACATCCGTCATCAGCCGCTCGACCGCCTCCTCCACGGAGGTATAATCCATTTCGGGTGTCGGTTCCGGCATCGGGGTATAGGCAAAGGAATCAATAAAGTCCAGCTTCAGCCCGTCCAGATCCCAGTTTTTGATGGCCGCAGCGTAATTTTGGATAATAAACTCGCGCACCGACGGATAGCGCGGATCCAGTATGCCCGTATCCCACCATGTGCGGACGCCGAGGATCTTATCCTTGAATTCTTCCCAGTGGCGCGACTTCCGTCCCACAAATGGTACACTGTACCACAGCATATATTTTAGACCCGCCGCGTGGACTTTCGCCACATGCTGTTTCATATCGGGGATTTTTCCGGGAGCCACTTCCCAGTCTCCGCAATAGGCGTATCCGCCCTTGTCATCCTCCGTCTGCCATCCGTCATCCACGATGACGGTATTCATTCCGCACTGTGCAGCGAGGGCGCATTCCGCCTCCACCTCGTCCGCCTTGAACGTCTGATGATAGCTGTACCAGCAGGAATACAGCGGTTCCTTCGCAGCATCGGGTACGGGCATCGGCTTCATGCCGCAACTGTTTTCCCACCATGCCGTCACGCGACGCAGGGCTTCCGCAAAGGATACGCTTTCCGTATCGCGGTAAAGGCATACGCGGTAAGTTCTGCTTCTGTCGTAAAGGTCGATGGGAATCGACATACGGACGATCAGCAGGGTACCTTTCTCCTTAACGCCCGCCTGAACTTTGATTCTGGTTTTCGCATCACTCAGAGCAAAGGTCAGGCGGTTGATTCCGGACGCGTTGTAATACGACCATACCGGAGCGGAGCTTGAAATCATCGATTCGGTCGGAGTGTCCCATTCCGGATGGATCGCGCGATCGAACCTGCAGTCCGGATTCCAACTGAACTGCATATCGACGAGCGGCAGTTCCCAGTCGACCCGAAGCAGGCCGTCTCCGTCCGGATGACCTTCCCAGCGGATGGACAGTTCGATAACGCCGTTTTCTGTTTCTTTCGCGGTCATTTCACAGGGAAAAACGGTCGATATCTTAAGATCCCGGAATTGCTCTTCCATCTGTACACACTCCTTTTGAATCCAGTAATTACATTCTTTCAATCAGTCCGGCAGCGCAGCCGGCCATGTCACCGATATCGGATTTCAGGCAGCATTCGTCTGCGGTTTTGAGCTTCGCCGCGCAGACCGTCGTTCCCATTTCACTCATCTTTTAGGTGTATGCCTTTGCAACGTCTCTCCGATCAAACATTCATTCTGAAGCATACTATCTCCCGGGGAATCTGCCAAATACACAATTGTTCCCTTGATGATTGTTCTGTTTCGGTATTTGCAGGCGTGCCTCACAGATGCTTTTTAACAAAGTCCATAGCGGTCAGCCAGTCAGCTCTGCCGAGGAAATGCACACCGTCGCGGCGGAAGTAGCCGACGCAGCCATCGATCCACGTTTCACCCACCTGTGCCTGTTCTTCCGGACCGATAAATCCTTTCTTCCCGTTGATTTCCCACGCGGGAGAAGCACCGATGCAGCTCAGCTGCTCGCTCATGGGGTCAGCCCACAGGTCACGGGATGCACTGTTGATCAGCACATATCTCGGTGCAGAGGCGGCAAGCAGGAAATGCTGGTCAAAGTTACGCTCCGATTCATGACCGACATACTTCATAAAGTTTTCGCAGAACCAGAACGGGAACGCACCCGTGATGATCTTAATCGTTTCGGCGCCTTCATGTTTGTCTCTCTCATAGGCAGCTCCGGAACAGCCGGAGTCATTGGATATGATATACTTGAAGCGCACATCGTTGGCACCGCACCACAGCGCCGTTTTGCCCAGACGGGAATGACCGATGACGGCGGCATGCTCCGTATCGATCTCGTCGCGTGTCTCGAGATAATCAAGGACTCTGCTCGCGGCGTACGCCCACAGACTGATCTTTCCGAAGCCGGTACCGTCAGCGTTCCTCGTGAACATGCCCGCAAGACCGTTTTCCATATCTCCATCATCGGTGGTGACATCATTATAATAGATTACCGCCAGCGCAAAGCCGTTATCCACGATTTCCTCCAGCGGGTAGTACATATCGTACAAGTCCGGGCGGAAGTTGATGAGCACAAAAACCGGCACTTTATGTCCGTTATTGGGAACGATGAGATTGATCGGGAAGGTGAATTTGCCCTTCTCCGTCTGCACATCGATTTCTACCCTGTCCACGATTGCGTGACCGCTTGCGACCTTCTTTTCGGTCGAAGCCACGCGTCCGATGACCGCGCCGAGCTTCGGCGGCAGATAACCGTATTCCTCATGCGCGAGGATGTCGAGGAGTTCCCTGCGGCGCGCTTCCCAATCCGCGCCGGTGAGCTTCGTCCCATTTTGAGAGAGTAACAGTTCCGGTTTGAAGTTCATAGTTGCCTCCTTATATTCATACTCGTTCCAGCAAAGAAGCGATGAAGTCCGCGGTTGCTTCGATATCGCTCCACAGACATCTTTCGTCTTTTGTCTTCAGGCCAGTCACAGGCAAACCCAGAGGGTAATATTCCGCATAGCCGTAGCGTTCCCGCTTATAGCCGAACACCGGATTTTTTGCCTGACCATTCATCATCAGATACTGTACACCTGTATTTTCTGTGTTCTCAGTCAGAATCCTGCATTCTCCTCTTCTGCGCATCATCGAAATCTCTGCCACGGGGCCCTTACCGAGCTCGACCCTGCCGGGTTCAGCTTCTCTCAAACGCAGCTCGATCCACGCATCGGGCTTGACCTCATACAACGCACTGCCCAGACCTTTGTCGTTGATCTCAGACATGGCAGTAAAGACGACGGTCACGGTATGGTCGGTCTTACATTTTTTGAGCACGTTGATCAGTGTTTCACAGCAGGCAACCGAACCCGCTCCGAAGGCGGTCACACCCTCATTGTCCTCGCAGTAAACGGACTTCAACATATTGAACTGAGCCGTCCTCCCATATTGCCCGCAATCAGACACCTGATCGAGGCTGATGCCTACGGAGGTTTCAAACAGTTTCTTCCCGGCTGCATCCGTGTTGTATACGGACATCTCCGTACCGTCTTCGAGCATCGCCGTCAGACCGTGTACGGTTTCAAAGCTGAGGTCACCGATAAAGTCGCTCCTCAGATAACTGTCATTATAGTCGACAGTCACGAGACCGGGGCGGTCCATGGGGCAGGAAAGCATGACGTTCTTCCCGCTGACGCCTTTTTTGACGGCAATCAGGTTGCCCATGAGATCGACCAACAGCTCGTTCGCAAAGGGAGCGATAAGCTTACTCAGTTCCTTTGCAATCTTCTTTTCTCTTCCGCACGGCCCATATACCGCATATAGTTCAGCTAATTCACGCTTCATATAATGCCTTTCTCAGCAGTGCATCCGCTAATTTGTAGGTATTGATATAGTCATCGACGCATTCGATGGCACAGGGCGAGTGGATGAAGCGGGAGGGTACCGAAAGAATGCCGACAAAGCTCCCGTCGAAGGTCGTCTGTATGGAATAGGCGTTTGTTCCGCCCTTGATGCCGTTGCGGAGCTGGTAAGGGATATTGTTTTCCTTTGCCGTTTCAGAGACCAAGCGGAGGAACTTTTCGTTGACGATCGTGAAATAGTCCATATAGGTCACGACCGGGCCTGCTCCGAGCCTGCAGACGCACTGCACACCTGTAGCGCCGATATCCAGATCATTGGACGCAGGTCCCTCGAACACGATTGCCGCGTCCGGATGAATGTTGTATACCGCCGCTGCCGCGCCGAATGCGCCGGTTTCTTCCTGCACGGAGAAAACAGCATACAGGTCGCAGGGATAATCGTTTTTCAGCAGTTCCATCATAATCGCGCAGCCGATTCTGTCGTCGAACGCTTTGCCCTTCATGAGGCCTTCACCGAGCCGGCTCCACTCTGTTTTGAAGCAGGCGTAGTCTCCCGGAGCAACGTACTTTTCTGCCTCCTTCTTTGAGGAAGTGCCGATATCAATGCAGAGCTTCTCGTGGCCCAGATACTCCCTCGCCGCAGGGAACCTGTATTCATTCTTCAGGCGGATCACGCCGTTCAGCCCGTTCGGTCCGATAGCAACACACTTTCCCGGACACAGTCTCGGATCGATACCGAGATGCGTCATGTAGTTGAGCGTACCGTCGTCCCGGATTTCGCTGATGATCATTCCGACTTCATCCATGTGCGCATCCAGCATGATTTTGCGATTACCGCCGTGCTTGACCGCAACCAGATTCCCGCTGACATCCGTATACAGTTCATCCACATAAGGTTTTACGACAGAGGCAATATATGCACGTACTTTGCCTTCGTCTCCGGAAGCGCCGCAAATATTGCTGAGTTTTTCTATATATTCGAGCATAATTCGCTCCTTTTGGGAAATGTTCCTATGTTTTCAAGCAATTTGCTCAGACGCTCCGCGGATCCCTCGGATATGACCTGTGCGCCGCTGCTTCCACACTCATAGGGAATGAAAACAGTTCCGACGGGCGTACCGCCGAACGCGGATTGAATATACCAGGTAAGGGCATGCACGTCTTCGGTTCTGTCGCTTTTGATGAGCACATCGTAATCAATGCCTGCCGCATCGGCCGATGACACGAGCAGATCCACGATCTTCGGCGTCACATGGATTCCTTTTTCAAAATAGAGTTTATGAATTCCCTCTCCGTGCCGATACTCCCGCTTGAAATGCTCGATATCCGCCGCATCCACGACGATCACGCACTCCGGCTGTATCCTTTCGATGGCCTTGTACCAGTTGGCGCAGAAGCAGACGGTGATCTCTTCCCTGCCCGCAAGTGCGTCGGCACTATTCAAAAGTGTGGCAGCAGGAGCAGTCAGCTCCAAATCTCTGCCCGCGATCTTGCCTTCCAACAGGCGGTAGGGTTTGTTTGCATGATAACTGATCCTGCAGCCGGGGAGGATGTTTTCTTTCAATTTCTCATATGTTCCGCCCACATCGCAGCGCAGGTCCGTAAGTTCATACGCGCCGGTTGCCTGATAACCCTTCTGAAGGTGGGGCGGCACACTGCCAATGACACCGGCATATGCTTTTCTGCTATGAATGACGATTTCACTGCCCGGAAGGGGAACCACGGAACAAGCGCCGTAGAGTTTGAAACTGACCGATCCATCTTCATGGACTCTGTCCACCTCGAGCGGATAGGAGGAAAACGGCACCATCAGCAGCGCGGACGGGTGCTCTTTTCTGTTCAGATAGAGGTTACCCTCTTCATCCATATCACACTTCCCGCCGAGATAGTCCGCAATGGCATTGGTAAATGCCTCATCGAACCTGATGCTCGAAAGGAATTGCGTAAGTTCAGTCAATACATCCAGCATTTGATCCACTCCTCAATCATTGGCAAACAGTGCTTTTATTCCCTTGTAGGTCATGTAACAATCGAACTTGCCGACAACCTCGAAGGGCGAGTGCATACTGAGCACCGGTACTCCCGCGTCGATGGCCTCAATGTTCCTGACGGACACGTACTTGGCGATGGTCCCGCCGCCGCCAAGATCAATCCTGCCGCCTTCGGTCAGCTGCCAGACGACACCGCCCTCCGCAAACAGTTTTCTTACCTTTGCCACGGTCTCCGCGGAGGCATCGCTGGTTCCGTATTTTCCGCCGGAGCCGGTATACTTGGCAATGGCAATGCCGTGATTCAGATATGCCGCGTTGTTTTTCTCGTAGGCATCGGAGTAATTCGGGTCATATGCGGCACAGACATCGGCAGAAAGACAGAAGCTGTTTTCAAAGCATCTGCGCAGCGCACCCCCCCGGCTTTCGCACAGGTCGCTCATGAAGGACTCGAATGCTCTGCTCTGCATACCGGTGACGCCCATGGAACCGCTTTCCTCTTTATCGGCAAACAGGCAGACGCAGGTGTATTCCGGGTCTTCCGCCTCCATGAGCGCCTTGAGCTCCGCATAGGCGCAGACTCTGTCATCGTGGCCGTAGCCGCCGATCATGGACCGGTCAAAGCCCAGCTCGCTCACCTCGAAGGCGGGCACAGCCATAAGCTCCGCGGAGAGGAAGTCCTCCTCCGTGATGCCGTATTTTTCATGAAGGAGCTTCAGCACCGCAAACTTTATTTTTCCGTTTTCCGCATCCGGGATGCTGCCCGAAAGAATGTTCAGCTGTTCACCGTCGAAGCCGTCCGCAAGGGACTTTTTGACCTGCTCGTTCGCCATCTGCGGCAGCAGATCGGTGATTGTGAATTTCGGATCGTTCGGTTTCCTGCCGATTTTTACATCGATCGTCTCGCCGTTTTTGAGTGCGATCGTTCCGTGCAGTTCCAGCGGGATGGCAGGCCACTGGTATTTTTTCACCATGCCGTAATAGTGGGTCTTCAGATAGCAAAGCTCGCTGTTTTCAAACAGAGGGATAGGTTTCAGATCCAGGCGGGGCGAATCGATGTGCGCGCCGGCGATCATCGCGCCGCAGTCCAAATCCTTATTACCCATCACGGCAAGGATCAGCGCTTTTCCGCGGTTATTGTAATAGATTTTGCTGCCCGCGGTGAGCGGCATGCCGGGTTTATAGGTAATGAATCCGTTTTCTTCCGCCAGAGCAATGGCGTTTTTTACGAATTCCCGCTCGATCCGGGAGTCATTCAGAAAGCGCATATACCCTTCGCAATACGCTTCCATCTCCGCTTTATCGGAACCGGAAATGCTCTTATATCCGTTTTCCCGTTTCAACAGCAGTTCTTCGCCGCTCATCATGCTCTCTTCTCCCTTTATTTATTCATATGGAAATCGAACAGCGCTTCCCTGATCGTCCTGACCGCGCGGCCGGGCTCATCGCTTAAGATGATGTCGTCCAGCGTGTTCATGCCGATATGGTCGATGAGCGCTTCAAAGGCGCGGACATTTGCGATGCTCTGCTCGATATTGACCTTTGCGTCATCCTTGAACGGATACAGATCCAGATCGCACCAGCCGTCCCAGCTGCCCTTGCGCAGCCAGTAAACGACCTCGATGAATTCCAAAGGATTGGCGGAACCGATCATCACGTCGTCGTCCCAGTGGTGGAAATTATCGCCCCAGTGAGTACGGAACAGCTTGCCCTTTTTCATGATCCTCGCCACGGAGCAGGCCATCTTCTCGCCCGCCATGAGGGAATGTCCGAGATCCAGCGCGACGCCCAGATTCTCCTTGCCGACATCGCCGATCAGCTCCATCGTATCACCGCAGGTGCTGATGAACTGATAAATGCGCGGCTCGCGAATCTTGTATTCGATTGCTACGCGGATGTGCGGCTTGTAGTCGCACAGCTCCGAAAACGCGGTAACCAGCTGATCCCACGCCTGGAAGTAGTCCGCCTGGAAGGTGTAGTCCACGCCGTCATCCGCCAGCCATACCGTAATGGTATCCATGCCGAGGATCTCGGCGGCATCCTTGCATTCTTTGGCGTATTCCATGGAAAGGGCGCGGAGTTTCTCATTTTTATTGGTAAAGGAACCCCAGCCGAATTCCTTGCTCCAGTTATTGAGGATGATAGTGCCGGGCTGCTTTCCGCAGGCGCGGATCTTTTCGGCGTACTGCGGCGCGTTCTTTCTGTCCACCTGTCCGGGACAGCAGAAGCCCATGCCCTCCACGCAGCTGAGCTGCGAAGTCAGCAGAAAGCACTTCTCCTCGCCGAGTTCGTCCTTATACCCCATTCCGAAGCGATCGCACAGCGGCTCAAAAATCGCCGGGTTGACTTCAAATCTCAAATGTGACATAACATTACTCCTGTTCTTCCAGTTTTTGGAGCAGCTCGCGGCTCTCATCCGCGCTGCGGATCAATTTCAGACCCTGAAGCTGCAGCAGCAGGTTTCCCGCCGCGCTCGCTTCCCTCATGCACGGAACGATCTTCCTGCGGGATTTTTCACCGATCAATCCGCATAGGAAGCTGTCCCTCGTGACGCCGCCGCTCATATAAATCGAATGAAAGCGTTTACCGCTGACCGCTTCGATCCGCACGATGGCGCACGCGACCGCGTCCGCAAGCCCTTCATAGATGCTGCGCAGCACCTGAGCGTCTGACGCGTGAGCGATCCCGTTCCTGCTCAGGTCTTCACGCACAGTCTCAATGAGACCCTTTTCATTCTGATATCTTCCGATGTCGCTGACATCCGCGCAGATGTATTCGCCCTGTTCATTGCGGGCAGACTCCGACAAAAGGGAAAAAGGCGTTCCGCCCGATTCCTTCCTGAAAGTCTGCAGGAACCACGCGCCGGGGAAAGTATGCCCGTGGATGAACGTCCGGTCCGGAAGCGCGATGTTTTCGATACCGAGTGCCCTGCTCTCATCCGTGAGCACCGGGCTGTCGGCAGCGGCGCCGACGGAAAACCATGTCCCCGCGTTCATGCAGAGTTGTCCGTCCGCGATGAGCTTCAGCGCATGATAGGCAGATGCCGTATCGTGAAGCGCCGTGTTGATGACCGCGGTCTTTTTTCCCGGAGCAAGGAGCGAGTATCCTGTCTGCTGTCCGCAGGGCAGGACTCGGGGCAGAATCCCCATTCCCGCCTTCAGAAAGCGGACGAGTTTTTCGTCCCACGCTCCGGCAAGGTTATTGAGACCGCTGTCAAAAGAAAAAGTAAAGTCGGTATACCGCTCTGCGCACACGCGGAAGGCAAGCGCGTCCGCCATGGGGAGGAGCGTATTGCGCCCGTCCGCGGCAAAGACATACCGTTTCTGCAGATAAATGAGGCGCGCCAGTATGGACAGAGGGCTGCATTCGTTTCCGGTCATGCCGCGCAGTTCATCCGCGGGATATTCGGAAAGCACCTCTTCGGGAAAGGCACAGCTGAAGTAGTTATGGTAGGACAGCATGGGCTGACAGAGCTTTCCGTCCGGATCGAAAATGCCGAAATCCGGCGAAAAGGAGTCAAAGCCGATGCTGTCGGCATCCGACTGCTTCAGATATCCGTTGACAGAGGCCGACAGACGCTCGAAGTCCCAGTAGGTACGTCCCTCGGCATCCGTCTGCAATTCGTTGGTAAAGCGCGCCCCTTCCCTAACGGTCAGTTTGCCATTTTCATAGCTGCCGCAGACGATCCTGCCGCTCCCGGCGCCGATATCCACTGCCAATAGCTGCTTGCTCATGCGGTTGCTCCGTTCTTATTCGATAGTAAGGTCGATGCCGCCCCCGGGTATGGCGGTACGCAGATAATCCATGCTTACGCGCAGATCGTCGAAGACTTTTTCTTCCGTCTGTGATGTGGATGGGATCGCTTCGAGAATCAGGTAGATGTGATCCGGCACGGAGATAAGCGGCGCCAGATTGCTGCGCGCGTAGTTCTTCGCGGACTTTTCCAGCGACTCAAGGATTCCATAGACCGTGACGTCGCCCTTGTTTTCGGGCGTGAACGGCGCGTGGTCGCTGCTCCTCCTGCGGCTCTGCTGGATGTGGATGGTATTGCAGAACACGCCGAATTCCTCGAGCCATTTCTCGTAATACAGGTCGTCCCCCGCAGTGCCGTAATTCTGACCGCAGGCATGTCCCGTATCAACGACGGGACGGATGAAAGCTCCCCCGTTCCCGGTGTTCGCGTCCGCGAAATAACGCTTCGATCCGTCGATGGTGTAGGGCACCAGACTGGGAACATACATCTGTTCGATACCGATGGCGGTAAGTCCGCATTCCTTCGCCCGTTCGGAAAGGCGGCGGTAGGCGCGGATTACATCCAAGTAACGCGCTTTATACGCCTCGGGATCATTCAGCACCTCGACGGAAAACGCATCGAACCGGCCGCTGACGCTCTCCGCGCCAAGCACGGACGCGATGTCGATAGCGCCCTCCAGCCACTCATACATTTTGTTTCTGGCTTCCGGATCGCTGTGCGCAAGACCGAAGAAACGGTAAGGCGCGACGCCCGTCAGGTAATCGACGATCTTGATCCCGGCGTCTTCGAAGGTCTCGCGGATCGCACCCGCGGTCCTGAGCACATAGTCCCTGTCTCCGCTGTAGAAGGGATCCAGAGCGTCGCTGTCGAAGGACGCGTAGTCAAACCCCAGCTGACGTACGATCTTCGCCCAGCTCTCCGGCTTTTCATATCTGCGCGTCATAAAACAGGTGTTAGCGCATAAGTCGACATGAACCGTTCTTTTCATATTATTCTCCCATGACCTGAACCATTACGGTGCGGGTGCGGGGTCTGGTCTGATCCCAGTCGGCAAAGTAGATGAGGCCGAAATCGCCCAGCTGGATCTCGCCGTCCATGATGGGTACGGTAACGGAGCGGCCCATGATGATGGAACGGATATGTGCATCGGTATTGAGGCACCACTCGGGCTTCTCGCCACGCTCCTCGACGGCACCCTTAACGTGCGCCTCGTTGGGATGGAGGTACAGCTTCTCATTGGTGCAGGTGGGCGCGATCTTCGCCAGACAGTTGATGAGGTCCTGCATGATCAGCTCGGTGCCCCACAGGGTCTGTCCATCGGAGAACTCCTGGATCTGCACGGAGCAGGAGGTGTGGCCGGTGAAGACGAGGAAGTTACCGTTCTTTACGCCGGACTTCGCGACGATCTCGCGTACCTGCTTGGTCACATCGATGACGGTTACGTGGGCAGCGCCGGTTTCGACCTGAAATTTCTCGTTATAAATGATCATGTTATTTATCCTCCGCTTTTTTATTCTCTTCCGCAAGCAATTCTCCGACCTTGCCGCCGGAGTGGATCAGCAAAAGATCCTCTTTCGTGTAGCCGTTATACTGCATGATGGTAAAGGCGATGGCATCCCAGACGGCGCAGTAAGCCGTGCAGCTGGCGGATGCGCACATGTTGAACTTGTCCGATTCGGTATCGATCTGCACCTTGAAATAGATATCGGCCAGCTTCGCCAGAGCGGACGCGTCATTCTGAGACACGCCGATGATGGTCGCGCCCTTCTTCTTGCAGATGGGGATGTAGTTCGTGATCTCGGGGGTATTGCCGCCCTTGGAGAACAGGATGACCACGTCACCCTGCTGAATGGCGCCGCAGCCGCCGTGGATGGACATGGAGGGATCAAGGAAAAAGGACGGGACTTCACATACATTGAGGGAATGCGCCACGCGCACCGCCGTCGCACCCGAGGTCCCGCAGCCCGCGGTGATCACCTTGCGGCCCTGTGTCTTTACCGCGAGGAGCAGATCGATGATCTTTTTCATCACGCCGCGGTCCAGCGTGTCCATGAGTTTTTTTATATTGCTCCATTCGATGGTCATGATCCTGTCGATGGATTCATCGTACTTACTGATGATAACACCTCCCGTCAGCGCTTTCCGGCAGCCATTCTGTCGTCCCATGCCTGACGGAGCGCGCAGAGCATCTCGTCCACCATCTTTGCGGGATCGGCGGCCTTGACGATGCCGCTGGAGGAACCGGTCGCATCCGCGCCCGCCATGATGGTCCTGTATACATCTTCGCCGCTGCTGATGCCGCCGCCGACCAGGACGCCGATATCGGAGTTGATGTCCATGATCGCGTCAAAGGACGTTTTGACATAGGTCATGTCGCAGGCCTTGCCGGTGCCGATCAGCTCCGTGGGCTCCGTGATCATGAGGTCGGGACCGAGCTGCGCGACCGCGCAGGTCTCCGCCATGGAATCCGCGCAGACGATGGTCATGAGTTCCAGCTCGCGCGCCCTGTTCATCGTGCGCGCCAGCGTGGAAACGGGCAGAGGACGCTCGGCATGGTTGAGCATCACGCCCATCGCACCCGCGGCCTTCAGCGATTCGCCCAGTACGCAGGCAAGGCCGCGTCCCACGAGGATATCATCCATGTGCGGCGCGAATACTTTTACGTTTTTGACATTCTCCGCGACACGGCGGATGTCGGCATAGGGTGTGGTGTAGATCACGCGCACATCATACTTTGCCGCCGCCTCATCGGCGATCATCGCCAGATCCAGAATCTGATCCCCGAACAGATAGTTCTTGGGGCCGATCTCAAAAAACGGAGGTTCCAGAATTACTTTACGCATCATCGTACCTGCCTTTCTTCCGATTTTTGCATGATGACACTTCCGTGCCCGGCAGCCCGCCGGTTCGCTCCGCCAGGCCGCCCGGACATACGTTTGTTCAGATATACGCTTTACCGCAGTTCTCTTTGCCGGAGTAGTCCACAAACAGGACGGAGGGTCCGTTCAGTTCCGCCGTGACCGCTTCATCCTCGCCCGCGTAGAGAACGGACATATCATTGTTTTCATCCGTCAGGTAAACCGTCTTGCAGCCCTTTCCGAGGTTCAGCTGCATCTGACGCGCGCCCGGCTCGCAGGTCGCGATCAATGCGCAGCCGTCCGATGCGGTGCCCGCAGCAAGTGCGCTGATGCCCTCGCCCTCGGTTTCCACAAGGCAGCTGTTCTGCTTTTTGTAAAGCCGCGCAAAGGCGGAGAAGCTGTACATCGGCTTGAGCGCCTTATTCAGGACGCGTACCATAAGACCTCCGCAGGGAGATGCGGGGCAGCCGTCATAATAGGTGCAGAAGCTCATCCCTGCCTTCTGCATTTCGATCATAAACGCCGCGTCAAAAGCTCCGCCGTAGGCGTCCCGCACATGGGGCACCTTGAAATAGCCCTTATCGTCGATCGTCATGCAGTTCCACAGGTCATTGATAATCTCGGTTTCTTCGGGTAGGCCGCAGGCCGCGACCAGCTCTTTGACCGTGCGGGCCTGCCGTGCGGCCTCGGCGATATCCTCGCCCGCATAATTCCATGACACGAAGTCGCAGGGAACATCATGCTGCTTCACATAGGTGAGGAAGTTTTTGAGGAACGCGGGATCGCTCATGTCGGCAACGGAGGGACCGCCCACTTTCAGGGAAGGATCATACTGCTTGATTGCCTTTGCCGTGGCTTCATAGAGTTTGAAATATTCTTCCGCCGTTCCGTGCCAGTTATACCTGTCGTCGGGTCTTTCCCACACGGACCAGTATTTGATGCCCGCGTGCATGCCGCCCGCCCAGCCGTCATTATAGTGCATGACGATGTGAACGCACACTTTGGCGAATTTTTCAAAGTCGGAAGGCACCTTTCCGTAAAGCGGAGGGGTGAACAGTTCACGGGCAGCGCCCAGACGGTAAACGAAGAAGCGCTCCTCGCAGGTGAACATTCTGCGCAGGTTATCGTCGGTCACATAAAAGAAGTAACTCTGCGGATCGTCCGCATCTTTGGAAAAATCGCGGAACACATAGGGAACATCGAAGTTCTTGCCGATTCCGTTGCCGCAATAGTGCTTCATGCAGGTCACAGGGAAGCGGATATCGTCCATCAGCGCCTGAGAACGGACGCACTCTTCGTATCCGTACAGATCAGGCGCGGCGATGATCCTATCATCCACATTGCAGACGCCGTGCTGAGGCATCATGGTTCCGAGAGGACGGTCAAATCTGACAGTAATCGATTTCATAATGGCCTCCTTAACCGATATTCAGGCGAAGCACCACCGCGCTGTACGGCGGAAGTGTAACTGCGACCGAGCCATCCTGAAGTCCTGCGGCATCATAGTCCGTAAGGTCATGCGATCCGTCCAGCAGCAGAGCGGACACGCTGCTCACCGCGGTCTTTCCGCTGTCCAGCAAAATCTGTTTGCTTTCCGCATTGTTGTTGGCGATGATTACAACGGATTTCGCTTCATCCGCGGACGCGCAGGCGTAGACGCCGCCTTCCTCGCCGGTGATCTCGCATTCCATTGGGGCTTCGCGGAGCAGGGAAAATGCCTTGAAGGCGTAATAATGGTTTTCCGGTTTTCCGTCGTATCCGAACAGAGCGCCCAGCCCCCTCGAATCGGAATCATAGTAGGTCGCCTTGCTGACGCCCTTCTTCTGCATGATCATCATGATCGACAGAGCCGTGATCTTGTTTTCCGGCGCGAACTGGATGGCCCAGTTCGTTGAATTATACTTTTTTCCGTCTTTCCAGTAGGGATGATTCGCCATGGAAATGCTGTTCCACTCGGTGTTGATGTTTTCGATTTTTCCGAGCAGACCGACCTTCTCCATCTGTCTGTTGACATAATCGCAGGTAAACGCCGCTTCCTCGGGATCGGTCGTATAAAGATGCCAGGAAAGGAAATCGAGGGGGAATTCGCCTGCTCCCGCTCTCCTCATGAAGTCATCGATAAAACCCTGCTTGTAGAGCTTTTCGGCATAGGTGTTGACTTCGCCCCAGCTGCCGTTGCGGACCTTTTTTCTGACATCGTCTATTGCGGCCCACATCCACGGCTCCGCCATGCTGAGTCCGCCGAAATACAGATCCGGGAAGCGTTTTTTGAGGTATCGGCTCGCGATACCGAAGAATTTTGTAAACTCATCCAGAACATCATGCCAGTATGTGACCAAATCGGGCTCGTTCCAGATTTCCCAATAGCGGATATTGTAGTGGAAGCCGTTCGCCCAGCCCTCGTTGTAGTGGCTGATGATATGCTCGGCGATCCTTGCCCATTTTTCATAGTCCGGTAGGGCGTTGCAGAAAACTCTGGGCTCGGTGGCTTCCGTGCCCATGCCGAGACGGTAAATGATTTCGATGTTGTTCTCTTTGGCTGCGGTGATCACGGCATCCGTCGCCGCGAAATAGTAGTTGGCGGGATCGTTTTCATCCGCATCGAAATCGCGGAAAATATAGGGGATCTCCACACAGTTGGTGTTCCTCGCATGGGTCTCATGAAGGCGGATCACCCTGATGCCCATATCGCGGAACTGTTCGGAAAAATCGCCGAAGTAGGTGAGCGGCCCGTTGGTCATACCATTCAGGTCACCGATCGGACGCAGCTTGCGGGAACAGTCGAGTTGCAGACGGATCATCGAATCACTCCTCTTTCCTTTGCGTTTGAAATACACGATAGATTGACCGGGTATTCTACGGTTTCTATTATAAAGAAAATGTTAAGATTTTCAATTCTCATTTCAGGACGCGCGGATTATCAATTGCGGTATCTATTGACACAGTTTGAAATTGGTTGTAGAATTAGAAAAAGGTCGCCCATAGTCGGGAAGAAAAACAAATCAGGATGTTATAATAATGAAGAAGACGCAATTATTCTGGCAGTATTTATCGATGATGTGCATCATCGTGTTGCTTTGTCTGGGCGCCTTCAGTATCGGCGCCGTATATGTGCAGGGCAATGTCAAAAACGAATATCTGATCAGGACACAGGAAACCTTTATCAATCAGGTCAACCGTACATCGGAAGAAATTTTCGCGGCGACGGAGATCTGCAGCATTCTGGAAAACGATTCGAACGCCTGGCATCTGAAGTCAGGCGGCGGCGAACTGCCCGCCGACCGTGTTGCCTATCTGCCCATGGTTATGAACTGCATCAAAAAACAGGCATTTATGCTGCGCAGCACGGACGAGGTGGCGGTATATTTTGAAGGTACGGACAGCATCGTCACACGCTCGACCTGCTACATGAAGGCAAAGCAGTGCTTTGAGAACCATATTGTCGTCGACGGGATGTCCGGCGATGAAATACTCGATCATCTCAAAACCTGCCGCGGTATCTCGCTCCTGCCTGCAAGAAAAGCGGCGATCGATCAGAACGAAAAGGACTATCTTCTGCTCACCTACCGTTCCACCACCTCCCGCATCTCCCTTATGGCCTTCATTCCGGTGGACCGGATTCTGAAAAATCTGGACTATACCCTGTACCCGGAAGGCACCGCGCTGACGATCACCGATAAAAACGGTCAGATTCTCTACCGGAACGGCAGTTGTGATGAACATGATGAGCGGTATATGGTCACCGCCGACATGCCGCATCTGCAGACGCAGGTTCGGCTGTATCTGTCCGATGATTTCCTGATGTCCCGCTCGCTCACCGTGCTGCATATCCTCGGCCTCATCGCCGTCTGCATGGGCATCGTGGGTCTGATCGTCAGCGTGCTGTTCGCGCGGCGCGCCGCCCGCCCCATCCGTCAGATGGTGACGCAGAACGAAGGAACGGAGATCAACGGCAACGAACTTGTGATCCTTTCCAATTATCTCAGCAAGAACCGCGAGCGCATCACGGAGTTGCAGGCGCTGCTGCGCGAAAGCCGCCTCATTCAGGCGCTGTCCGGCCATTTGATGGATTCGGACAGCCGCAGGCAGTTTGTTTCCGACATTGCGGACATCACTCCTCCCTATCGGTATGCCCGCTTTACCGGTTCAAGCGACTATGAAAGTCTGCTCCCCGTCCTGCGGCGCGGCATGGGCGAACACTTCGCGGCCGCGTCCGTGAACCTCTCGCAGGTGGGCATCCTGTTCTCCGCCGATTACCTTGACGCGGATGTCCTGCAGCAATGGCTGGACAATAACGCCTATCTGGGCTGCAAATGCGGCATCAGCGCGCCGTTTACCGAAGCCGAGGACCTGCCCGAGGTCGTTCGCCAGACGCTGCTGTCCATGTCCGGCGACCGGTTCCTGAGCATCTGCGAGCATGAGTTCGTGCCCGGAAAGACCTGTTCCTGGGCGCAGCGCGAGCTGCTGTACCAGTCCCTGCTCTCCGGCGAGACCGAAGTATCCGTAAATCTGGCTTCGGCCATGCTACAGGCCGCGTTCGATTCTGGAAAACCGAAGGAAATCTTCTACTGCGTTGCTTCCACCGTGTCCTGCGCGGCGGAGGAACTGCATGTGGCGAACAGCGCGTCCGTTTCACCCGAATATGACGACCAGTCCACCGCCAAGGAAAATGCCGACCGTCTGTACGGATTCGTATCGGAGACCGCCTCGGCCATTCACGACAAGCTGACTGCGACCTCCGCCACCGAAAAAGAAGATATGCTCATCGTATGGGTAAACCGGCATCTGAGCGACAGCGGTCTGTGCATCGCGATGGCTGCAGACGGAACGGGCATGAACGAGAAAAAGATTCAGGAGATCATCCGCTCCCGCACAGGCATGAGCTTCCTGGAATACTGCACCCACATCCGCATCGAAAAGGCCAAGCAGCTGCTGGAGCATTCCTCCCTGAGCATTCAAGAGGTCTCGGAGCAGTGCGGCTTCGCAGCGCTTTCCACCTTCTACCGTATCTTCAAGCGCAGTACGGGCGTTCCGCCCGCCTCCTTCCGTGAGAACGCAAACTGAGAAACACGGTTAACAACGGCATATGGCGGTTCCGCCATATGCCGTTTACAATCATTCACTATCAGCCATATTTTGCATGATATTTGGTGTATTCCGTACAAATTCCAAAATTGAGAACGCCAAGTCCCATGATTGAGAATTGAAAACCCGCCATTTGTAGATTATACTTCGGTTACGGATTTAATCAATCCAATTTGACAAGGAGGCAATCACTATGAAACGGTTTCTTTCGACCCTTCTGGCAGTTGTGCTGCTGTTCAGCTGCCTCTCCCTCACCGCGACGGCTGAGGAAGCACCCCATCTGACTGTGGGCTTCCCTCCCGAGCCCAGCATCCCGAGTTTCGAGAATAACATTTTCACCTGGTACATGGAAGAGAAAACCGGCATCAAGTTTGATTTCGTAGTCTACTCTTCCGAATACGAAACTCAGTTGGCTCTGCAGATTGCATCCAAAGAAGAACTGCCCGACGTTCTTCTGAACATGCACCTTTCCGATGAAGTGCGCAACCAGTACGGCAGAGACGGTTACTTCCTCGACCTGATGCCCCTGATGGAGGAGTATTGCGAGACCTTCTGGAGCAACTTCTCTTACCTCAGCGATGCCGATAAGTTCAATCTGATCGCGTACGGCACCGATTCGATCAGCGGCGGCTTCTACGGCTATCCCGGCTTTGAAGAAGTGACCGCGATGATCACTCAGCTTCCTTCCGCCATCAACAAGGCATGGCTGGATGCCATCGGCGAAGATATCCCGCGGACTATCGATGATCTGTACGTGGTGCTTCAGAAATTCGCCACGGAAGATCCCAACGGCAACGGTCTCGCCGATGAGATCCCCGTATTCGGCTCCACCTCCGGCTTCATGATGGATGTCATTACGTTCATTATGAACGCCTTCGTACACGTGAATGACACCTACTTCTGGAACTGCACCGACGGCGAGCTGTGGGCTCCCCAGGTGACCGATGAATACCGCGAAGGTCTGATCTACCTGAACAAGCTCTATGAAGAAGGTCTCATTTCTCCCCTCGTATTCACCATGAACAGCACGGAAGCCAGCACCGCGATGAAGACCGCGATTTCTCCTCTGGAAGGCGTTACCACCGCCGGTCTGGTCACCTATGTCAACTCCCTGAATGTCAACACCGGTGCGGAAACCTACAAGGAATACGTCGCCTTCCCGCCGCTTGAGGACGCTACCGGCATGGGCGGCTATACCCCCCAGAACGGCAACAGTTACATCTACGATTGCTACGTCACCAAGGACTGCGATGATGTCGAGCTTGCAATGAAGCTGCTCGATGCGCTCAGCGGCTGGGATGTCTACAATCTGTATGCGTTCGGTGTCGAAGGCGCGCAGTGGGTACGCGAGCCCGGCACCACCAATTACGGTACGCTCGGTATGGTCAAGAAGATGACGGCAACGCTGGAAACCATGGATCCCACGCTCAATCCCAACTGGGGCGGAGAAAACGAAATCCTGAGAAACATCGCTGCCTCGGGCCGCGTCGACCTGAGTTCCACCGGCCTCGGATGGGGCGGCGGAGCAAAGTATCTGATGAAGCAGACCATTACCTGCCCCGATGGTTTTGTCAACGCCATCGTCGTGGATGATGGCTCCTGGAACGCAGTCTTAAGCAAAATGAACGGTGACAATTTCCGCCTTACCCTCGCCGCTCGTCAGCTGGAAGAGCCCGTATACAAGCTGATGTACAACGCCGAAGAGACGGAGCGCATTAAGGATTTCGAATACGAGAATTTCGTCAAGGAACAGCGTGCCCTCTTCGTCACCGGCGCTCTGGATCCCAATGACGACGACGCATGGCAGAAGTATGTGGATGAGATGGAAGCCCGCGGTCTTTCCGAAGCTCGCGACATGGCTCAGGTCGCATATGACCGCATAGCGGGCAAATAATACTCCCCCGATCCTCCGGAAGATTCCGGACCGGTGCGGCTTCGCGGCCGTTCCGTCCGCCTCCTTCCGTGAGCGGGTCACCTGACCCAGCTCAGAACACCGGCATATGACGTTTGTTCACATGCCGGTTTAATATTGTCCTCATTTCCGCCATATCCGTGCGGTATATGTGTACATTCTGCACAAAATCCTAAATTGATAAAACGATATGCTTTGTTTGAGAATTGAAAATCCGCCTGTGCTGTGTTATATTTTGAGTGCATGGATCAAAGATCCAAGAATAAAATAAGGAGGAACCTTTATGAAGCGCGTCCTTTCGACCCTGTTGGCTGTCGTGCTGCTGCTCGGCTGCCTGTCCGTCACCGCAATGGCTGAGGAAGTACCTACCCTTACCATCGGCATCCCTTCCTACGCTCTGGTATCCGATTACTATGACAACGACTTTACCAGATACATGGAGGAGAAGGTCGGCTGCAAGATCGAGTTCGTATTCTATACTTCCGAGTATAAGAATCAGCTCGCCCTGCAGATTGCCGCAAAAGAAGAACTGCCCGACATCCTCTTTAACTTCTACGGACTGGGCAACCTCAGGAACCAGTATGGCGAAGACGGATTCTTCCTCGATATGAAGCCCCTGCTGGAAGAGTACTGCGAAACCTTCTGGTATGACTACGAGTTCCTGACCGAAACCGACAAGAAAAACATCTTTGCTTACGGTGCCGATCCCGCAAACGGCTGCCTGTATGCCATCCCCGGCATCGAGGAGACCACTCTGATGGTCACCGAGCACCCCGCCATCATCAACAAGGCCTGGTTGGATGCCGTCGGTGAAGAAATGCCCCGCACGGTCGAAGATCTGTACCGTGTACTGCAGAAGTTCGCGACCGAAGACCCCAACGGCAACGGTCTTGCCGATGAGATCCCCGTACTTGGCTCCACCAGCGGCTTCATGCAGGATATCATCCAGTACCTGATGAATGCCTTTGTACACGTTGATGACAATTTCTTCTGGAATGCCACCGACGGTGAGCTCTGGGCTCCCTACGTGACCGAAGAGTACCGCGAAGGCCTGATTTATTTGAACCAGCTCTACAGCGAAGGTCTCATTTCTCCCCTGGTATTCACCATGAACAAAAACGAGTCCAGCAGCACGATCAAGACCGCGTGCTCTCCTCTGGACGGTGTTCCCACTGCCGGCATCAGCGGCAACTGCAGCGCACTGGACCTCAACAACGGTGCTGCCACCGCTCAGGAATACGTTGCCTTCCCGCCGCTGCTCGATGCAACCGGCAAGGGCGGCTACACTCCCATGGGAACCAATACCTACCAGTACAGTGCCTTCCTGACCTCCTCCTGCAAGGACATTGAACTTGCCATGAAGTTCATTGATGAGCTCTACAGCTGGGATACCTACCTGATTGGCAACTACGGTGCCGAAGGTGTATACTGGGAGCGCATCGACGGCATGAACAACCGCGGCAGCAAAGCTCAGGTCCATGTTCTTGATACCACCGTTTCCAATAGCCAGAACAACATCACCTGGCATCAGTATGCCACCGGCATGAAGCAGCTTCTCACTGCTCCCGACGGCTACATCTGCTCCACCTACACCGATGACGGCTCCTGGAACGCCTGGCTCAGCAACCTGCAGAAGGACATCTTCAACGCCACCTACGAAGCCCGTCAGCTCGAAGAGCCCATCTTCACCATCATCAGAACTGCCGAAGAAGAAGAAGCCCTCAAGGATACCGACTACGGCGAATACTACAAGGAAGCCCGCGCCCTCTTCATCACCGGCGCACTGGATCCCAACAGCGACTCTGACTGGCAGAACTATCTGGACGAGATGGAAGCCCGCGGACTGTATGTTGCTCAGGAGATCAATCAGACCGCCTATGACCGCATGATGGGTAAATAATCCCAAGTAAATTAATCCAAGCGCAGTATGCCCGCCCCTTTCACTTAGGGAAGGGGCGGGCGTATCCATTAAAGGAGGAGATATTGTTTGTCAAACGCTAACTTAAACAAGGCCGCCGTTTCGGCATATTCACGTAAACCTTTCGGATACCGTCTGGTTACGGAGTTCAAGCGTGACTGGCAGCTGCATCTTCTCATGCTGGTCCCCGTACTATACATCATAATCTTCTCTTATGTGCCCATGTACGGTGTTCAGATCGCCTTTAAGGACTACCGCATCGCAGCCGGTATCTTCGGCAGCGAATGGGTCGGCATGAAATGGTTTGTCAAATTCCTGACCGGATTTGACTGCTTCATGATCATCAAGAATACCCTGGTCATTTCCCTGTACAGTATGATTGCCGGCTTCCCTCTCCCGATTCTGTTCGCGCTGGTCGGCAACGCACTGCCCTGCAAGAGATACGTAAAATTCACGCAGATCATCTCTTATCTGCCCCACTTCCTTTCCACTGTCATTCTGGTTTCCATCGTCAACATGGTATTGAACCCCATGACCGGTCTGTACGGCAACTTGTATAGACTGCTGGGCGGCATCGGATATCCGGTCGACGTTCGTTCCACCGCGGCATCCTTCCGCCACGTTTATGTATGGTCCGGCGTTTGGCAGGGCCTCGGCTGGGGATCCATCATCTACACCGCCGCGCTCACCAACGTCTCGCTCGAGCTGCATGACGCCGCCATCATCGATGGTGCCACCCGCTGGCAGAGAATTTGGACCATCGATTTCCCCTGCATCCTGCCTACCGCGGCAATGCTGCTCATTTTGAATTTCGGCAGCATCATGAGCGTCGGTTTCGAGAAGGTATTCCTTCTGCAGACCGATCTGAATATGTCCACATCTGAGGTCATCCAGACCTATATCTATAACAAAACCATGAACGACCCCCGCGACTTCTCCTTCGGCTCCGCGATCGGTCTGTTCCAGTCAGCTGTCAGCTGCGTACTGATGATGCTGGTCAACGGCATCACCAAGAAGCTGTCCGACGGCGAAATCGCGATGTTCTGAGAGGTGCAATATGAGTAAGAAAAGCAGCAATCCCATCAAGCTCACCACTTCGGAACGCGTGACCAATATCATCTGCACCTGCATATTGTCACTGTTTCTGATCATTGAATTATACCCGCTCATATTCGTCTTGTCTTCCTCCTTCTCCTCGGGCGCAGCCGTCAGCGCCGGCCGTGTGTATCTGTGGCCTGTGGAATTTACCCTGAACGGCTACAAGCAGGTATTCTCCTATCACCTCGTCGGCATCGGCTACAGGAACACGATTTTCTATACGATCGTGGGTACCTCCATCAACCTGGTCGTCACCACCTGCTGCGCATATCCCCTTGCCCGCAAAAATCTGCAGTTCAAGCGGTTCTATCTGACGCTGTTCATCATCACCATGTTCGTGGGCGGCGGCATGATCCCGACTTACATCAACATGGTCAACCTGCATCTGATCAACACGATGTGGGTCATGGTTCTGCCAGGTGCCATGACCATCGGCAACATGATCATTATGCGCTCGTTCTTCCAGAACAGCGTACCGTATGAACTGTACGAGGCCTCCTCCATGGACGGCATCACGGACATCGGTTACCTGACCAAAATCATGATCCCCCTTTCCAAGCCCGTCTACGCCGTTATCACGCTGTACTACATGGTCATGCACTGGAACTCGTACTTCTCTGCTCTGATCTATCTGCGCGACAGGAACAAGATCCCGCTGCAGGTCGTTCTGCGCGAGATACTGAGTCTCGGTCAGGTCGACCTTACCGAGGTCACCGACCCCGAAAAGCTCGCCTCACTAATCGGCTACGCGGATATCATGAAGTTCGCTCTGGTCGTTGTATCCGCCGCCCCCATGATGATCATCTATCTGTGCGTGCAGAAGTTCTTCAAGACCGGTCTTATGGTCGGCTCGCTGAAGGGCTGAGTGATCAAAATTCAAACAAAAACATTCGGGTCACTTCAGAAGAGACCCGAATGTTTTTGTTTAAGGCAAAAGAGTAAGATGAATGTTCAAGATTATGATCCGAAATGCGTCACAACGCCCCGAGGAACTGCCAATGCTTGATCGGCAGTTCCTTTGTTTTCAGACGATTGCCTTCTTGATTCCCTTGCAGTACTGTCTGAGCTTTCTTTCGATTTTCAGGTGCTCGCTGCTCTTATGGGCGATGCCGTGGAAATGCGTGCTCATCATAAATTCTATAAGATGTTCCTTGGGAAAAAAGTAGGCCTTGTCGTTTCTGAACCACATGATAAACCCTTTTGCTTTCCATGTGCCCACAGTCTTTTCCGTGTAGCCGGTCAGCTTCATGACATTTTTCATCGTCAGAAGATCGGGATACGGAGCGCAGATTTCTTCAAG
>JAZUFB010000238.1:0-3868 GCA_045640475.1 Clostridia bacterium
TCCTTTGATGTTCCCGAATATTCCGGCGACGTGGATGCCATTGGTGTGCTTCGCATCCTGGAAGCTGTGCGCATCCTGGGACTTGAGAAGAAAACAAAGATCTATCAGGCAAGTACTTCGGAACTGTATGGTAAGGTAGAAGAAATTCCGCAAAAGGAAACGACTCCTTTCCATCCTTACAGTCCCTACGCGGTGGCCAAACAATACGGTTTCTGGATGATCAAAGAATACCGCGAAGCATATGGAATGTTCGCGGTAAACGGTATTCTGTTCAACCACGAATCCGAAAGACGCGGCGAGAATTTCGTGACCAGAAAGATCACGCTGGCTGCAGGACGGATTGCTGAAGGGTTACAGGATCATCTGGAATTAGGCAATATGGACAGCCTGCGTGACTGGGGCTATGCCAAGGATTATGTTGAATGTATGTGGTTAATCATGCAGCAGGAAAAACCGGACGATTTCGTCATCGCGACCGGTGTGCAGCATACCGTGCGTGATTTCACGGAAAAGGCCTTCGCGGTGAATGGCATGAAGATCCGCTGGGAAGGAACTGGCGTGGACGAAAAGGGATACGATACCGAGACTGGCAAACTGCTTGTCAGCGTGAATCCGCAATGGTTCCGCCCGACGGATGTGGACAACCTTTGGGGTGATCCGACCAAGGCAAAGACCATTCTTGGCTGGAATCCGCAGAAGACTTCCTATGAAGAACTGATCCGCATTATGGCGGGACATGACCGCAAACTTGCAAAACAGGAAAAGGCGATGAAAGAGGTGGCTTCTTTATGATGGAGAAAAACGCGAAGATCTATGTTGCCGGACACCGTGGAATGGTGGGAAGCGCGATTGTACGCGAACTGGAACGGCAGGGATATCACAATATCGTGACGCGGACGCATAAAGAACTGGATCTGCAGCGCCAGGATGATGTAGAAGCTTTCTTTGAACAGGAAAAACCGGAATATGTGTTCCTGGCAGCGGCGAAAGTTGGCGGCATCGTAGCTAACCAAAGTGCTCTGGCCGACTTTATGTATGACAATATGATGCTGGAAATGAATACGATCCATGCGGCCTGGAAGAATGGCTGTAAGAAGCTGGAATTCCTGGGAAGCAGCTGCATCTATCCGCGTATGGCACCGCAACCGATGACGGAGAGTTGTTTGCTGACCAGCGAATTGGAAAAGACCAATGAGGCGTATGCGCTGGCGAAAATCAGCGGACTGAAATACTGCGAATTCCTGAACAGACAGTACGGCACGGATTATATTTCTGTGATGCCGACGAACCTGTATGGACCGAATGATAACTATCATCCGGAACATAGCCATGTATTGCCTGCGCTGATCCGTCGCTTCCATGAGGCAAAGGCCGAAGGAAAACCGAGCGTGACCTGCTGGGGAGATGGCAGCCCTTTGCGTGAATTCCTGTATGTGGATGATCTGGCGAACCTCTGCGTTTTCCTGATGAACAACTATAGTGGAAACGAAACTGTGAATGCCGGAACGGGTAAAGAACTGACAATCAAGGAACTGACGGAACTGGTAGCCAGGGTTGTTGGTTATGAAGGTGAGATCCTTTGGGATACGACCAGACCTAACGGGACGCCGCGTAAACTGCTGGATGTATCCAAGGCTGCTGCGTTGGGTTGGACTTATAAAACGGAATTGGAGGACGGAATCCGGATGGCATATCAGGATTTCCTGACCAATCCGATGAGGGCTGAAAGATGAATATCGTACTTCTGTCTGGCGGATCCGGGAAAAGACTCTGGCCTTTGAGTAACGACATAAGAAGTAAACAGTTTATCAAGATTTTCAAAAAGCCTGAGCATGATATCCCCATGGGGACCGAGTACTCCGGCGGATATGAATCGATGGTGCAACGGGTATACCGTCAGATCCGGACGGTGGATCCGGACACGTCGGTTACGGTCGCTACCTCCAAATCACAGGTGAGCGCGATTCATAACCAAATTGGAGACCAGATCAACATCAGTGTGGAACCGTGCAGGAGAGACACTTTCCCGGCAATTGCTTTGGCTACGGCGTATCTGCATGATGTACAAGGCATTTCTGAAGATGAAGCGGTCGTGGTTTGCCCGGTAGATCCGTATGTGGATGGAGATTATTTTGTTGCCATACGGAAACTTTGGGAATTGGCGCAGAATGATACGGCCAATCTGGTTCTGATGGGTATCGATCCGACTTATCCATCCGAAAAGTATGGGTATATTCTGCCAGTCAGCAAAGACCAGGTGGCTAAGGTATCTGAATTCAAGGAAAAGCCGGACGCGGAGACCGCACAGAAGTATATCGACGCAGGTGGCCTGTGGAACGGCGGTGTCTTTGCGTACAAACTGAAATATGTGCTGAACAGGGCGCATGAACTGATCGACTTTACGGATTACAAGGATCTGTTTGGCAAATATGAAACGCTGAAGAAGATCAGCTTTGACTACGCGGTAGTTGAACATGAGCCGGATATCGCCGTGATGCGATTCAAAGGCATATGGAAGGATCTTGGAACCTGGAATACGCTGACAGAAGCCATGGAAGAAGCCTCGGTTGGGGATGTGCGATTTGACAAAACTTGCGAGAATACACACGCCATCAACGAAATGGGTGTGCCGATTCTGGCAATGGGGCTGAAGGATATTGTGATTGCTGCTTCGCCGGAAGGTATTCTGGTTTCCAACAAGGGACAAAGCAGTTATATCAAGCCCTATGTTGACGCAATTGATCAGCAGATCATGTTTGCGGAAAAGAGCTGGGGCAATTTCCGTGTTCTTGATGTTGAAGAAGACAGTATGACGATCAAGGTGACATTGAACCCTGGGCATCAAATGAACTACCATAGCCATGAAAAGCGGGATGAAGTATGGACTGTGGTCAGTGGAACCGGCTGGGCTGTTGTGGATGATGTCAAGAGAACTGTGAAAGCAGGAGATATCATTTCTATGCCGGTTGGATGCAAGCATACGATCATTGCGGAAACTGAGCTGCAGGTGATCGAGGTGCAGATGGGCAAGGAAATCAATGTCGCGGACAAGATCAAATATGTGATGTAAAAGTTTCGAGCTCCGCGGAAGCGGAGCTCGCTATCTTTATCCGAAAGTTTATTTGTGGAAGGAGCATTGCTGTGAAACTCGATTCTATACATCATATTGCTATTATTGTTTCGGACTATGCTCTTTCCAAAGAGTTCTATGTGGAGAAACTTGGCTTTGAGATTATTCGGGAGAACTACAGGCCAGAGCGGAATGATTGGAAACTGGATCTGAGAGTGAATGAAAACACGGAACTCGAAATCTTTGGAGTAGATCATCCACCGAAGCGGGTGACAAGACCGGAAGCGGCGGGGCTCAGGCATCTGGCGTTTAAGGTGGATAGAATTGATGATGTGATTAGTGAGCTGAACGCGAAAGGAATTGAGACTGAGCCGGTAAGAGTGGATGAGTTTACAGGGAAAAAGATGACTTTCTTCCGGGATCCGGATGGGTTGCCGTTGGAGTTGCATGAGTAGCATCCCATAGTATTTTGGACCAGAAGAAAACAGGATTAAGACGGAGACCGTGAATGACAATACATCAACTGTTGCTGTTCTTAGAAAATAACATAGCAATTGTATTGGCAATATCCATTGCGTTAGTTGTCATTACATTTTTTCTGCCAAGAAAGGCTTGTATTCCACTTTTGATTGCTTATGTGATCTTTATCCTATACTTGACTTTGCTGTCTCGTGGGCCGGCAAAACGGTTGGTTAACATGGATATCACGGTCACGATCAAAAAGATGTTCGGATCCAATGATTTGGCCAGAACTGAAGTATTGTGCAATATACTCATGTTTATGCCGCTCGGCGCTAT
>JAZUFB010000239.1:0-13179 GCA_045640475.1 Clostridia bacterium
CTTTTCCCCGCAGGCCGTTGTTGGCTGCGGTCACGGTCAGGGTTCCGTCCAGAATGACCAGGTCATCGGGGGGGGAAATGCCATTGTTGATTTGTCCAACCACCGTCAGCGTGCCTATTCCCGCCACATAAAGCGGATCCCGGGCATAGACGGCCGCACCGGATGTCTCTTCCGTCTGCTCCTCGGTCTCGGACCGGACTGTCCCGCTGGTCAGCGTGTTTTCGCTGCCCTCCGCCAAATACAGGAGTGTCCGTTTCGCGTTATCCACATCCAACGCAGGCCCGTCCCCGCCATCGATTGTGACCCCGTCCAGGATCAAGGTCACATTTCCGTCCACGCGGACAGTCAGACAACCTGTTCCCAGATTGCCGGAAACATGATAGATCCCCGGGCCGGTGACGGTCACTTGATTTCCCTCGATGCCAACATCCGGACACAGGGCTTTACTGCCCCCGTCAGAAAGCGCAATCTGTCTACAAGTATCCTCCTTCAGTGCCTGTTCCGCCAGCGCGGCCATCTGCTCCACATTTGCGGCGGCCGTCGCGTCGTTTCCTGCCAACGGATGCCCTGTAAACACACAAACTACAGTCAGCACACACGCAAGCAGGAGCATCCCAACCAGAAGGAGCCTATCTTTCTTTGCCATTCTGATTCCTCTTATAATGCTCTGTTTACAGCTGCTCACGGTCTGCGGCAGCGCTTCTGACCAGCACGCCCAAATTGCCGTTGCGGGCACGTACTTCGTCCAGCATCGCCTTGGGCACCGTATCCCCCGGCAGGGTCACACGGTAGGTTACGTCGATCAGGCTGCCCATATTGGTCGTGCGTACGCTGTCCACAGTCGCCTTCATGTTGTATTTCGCAAACACATCGTCCAGCAGACCTTCGTAGTCGTAATCCTCCGGGATCGTAACTCGGAGCAGTTTTTCGTTCCGTCCCTCGCCAAAATGAAGCAGTGTCAGCACGATCACCAGCAGAGCGATCACTGCAAAGAAGATGGCCGCAATGCCAAGATAGCCCATGCCGCAAATGACGCCCAGCGTCATGACCACAAACACGGCGCTGATCTCCTTGCCCGTGCCCGCGATACTTCTGAAGCGCACCAACGTGAATCCGCCGGCGACTGCCACGGCCATACCCAGATTGCCGTTGATCATCACCACCACCATGCTCATGGCCACCGGCAGCACGACCAGCGTCACGGACAGGGAGGAGGAAAGCGGCTTTCTCCAGGAAAAGACCAGCGCGGAAAGCGTACCAAAGACAAGCGCGCCAAGCAGGGTCAGGATCAAGCCGGTAAAAGTCACAGGGGTCGTCAGGATACTGTTCAGCATGGGTCATTCTTCCTTTCGGTTTCGTTTGCATTCGCACTCAGCATGTTCTTCAGGTCGCGCGCGATATGAAGGGTATAGCAGGTACCGATCTTGGAAAAAGGCGCCTGACGGATTGCAAGCCGGTTCATAGCTTCCAGCAGCCAGCGCGGTATCGCGCCCAAGGCTTTAACCTCCATCAGGACCTGGGAGTTATCCGGCAGGACAGGCATCATGTCCTCCGCGTCCGGTGCGCCCGGGCGCTCCGTCCGGTAGCGGGTGTCCCAGTCGATGGTCATCCGAAAATCCGGGTCATCCTTTCCAGTCATAGCATAGCGCCGATAAGTGAGGCATACCCGTGGCTCGGGTCGGTAGCGCCGTACAAACGCCAGGATCTCGTTTTCGATCTGCGGCCGGTCACTGCAGATTGCCTCTCCCCGCAAAAGACGCAAAGCATCCTCAAAGGGGACAGAGATCCGCCGCTTGTAGCCGATACCGTTCAGTTTCCGTTTGATCTCCGCATAGATCGGGCGCGATCCATCCGGCACACCGTAGGAACGAAGGCGGAACTTTTCCTTGAAGCGGGGGCGTTCCACCGAGCGGCGGATCAACGCGTAATCCGGGGTATCGCAGTACACATTCCAAATCAAGGTCTCGCCGTATGCATCCTGCGCCATATGTTCGTCCAACACAGGCAGGAGCGCCTCATACTGCTGCCGGGTCATCATAAACTTCTTTTCGATCCGTTCAAAACGGTTATTGTCTGTTCCCGCCGCCAAACGTTTTCTCCTCCCTGTCTGTCAAAATCGGTCATCTTAACAATAACATGGCTATATGAATCCAGTTTGAATGGAATGTGAACAATAGATCCTATATCCGGATTCACGCAAAAGGACCGGGCACGCTTTCGCGGTCCGGTTCTGACCGAGTCATGTTCGATTATATTACAAGCAACTGTCAGTGACTATACTTGTTCAGCAGCATATCCAGCGCTTCCCGCAGGAGAACCGCTTCGCCGACGCCTTCCTGTTTGCTGAGGAGGGTCAGGCGCTTCAGCTGATCCGTCGTGTAGTGGGATGTCTTGGTGACCATCTTTTCCTCACGGGCCAAGGCGACGCGATTGCGGCCGCCGGTCTTGGAGCGGAACAGGGCGCCATCCGCCTTGCGCATCAGCTCGTAGTACCGGGAGGCATCATCAAAAGCCGCCGCGACACCGACGCTGATCGTCATGGGGCTGCCATCGGGCAGCTTCACATCCAGGGTATCCCGGATCTTTTCCATCAGCAGAAAGACATCTTCTTTTTCCTTCGTACCATCAAAGAGAATGGCAAACGAATCGCCATGCAGGCGGAACAGCTGAGCATCCTCCGACACATTCGCGGCCAGATGGCGGCCGATCGCGATCAGGACCTCGTCCCCTTTTTCCACACCGAAGGTTTCGTTCACACGCAGGAAATTGTCCACATCCGTCAGCACGACGATCAGATTGTCATGCTCTGCCTCAGCAGACAGTTTCTCAGTCAGCACCTGTTCAAACTCGCTCTTGCCGGGCAGCTTCAGGGCTTCGTCCACAGCGTTCAGGTTTTCTTTACTCATGGGTCTTTCCTCCTTCATTATCGTTTCTGTTTCCGCGGTGCTTTACTTATACCATTTTGGTGTACGTATTGTCAAGTATTATTTCAGAAATATTATCTGTTAATGTGTATACCGCAAGTCAATTGACATTTCCCTCACGGACAGGGTATACTGACCGCACAAAGTAAAGAGCATTCGCTCCGGAGGCAACCATCCTATGAAGAAGAACGAAAAGAACTATAAAAAGACCCAGCTCGCCTGCTATCTCGGATTCATCACGCAGGCCATTTCCGCCAATTTCGCGCCGCTTTTGTACCTCACCTTCCACCGGGATTACGGCATCTCTTTCGCAGACCTGGCCATGATCTCCGCTTGCTTTTTCCTGACGCAGCTGGTGGTAGACTTCATCTGCGCGAAAGCCGTGGATAAAGTAGGTTACCGCAAAAGCATCGTCCTGTCCGAGATTCTGTCCGCCATCGGCTTGGCCGGGTTGGCTTTCCTGCCGGATCTGTTTTCCAACCATCTGGCCGGAATCCTGTGCTGCACAGTCATCTACGCCATCGGCAGCGGCCTCATCGAGGTCATGTGCAGCCCGATCATCGAAGCCTGTCCCTTTGAAAACAAGGAAGGGATGATGAGTCTCCTGCACTCCTTCTACTGCTGGGGCTCTGTGGGTGTGATCCTCGGATCCGCGGCTTTCTTCGCGATATTCGGCACCGAATCCTGGCGCTGGCTGGCCTGCGTATGGGCGCTGGTCCCGCTCTATAATATCTGGAATTTTGCCACCTGCCCCATCGAGCCGGTGGTCGAAGAAGGCGAAGGCATGACGATCGGCGGCCTGCTGAAGACCAAGGTCTTCTGGTTGCTGACCGTACTGATGGTCTGCGCCGGTGCCTCCGAGCTGAGTATGGCCCAGTGGGCCTCCGCCTTCGCGGAATCCGCGTTGCATGTTTCAAAAACAGTGGGTGACCTGGCCGGTCCCTGCGGATTCGCGGTCTTTATGGGTCTCGCGCGCGTTCTGTATGCCGCCTACGGGGAGAAGGTGGAGCTGACTTCCTTCATGATCGCCTCCGGGATCCTGTGTCTTGGTTGCTATCTGCTCACCGCGCTGGCCCATCTTCCCGTGTTCGGACTCATCGGCTGTGTGGTATGCGGCTTCTCCGTGGGCATCATGTGGCCCGGTTCCATCAGTGTCGCCTCGAAGATCATGCCCAAAGGCGGCACCGCCATGTTCGCCCTGTTGGCGCTGGCCGGTGACCTTGGCGGCGCGATGGGCCCCGCGATCGTTGGCACCGTCTCCCAGGCCGCCGGTGAAAACCTGCAGATCGGGATCCTGGCAGGCATCGGCTTCCCCGCCGTGCTTGCCCTCAGCGTCCTGATCCTCCGGAAATGGAGAAAGCAGTCAGCATAAGCAAGCAGCAACGCCTCTCACGTTTTCGCTGCGCGAGAAACGTTGTCGGCCCCCGCATTTTCGCTTCGCGAGAAATGCTCGGTTTGCGAGAAATGCTTGGCTTCTCATCAAATTCTCACCCAATTTCCTTGGCCTCCTAATGCAACAAACACTCCCGTATAGTACAATGTTTCTGTCGGATCTTCCGGCAAACTTTGGACCAACGGGAGTGTTGTTTTTTATGAAACGTCTGAAAAGTATCCTCATCGCGCTTGGATTGATCCTCATCGCCCTGCTCATTATCTTCTTGCGTCAGGGTGGAGAATTTCATACCTTCGGTCAATACGAGAACGCGGATCGCTATACCACCGGCGGCGGCAAGATCAGCGTACCGTTCGATTCCATCGAGATCTCCTGGATCTCCGGCAAAATCGATATCAAAACCTCCAAGGACATCCACGCGACCTTCTCCGAATCTTCCAAAGAGAAGCTGAACAGTCATCAGTCCATGCACTGGCTGCTGGATGGAACTACATTGCGGATCAAAGCCTGCGAATCCAGTCTGAAGGGCATCTTTCTTCCCCAGAAGGACCTCACCCTGACCCTGCCGGAAACCCTTGACCTGAAGGATATCAAGATCAGTGTCGTCTCCGCGGATGTCAAGGTCGACGATCTCCGCGCGGATTCCTTCTCCTTCAACAGCACCAGCGGCAGTCTTTCCGGAGAGGCAAAGATCAACACGCTGAAAACGTCGACCGTTTCCGGAGGGGTGGATCTGTCCGCCGGATCCACGAAGACCGTGACAACAGGAACCACCTCCGGCGCAATCAACCTGAAGCTGGATACCGTTCCCGAAAAGCTTTCCTCCGATTCCGTCTCCGGCGACATCGTGCTCAATTTCCCCCGCAACGCGAACTTCAGCCTGCGTTTCAATACCGTTTCCGGCGACTTTAAAACTTCCCTGCCCAATACAGAGGAAGGTAAAGTCCGGCAATTCGGTTCCGGCGGTCCCGAGTTTGCCATTGATTCCGTTTCCGGCGATCTGTCCATCCGTTGAATCACTCAAGGGAGGCTGTCCCTCCGTCTTCCTGCCTGTCTTCCCTGTTTTCTTATTCCAGATAAAACGCTTTTTCATCTTCCAGACGCAGGAGCACCGGTTTTCTGCCGTGCGCCGCGCCGGTATCAATATCGACCCAGGTATCAGCCCGGAGCATCCGACCCCCGTATTCCGGACCGAAAGCCGCCACGGGGGTATGACCAAAGATGAAAGTCATCTCGCCTTCATAGGCGGTGCCCAGTTCCGGACGGAACCAAAGCAGGTCGTCGGTGTCATAATCCACCGGCGATTTTTCTTTTTCATAGTGGCCCAAGCCGGCATGCGACAGGAAGTACTTTTTCCCAGCCACCTCCAGCTGTTTATAAAGCGGCGCGTCCTCCAGGAAGCGCAGGATCTGCGTTACTTTTTCCGGCGCGTCGTCCATCTGTTTCCGCAAGGTCCGGATCGTAGCGTCCGCCCCGTTTTCCAGCCAATTCATCAGGCGCATCGCTTCGTTCAGATCCAGCCCGTCTTCTTTCCGTCCGTCTCCCTCAAACAGGAAAGAACACTTCAGCAGCATATCCTCATGATTGCCCAGCAGGAAATGAACGTTCGGTCGTGACATGATCCACTGCAGCGTTTCCACGCCGCCATCCCCGTTCCGGTCGATCACATCCCCCAGCACATACAGCTCATCTTTCTCCGAAAAACCCGAGTCCTCCAGAAATCGCACAAATCTCTCATGTGAAAAGCCGTGCAGGTCCGATGTTACCCAGATCATCTGTTGACCTCACTCCTTTCTCTGCCCACCGGGCTTGGAACCACACATCCCTACCTGTATATACCCTATTGAATGGTTCAAAAACGGCACATGATCTATACAGTCCTATCCTTACTGCTCCAGGAAGGAGGCCAGATCAAACTCGGTCCATTCGGTCTGCGTAGCGGTCTTCATCCACACGGTCCGGCTGACAGGCGTCACCACCAGTTGGTAGACGGTCAGGGGATTCTTTGCGCCACCGTTATCCGTGGTCGTATCAATGATTTCCATCATCTCCGGCACATCGATCCGGCCCTTGTTCGCTTCACACAAAGCCAGCAGGCCGTTCCTCCGCGCGGTCGTCTGAAGACTGGCCGCCTCATCCGGAGCTTCAAACTCCCAATCCGGAGAAAGATAATGGTTCGTGGAGGCAAACACACCGTCCGGATCTGATCCGTCGCCACGCTTCACCCCCAATGTGCACCATTCATACGAGCGGACCGTATTGCTGTCCGCGGCATTGATGATATAGGCACTGCTGTTGAGGGAAGAGTTGAAGTACAGATCCAGCATATCCAGAGAGTCTGCCTCAAAAAGCATATCCATCAGCTGGGTCGTTCCGGTGATCCGCAAGTCAGGCGCCTTCAGCCGAGCGGAAAAAGTACCGTTGTTCAGTTCCATAAAAATTCCGGCCTCGTTGAGTCCATTCACGGCGTAGATTTCGCCCGCGTAGCCGATGATTGCGGTGGCAAGCGCGTCATCCGCGGGATGGAACACAGTGATCACCACATCCCGATTCAGCCGGTGGAAGATCTCAGCATAGTCATAGTTCCGTCCAAGCACAAGGTCCCCCGCGGCATAATCGTCCCATACCGCCGCAAAACTGCAGTGGGGCAGGCCCGCAATTCTCTCCACGGCGTTAGCCCGTTCAAGCTCATCGCGGGTCAGACCGGAAGTTTCCTCCATACCGTCAAAGAAACAGCGGATCGTGTATGGCATCTGATCATGCTGAGTCTGCAGGGTCTTCCGCGCGCTGGTTTGATTATCCTCGCTCGCGGAAATAACTTCCTCGCACAGATCCGCCACTTCGCGCAATTGTCTTTGAAGCAGCGCGCCATACTGGCGGCCCATCTCATGCCAGGTCCCATGCAGATCGACCACAGTCATATCATTCTTTTCCGCCATACAACCGTTTTCAAATGTTGTAACGGCATCAGCAAGCGTCACAGTTTCCGCAACCGAACCCACACAAGACATCACAAGCAACAGAGCCACCGCCAGCAAGGCTATAAGTCGTTTCCCGTTCATTTTCATCATTCATTTTCATTCCTTTCCTGTTTTTGTCTTGATCTGTTTATTTCCCATGCGGATCAAACGGATCCGTGTTCTTCATCAGGTCTTCCGGGTGGCAGCATTGGCAATATAGACGCCCAGCACGACCACCACCGCGCCAACGATCTGGATGACCGTAAAGTTTTCATGCAGGATCAGGACACCCGAAACAATGGTGACCACCGTGGAAAGGCCCACAAAAGAGGAAGTCCGGTTGACCCCGATATTCACGATCGCCACATTGTTCATGAAGAACGCGGCGATAGAGCAACCTATGCCCTCATACAGGACCGCCGTCAAGAGATCTGTGTTGGCAAAGGGCGCCGACACCAGCTCCCGCACGGTCCCGGTCAGCAGCCCCTCGACCAGCGCGGCAGCCACAAAGACCACACAGCCGATCGCCAGCATCGCGTACGTAATCTCCGCCCCGCTAAATTCAGGCGCGTCTTCCACGCAAATGCTATACAGCGCGTAGCTCACAACCGCCACGAGCAGCATCAGATAACCGGGCACAGAAAGCGAAGCCGTGATCCCTACGCCCAGCACAGTGATCAGCACACCGATGAGGCTGACGCAGACACCGATGATCTGCATCTTTGAAGGCTTTTTCTTCAGCAATAGCGAGGAGGCCAGCAAAGAAGCCACCGGGATACACGCGATGATCGTTCCGCTTTCCGAGGCGGTCGTCAGGTCGATCCCGATCGTTTCGCCAATGAAATACAACACCGGAAACAAGGCCGCCAGGATCACCAGTTTTTTCAATTTCTTCCCTTTGTAGCTGACTTTCACCAGTCCCAGCGCCACAGGGATGCTCATCACCGCAAACGCCACAAAGAAGCGCCAGGAAAGCAACGTCAGCATGGAAACCTGTCCGGTCGCCTGCTTGGTGAACAGAAACGCGGTCCCGTAAAGACATTCGCACAGGACGGCGCATACGATGCCGATCACCGTCCGATTGGCGGTTTCTTTTTTCATATCCAATCCATCTCCACCGCGAATAATTACAGATTCAACGGCCGCATGACCGGAACCTCCGGCGTCAGGCCGTAACGCGCGAGATATTCCATGATTTTTTCTACTGTCTCAGTATCGGTATACACCTCCGGCTGATGCGCGTCCAGACCGATCACGCAACGCGCACCTTCCTCACCCGCGATCTCCCAGAAAGCGTCCCGGGGATAATCGCGTTTTTCATACAGGCCAAGACGGTTCAGCTCCAACGGATACCCCAGCTCCATGACCCGACGGATCATGGCACGCATGGTCTTTTTGTAAACTGTGGGATCCCCGGTAAAGTTGATCAGATCCGGATGCGCCGGATAAGTGAACGCCCCAGTTTCCAGACCTTCTGTCAGCAGAGAGCAGTAGCGATCCAACGCTTTCGGATCATCCGTTGGAAAACCGGAAAAAGGCGCGCCCTCGAGTTCATTCCCCAACGCGTGCTGCCCCAGCACAAGATATTCCGCGCCGGCGTCTTTCACAAACTTCACCATGGAATCAAACTGATCCGGATAGTATTCCATCTCAAAGCCGATATGGATCGTGATCTGATCCCGGTACTTTTCCCGCAGCGCCCGCAGGGACGCGAAATAATCAGGGCACTCCTCCACCTGCACGCGATAGTTGGACTGCCGACTTCCCGGATACGGCATAAAAGGCGCGTGGTCGGAAAAACCGATCTCCGTAAAGCCTGCCGCCAGCGCGGCCTGAATGTATTCCTCATCCGTGCCCGTCGCGTGATGGCAACGGTAAGTATGTCCATGAAGATTCGTCCGGATCATTGTGATATGCCTCCGATTACTGTATACTGACCAGGGAAACAAAGCGGTCCGCCCGCGGAACCGAATCAGTGTACCACAAGAAACCGGAACTGCAAAGCGAACACGTGGTTTTTACAGATTTTCATTGCAAAATGAAGCAAAAAACGAAACTTTCATGGCATTTCCGCGTCTTTCGGGATGCAAGGCCGTAAACACGGTCACTTTGTTCTGGCAGTATTGGAGGAAAGACCTTGTTCGATTCCAAAGATTTTGAAGTATTGGCCCCCATTGTGGGGATCATCCTGTTTTTTGTGCTGGGCTTTATGCTGATTGGCCGGCTGAATGCCCGTTTGTATCCCCCGAAGATCGAGAAGCACCGGATGTCCGGGTCCGGAAACAGAGGCACGGAATATTGGGTCAGTGTCTGGCGTTTGTCCCGTTTTCACGGGTTTTACGATCAGTATGTGTTTATCTCCCCGGCGAAGAGCGGGGAGATCCGGCCTCCGTGTCTTTGGGACGAAGTGAAGCTCTTTGCCTGGATCATGCTTGGCATCTACGGTTGCGGATTGCTGTTCCCAGCCCTCTCCGGTGAGATCGACAGTGAATGGTTCCTGATCTGGAGCGGGATCGCTCCATTCATATTTTTTCTGTACTGCCTCTGGGAATGGCATTGGCTGATCAAAGTCCGCAAGATCCTGCGCGAATATTTAGAAACAGACTCCCAAAAGGTAATCTTCGGCGAACCGTATTCGAAAAAAGAATATTCGAAACCAATCGTTCCGCAAAGCGAAAGTGAAGCGGAAAAGCAGAAATAAATAAAGGAAGGTTGATCCATGATCCATTACCGTCATTCCCGCCCGGAAGAACGGGCAGCACTCATCGCCATGGCAAACCGTGTCTTCAGCAATCCGGACCATACGGAAGACTTCGAATCGATGATCCCGAAGGTCTACGCACCGGATCGCGAGACCTCCGCGTTGCAGTATATCGCCCTCAATGACGCGGACCAGATCTGCGGCCTGATCGCCATGCTGCCGGACCGGATCCATGTCGGAGACGATACACTGAAATGCGGCTTCATTGGCACCGTATCCGTGGTTCCGGAATGTCGCGGTCAGGGAATCATGATCGAACTGATGAAACGCTGGGAAGACGAAGCGCGTGAAGCGGGCATGGATATCATGACGCTCGACGGCCTGCGCCAGCGTTATCAGCATTACGGTTATGCTCTGGGCGGACAGCACTATATTTTTGAGATCAATAAAGCGGACGGAGTCCGGTACGCACTGAAGGATGTGGATGTGGAAGATTGTTGTTTCCGCGTTCTGGGAACCGGATCGGAAGAAGAATTTCTCGCCAACCGGCTCCACGAGACGCAGCCTTTCTGGCATGAGCGCGCACCGCAGGCAGACCCGTGGGAGAATCCCTGGCATTATCAGCCCGCCGGCTTTGCATGCACCGGGCGGTCCTATAACAATGTCCCTTATATATTCCTGAAAAACGGCCAGTTTGCCGGTTATGTCACGTCCAATCCGGAACGCAGGGAGCTGATGGAGATCCGCCCTGCCGATCCTGCCGATCTGGACCGGATGCTGAAAATCTGGGCGGCGGAGACCGATCTGCGTTCCTTCACGGTCACTGTTCCTGCCTGGGATACGGCAACTGTCCGCCGTCTCTCCGTGTGGTCTGAATGTCCATCCCTCTGCCCTGCAGGACAATTCCGGATCCTGAATTGGCAGCATGTGTTGGAAGTCATGCTTGGGTTGAAGGCAAAATGCAATACCTTAAGCGACGGTTCTTTCGGCTTTTCCATAGAAAACGAGACCTTTACCATCACCGTTCGCAACGGGAAACCCTCTGTTACAAAGGGGGCCGAAGCCCCTCTGAAGCTGAATGTCCTGGAAGCGGAAAACCTCTTCCTTTCCGTTTTCCCGACACAGTCGGTCGCCGGGCTTCCTGCCGATTGGTTCCCGCTGCCTTTCAGCAATCTGGTCCCGGATCAGTTCTGACGCATTCCCGCAGATACAAAAGGACCCCACCGGATCCGCTTCGATCATTCATCATGATCAGAGGCGATCCAGTGGGGTTTTCCGTTTCTGTTATCGTTTCTTTTTGTTATCGGTTTCTTTCCATTAACGGTGGGCTCGTTTCATCCTTCCGCAGACCAACATAACGGAGCCGGCAAGGCCCAGAACCGCCAGCAGAGTCCACAGGATCGGATGACTCGCATCACCGGTCTTGGGGATTCCTAAGTTGGTGATGGTGCCGCCATCGTACGCACGATCCGTCACATCACTTTCCATGCCAACATTCGTATAAGTCGTCCGGAAGGCAGGTAACGGTTCTTCCACAACATAGTAGACCGCATCGCGGCCCTCGTATTCGCGCGGCAGATTGCTCCAGGTATACCAGCCGTCCTTATTGGGGCCGGAAGGTTTCCTGTTATACACAGATCCGTTGCAATACAACGTCAGCGTGATATCCGGGCGTTTGCTCTCGTCGGACAGGCCTTCCCATACTTTTCTCACCCGGATCGAGGTCACAGCCCGGTTGATGATCGTACCTCCGTCATACACATAATCACTCTTGCCTTTATATTCGCCAACATTCTGGTAGATCCGCAGATAACCGCTGATTCCCTTTTCCTTGACACCATAAGTGATCATGCTATTGTCCGGATTTCTGGGTTCCAGTTGACTGAAGGTGTACTGGTAACCGTCGCGGGTAAGCACATAATTAATCTTTTCAATCGGTTTCCCGGTTTCCGGATCCGTCACGGTCTCCGTTTCAGGAACCACCTTGTCCCCCGCGTACAGGGTAAGCGAGATCTCGTCTTCTTCTCCGCCCTGCCATTGCTTGAACAGTGTAATGGAAGTCTTATAGTCGTTGACAAAGGTGAGTTTGGCATCTTCCGTCAGATCAGTCACAGTACCGTCCCCGTCGGTCCGTTTCACGGTACGGGCCACCTTCAGGGTACCATCCCCATTGTCGGAAACCGTCACGGTCACTTCGTATAGCGTAGGATCCGTAATGTAGTTGCCATTCACCAACTGCTTTTCACGGATCTTGTACACATGCGTTCCGATGTCTTCCAGAGTATACGCGACTGTGCCAAAGTCCACGAGTCCGTTTTCGCCATTCTGGACAGTGGTGCTGGTCCCGTCTTCCTTCTCAAGGACAAAGTCGAATTTCTCATTCGCGGCGGGGACACTGCCCACGGCCTTCATATATTTGAAAGCCTGCAGGTCCAAAGACCCCTCTGCTTCGTAGAGGTTAGTGAAGGTCAGGCTATCCGTTTCCGCAGCCACGGTGACCGCGCTCAGGGTGCCGTCTCCGTTGTCAGAAACCAGTACGGTCCAGGTCTTGGTGGTGATGTCCTTGGTGATGCCGGGCAGCGTTGTGTCATCTTCGGAAATCACGTAGGTATGAGTCCCCACATCTTCCTGTGTATAGACGATTTCCGTGAAGGTGACACTTGCCTTACCGTTGCTGTTACCGGTCGAGACTGGAGTTCCGTTTTCCGTGATCGTAAAGGAGAAGTTATCCGTGGTCGTCATCACGCGGCCTTTCAGTTCCTTCTCCGCTTCAGGCTGAATGGAGCCGGTAGCTTCGTAGAGGTTGGTGAAGGTCAGGCTATCCGTTTCTGCCGCCACGGTGACCGCGCTCAGGGTGCCGTCTCCGTTGTCAGAAACCAGTACGGTCCAGGTCTTGGTGGTGATGTCCTTGGTGATGCCGGGCAACGTTGTGTCATCTTCGGAAATCACATACGTATGGGTGCCCACATCTTCCTGTGTATAGACGATTTCCGTGAAGGTGACGCTCGCCTTACCGTTGTTGTTACCGGTCGAGACTGGAGTTCCGTTTTCCGTGATCGTGAAGGAGAAGTTATCCGTGGTCGTCATCACGCGGCCTTTCAGTTCCTTCTCCGCTTCAGGCTGAATGGAGCCGGTAGCTTCGTAGAGGTTGGTGAAGGTCAGGCTATCCGTTTCTGCCGCCACGGTGACCGCGCTCAGGGT
>JAZUFB010000240.1:0-7262 GCA_045640475.1 Clostridia bacterium
CTGCTTTTGTACAACACCGCCACTCTACGCACCGCTGACGTTATCGGCACCTACGTGTACCGTGAAGGTCTGGGCGGCGGAAAGTTCAGCTACACCACCGCCGTAATCCTGTTCATGCATGTTATCGGTCTTTTGCTCACCTATATTGCCAATCGCGTCAGCAACGCTATGACCGGCAGCGGACTGTGGTAAAGGGGGCTGATTGAAATGACAAAGGCAGTCAAGACCATCAATAACAAGATCCGCGACCGCAGCACGCTGAGCATCGTAATAATCTATTTGTTTGCCGCGCTTGTAGCCTTCATTACCATTTATCCGATGTACTATGTGCTGGTGCTGTCGCTGAGCGAGCCCCGTGCGGCGCTGACAGGACGCGTGTACTGGTGGCCCAAAGGTTTCTTTACAGGCGGATATGCGCGTGTACTGTCTGACCCGAAGCTGTGGAGATCCTATCTCAACACCATCATATTCTGTTCCTCCCGTGCTGTACTGAACCTCATCACTTCCGTACTGGTTGCCTATCCCCTGACTGTGAAAGGACTATACGGACGCAAGTTCGTCACCATGTTCCTGCTCATTCCAATGTATCTGACAGGCGGTATCATTCCCGAGTACATTCTGATCTCGTCGCGTCTGGGACTCGCCAATACCCCGTGGGCGCTCATTCTGCCGGGCAGTTACTCCATCTGGTATATTATCCTCACCCGCAGCTACTTCCACACCATTCCCGAATCCCTGCGTGAATCCGCAAAGCTGGACGGAGCCAACAGCTACCGTATCCTGTGGAACGTGTATCTGCCTACCTCCAAGCCCATTTTGGCAGTCGTCGCATTGTACACCATCATCGGCGTGTGGAACAGCTGGTATCACGCGTCCATCTACATTACCGACCACAACTGGCAGCCCCTGCAGCTGTATCTGCGCCGCATCCTCATCGAGCAGACGGAAACCATCAATGACAGCATGACCGCGGATGCTTTGCGCAGAGCACAGGAGAGTCAGATTTCCGCCAACCAGATGAAATACACCGTCATCATCATTTCCACCCTTCCCATGCTGATTGCGTATCCCTTCTTCCAGAAGTATTTCGTGAAGGGCGTCATGCTGGGCTCCCTCAAGGAGTAGACCCGAAATAGTCGGGCACAAATATGCCCGGTTATAATATAAGGAGGCTAACCATATGAAAAAACTCCTCGCACTGGTTCTCGCGCTCGTACTCGTTCTGAGCGCGGCTGTCACCGTCAATGCGGAAGAAGAGCTGACCACCGTGACCCTGCTGGGTTACAATCAGGGCAGCGGCCGCATGGGTTACTTCAAGGATTCCTACGCCTATCAGTGGGTCATGGACAAGATTCATGAGCTGGGCATCGACCTGCAGATGGAATATCTGGAAGCCGACCAGTATCAGACCGCCATTCAGACCCGTCTGTCTTCCGGTCAGGACCTTGCCGACATGATGTTTCTGGAGATCGACACCGTCACCCTCAACAACCTGATTGAAAAGGGAATGCTGACCAGCGTTGACGAGATCCTCGAATACTCCGACGGCACAGCCGCTTCCTTCCTCGCTCCCGATGGAGAGTACTCCATCCTCCGTTCCTCCGGCACTGCGCCCGACGGAAAGTTCTGGGTACTGCAGGGCATCGGCACCGGTGAATTCGACATCAACGACTACGACGAGACTTTCACCGTCGCCATCCGTCAGGACTGGCTGGACAAGCTGGGTCTGGACATGCCCACCGACATCAATGAGTTCCGTGATACCCTGATTGCTTTCCGTGAGCAGGATGCCAACGGCGACGGCATCAACAATGAGAAGGCCCTCTTCGCCACCGACTTGTCCCTGCTCAAACACAGTGGCATCGCCGGCTGGTTCGGTCTGATCATGAACAACATCGGCCTCGACCCCAACACCAACGAAGTCACCACCGTATTCTATCAGGACGGCTTCAAGCCTTATGTTGAGTATGTGCAGTCTCTTGTAGACGCCGGCGTGCTTTCCCTCGCCGATAAGGCCTCCATGTACACCACCGATACCATCGGTCAGATCGGCACCGACACCATCGGCGCTACCTACTACAAGGCCGATCTGCTGGATGTCCGTGACGGCGAAAGCGGAAACCCCGACTGCAAGTACACCTCCGTGATCCTGCAGGGCGTTGATGACATCGTTCCCACCGTTCGCGGCAGCTACTCTCTGGGCGTCAACACCGGCTACTATGCCTTCATGAACACCGTTGACAAGGAAGCCGCCGCAAAGCTTCTGGACTTCTTCTTCTCCGAAGAGTACTTCATCAACAACCTCTACGGCGTAGAAGGCCATGACTGGGAATATGACGAGAAGGGCAACATCGTTTCCCTGATCTCCTCCATGAGCAACGATGAGATTATCGCCGCGCATCTGGGTGACGCACGTTTCTACATGGATCGCGCCAATCTGCCCATCCTTGAGATCACCCGCACCTACTACAAGTTCGACGGTGAAAAGGTCGGCTCCTTCGCGTCCTGCGAAGACCTAGTGAACAGCAAGTACGGCCAGGCCAAGATTGCCGCTGCCGAAGCAACCGACAAGTGGGGCGACGGCCGTCAGGTCGAGCGCCTGCTGACCAGCTGGTCTCAGCTCGATCAGAAGAACTGCTCTCTGTATCAGACCAACCTCTCCGCCTGCACCGCACTTCCCACCAACGAGGAAGTTGAGATCCTGGCCAAGTACGAGAGCGAACTGACCACCGCCATGAATGAACTTTTCGTTGACCTCACCCGCGGTGACAAGGATCTTGACAAGCTGGACGAGTATCTGGACGACCTGCGCGCAATGGGCCTCGATGAAGTCATCGGTGTATACCAGGCCCGCTATGAGCGTTTCTGCGGCAAATAATCTTCTCTCGCGGAGTTGATGGCTCCGTACAGAAAGGGGGCAGCCGTCTCCGGCTGCCTCCTACGTATTGATTAAACACTTCGCACAGGTCATTCTGTCCCATCGCATCTGAATACGGAAATCCGTGCGCGGGCATAACACGGGCGTCCTTGACACGCCGCGCGCATTTACATATAATCGAGGAAATGATATTATCGAAAGTGTGAGTTTATGGGTAGGTTTTCCATCGGCAAAAATGCCTTTTATCTGGACGAAAAACCATTCCGCATCCTGTCGGGTGCCGTCCACTATTTCCGTGTACCCCGCGCCTACTGGCGAGACAGTCTGCACAAGTTGAAGCTCTGCGGATTCAACACAGTGGAGACCTATGTGGCATGGAATGCCCATATGCCCGATGAAAACACCTTCTTATTTGACGGAGAGCACGATCTGTCCGCTTTTCTGGATATTGCTCAGGAACTGGGACTCTATGCCATCGTGCGTCCTGGTCCCTATATCTGTTCTGAGTGGGAGTTCGGTGGGCTTCCGTGGTGGCTGCTCAAAGAAGACATGTGTCTGCGCTGCTCCGATCCCGCTTACCTCCGCCATGTGGATCACTATTTTGAGCTACTTCTCCCCCGCATTCGCAAAAACTTCATCACAAACGGTGGAAATGTCATTATGATGCAGGTGGAAAACGAATACGGCAGCTTCGGCGACGATACCACCTACCTTGTTCACCTGATGGACAAAATGCGCTCTTTGGGAGTGGATGTGCCCTTATTCACATCCGACGGTCCCACTGACTGCAAGCTGACCGGCGGCGGTATCAGCGGTGTACTCAGGACTGGAAACTTCGGCGCGCATCCTGACGAGAAGTTTCAAAAACTCCGTGAGCATCAGCCGGACGGCCCTCTCATGTGCATGGAATTCTGGAACGGGTGGTTCGATCACTGGGGCGAGGAACATCATATGCGCGACCCCGTCCTCACGCGTGACCTGTTCAAAGAAATGCTGGATGCGGGCGCGTCCGTAAACGCCTATATGTTCCACGGGGGCACGAATTTCGGCTTCATGAGTGGTGCCAACTGCCCCGAACGGTATGAATACCAGCCGACTGTCACCAGTTATGACAATGATGCTCTGCTTACCGAATGGGGCGACATCACGCCCAAATACAAGCTTATCCGCGAACTGCTCAAGAGCTATTCGGAAGTGCCGGATGAGCCTCTTCCCCCTCCCCGCAGAAAAACAACTTACGGCAAAGTGACCCTTACGCGCTCTCTTTCCCTCCCGGAAGTTGTAGCCGGCAGAGAAACGTTCCACAACGTCAGCCCCCGTCCCATGGAAAAATACGGGCAGGGTTATGGCTATATCCTCTACTCTGCCTTCATCCGAGGTCCCCGCGAAGAACGCCCATTCTTCATTCAAGAGGTGCGTGACCGTGCGCATGTGTTTTTGAACGGAAAACTGCTCGGCATCGTGCAGCGTAATGAGACGGGCTCGCAGTTCGATCTCGCCATTCCTCCCGAAGGCGCCCGTATAGACATCCTGGTGGAGAATATGGGCCGCGTCAATTACGGTCCTTATATGCACGATCCCAAGGGCATCACCGAGGGCGTGCGTATGGAGCGACACTTCCTGCACAACTGGGACATCACGCCGCTGCACATGGAGGATGTAAGCGGTCTGCCGTACCGTGAAGGCGTACCCACGTGGAACGGAATGCCCATGTTCTTAAGCGGTGAATTCGACGCGGGTGATGAGCCCGAAGATACCTTCGTGAAACTCCCGGGCTTCAGAAAGGGAGTCATCTTCATAAACGGAAGACCTCTTTCGCGTTACTGGGAGATTGGTCCCCAGATGACCGCCTATCTCCCGGCGCCTTTTATGAAAAAAGGTATCAATACCCTCACCGTGTTCGAGACGGATGGGTTTGATGTGCCGGAAGCTATCCTTACCGGCAAACCGGAACTGGGCAGCAATACGGTAATCGTAACAAGATAGACACAGGAAGGAACAAGCAGCAATGGAACGCATCGGTATATCTATCAGCACAAACATCTTTCTGAACGAGCCAAAAGTTGAGGCGGAAGAGCGCATCATCAAAGAGTACGGCTCCACGGGTAATCTGTTCACTTCTCTCAGAAACGCCGGAGTCACTTCCATTGAGATTCTGAACGCGCGCGATTCCCTGCAGAACTGTGACAGCGATACCCTCGCGGCAGTCAGAATGATTCACAATGCCGGATTCGAGGTAACCATCCATATCGAATTCGATGGAATGACCGGAAAAGAATACGCCGCCCGTATGAGGAAAATTTTGCTGGAAGCGGTGAACGGTCAGGGGAAGACAGCTTTTACCGTGCACCCTGTGGAAAGTTTTGAGCGAACGGCAGAGCTGTACGCTGATTGGTCAAAGGTCTTTACGGAACTTGATGAGCGCTGTATGCTGACACTTGAAAATATGCGCTATAAGAAGGTGCCCGGCACGGAATACGTACGTCTGAACAGCGTTTATGATGCGGTATTACCCGTAAAAGGGCAGCTCACCTGGGATATGGGACACTATACCTACAATGTACTCACCTCGGATCTGCCCATCGAAACGCTTCCCGAGGCCGAATATCTGGCTCTCATGAAGCACACCCATATACATGGCATCATTTATCCGAAGCTTACCACCCATTTCCCGCTCACCACCGAAAACAAGCACATTGAACTCTATGTGAAGGCGCTCAAGAACAGCGGCTATCAGGGCGTATACAATTTGGAACTGGGGCCGGAGCGCTGGCTCGACCGCTACTCCCCCAGAGAGAGCTTTGAAAACTCCATCGCATATCTCCGCGAAATGTTGAAATAATATGAGTTACGAGATCATCGATTTCCATACCCATCCGTTCTTCACACCCGAACAGAATATTTGCAAGCACAAAGAATTCTGTGATATGAGCGTGGAACAGACTGTGCGGGACCTGAAGGTGCTTGGCATTATAAAAATCTGCGGAGCCGTGCTCTGCAAATATGAAAGCGGGCCGATTCGTTGGGAAATGATCGAAAAAGACAACGAAAACGCCCTCACCATGCAGGATATTTTGGGCAATTTCTTCGTGCCCGGCTTTCAGATCCACCCCGATTTCGTATACGAATCCTGCGCCGAAATCGAACGCATGGAAGCACTCGGTCTGCGCCTCATTGGCGAGCTTGTCCCCAAGTACCGCGGCTTATTCTCCTACGACAGTGAAAACATGGACAGGATCCTGGACTGCGCCGAAGCGCATGGGATGATCGTCAATTTCCATAGTCTCAATGAAGACGCCATGGACCATATGGTGGAAAAGCACCCGCATCTCACCCTTGTTGCGGCTCATCCTGGCGAGTATGATGCCTTCATGCGGCATATGGACCGCATGAGGAAGAGCCGTAATTATTTCCTTGATCTTTCCAGCTACGGTATCTTGCGTCACGGTGTGCTGAGGCACGGAATCGACCTATTCGGGCCGGAACGTTTCATATTCGGTTCCGATTATCCCACCTGCAACCCCGCCATGTATGTGGGCGGTGTGGCGCTCGACCCTACAATCAAGGAAGAAGAAAAGCAGCTCATCCTCGCGGGAAACGCGAAACGGCTGCTTGGATTATAACATTACCAACAGGAGGCCGAAATTGAAAATCACCTTTCTCGGAACCGGCGCCGGTGAAGGATATCCCGGATTCTGGTGCAATTGTCCAAACTGCAGATATGCCAGAGAAAAGGGCGGAAAGAACATTCGCGGCAACACCTGCACCATGATCGATCACGACGTTATGATCGACCTCTACGCGCATTTCTACGAGGCCGCCCTGCAGCACCATATTTATCCCGGCGACATCCGTCTGGCGCTCATAACGCACCCACACAACGACCATTTTAACCCGCATTGGCTCACCCAGCGTATTGTACCGGAAGGATTCGAAAGCATCTTCGAGCAGGATTTCATAAACCACGTCAGCCCGAATTTCACTTCTCTCCCCATGCTTCATATTTACGGGAATCGTTTCGTAGAGGAAGTCATCAACAAGGAAGAGAAGCTCGTCTTGCAGCGTGAAAGATGTCGTTTTGAATTTCATCCGATAAATGAAGGTGAAGACGTCCATTTCGAAGACATCACCTTCACAGCAGTACGCAGCCGTCATACGAATCAATATGGTTTTGCTCACAACTACATCATCACACGCAACGCAAAGACAATCCTGTTTGCATCCGATACGGGCGGATATGATGATGAAATGATGGATATCATCCTCTCCCGCAAATATGACTGCATCATCATGGAGGGCACCTTCGGTCTCGGCAGCGGCAGCGCAAGCCACATGAATCTTGAAAAAAACCGAGCCATTTTCGACCGTTTTTTAAAAGCAAACG
>JAZUFB010000241.1:0-11425 GCA_045640475.1 Clostridia bacterium
AAGGCGGGCAGACCCTTCTGGGCATGAGTTGCCAGAACGGAAGCGAGGTAGACAGCGCCGGGACGCTCGGTACCATTGAAGCCCCAAACGGCCTTGATTGTATTGCGGTCCATATCCATGGTCTCGGAACCATAGCACCAGCAGGGAGTAACGGACAGGGTGATGGCTACGTTATTGTCGCGGAATTTCTTCTCGCAGGCAGCAGACTCGGGTACACGGCCGATGGAAGAATCCGCCATGACGACTTTCACGGGTTCGCCGTCACTGTAGCGCAGATTTTCCTCAAAGAGCTTTTTGGCGGCATTAGCCATTGCCCATACCTGACCCTCGAGGGATTCGCGCAGCTGCAAGGGGCCCTGACGGCCGTCAACGATGGGACGGATACCGATGGCCGGATAACCGCCGATATATCTTTTTTTCATCATTATTTACCTCCTAATAATACTTACAAACTCATTCCTGCTTTAGAATCTGCGTGTACAGATTCGTGTTTTCAAGGTATTCGCGGATATATTCTCTTGCGCGCAGATAGAGGATCTCTCTTGCCGCCTCAACATCATTCCCGTGCTCCAAAAGTGCCTTTTCATAGCACTGCCGCATTTCGGTACCGACATTGATCTTCGCAATGCCCGCTTTAATTGCCATGAGCAGACTCTCGCGCTTGACTCCGGAACCTCCGTGCAGAACGAGGGGGATCCCCGTTGCTCTGTATAAGTCGGCAATGTGATCGACATCGAGACGGGCTTCGGGCTTCTTTTGATTGCGCAGACTGTCGGCAATCGCGCCGTGAATATTGCCCACTGCCACGCTCATCCAGTCGCAATGACTCGCTTTTGCAAATTCGATTGCTTCATCGATTTTCGTGAAGCCCATCTTCTTGGCAAATATCTCATCATAGGGCGGCATTTCTCCGCTTTCGTGCCCCATGACCGCGCCCAGTTCGCTCTCAATCGGCACACCCGCTTCATGCGCGGCTTCTGCCGCCTCTGCCGTTACGCGGATATTGTCCTTGAGCGACAGGCGGGATCCGTCGATCATCACGCTCTCATATCCGGCCTGAAGCGCACGCCGGATCAGGGACATGTAATCCACATCCTTATAATCCTCGTCCACGACCGGGATATGATCCAGATGGAGCAGAGTATGGTCATTTTTGTATTTTGCATATTCATCGGCGATATTCTCCAATGATACGGAATACATCTTTTCCCATTCGACTCTGGCGACCTGGATCATCGCGACACTGTTTTCATCCTTGATCGCCGCCGCGATCGGCTTGAGCATTTCCGGATGCGGGATGTTGAATGCGGGGATACAGACTCCCAGCTGTCTGGCTTTGAGAACGACTTCTTTTGTTTTCATATTATCCTCCGTTTATTGCTTTGCCATGATCTGTTTCATAAATGCAAGTATTCTTTTCCGGACCTCCGGCTGGTAGAGGATGCCGTCTCCGTGTATTGCATTTTCGACTTTGAGGAACTCCGTTTGAACGCCCGCTGCAGTCAGCTTTTCATAAAGCATCTCGCTTTGGGCTAACGGCACAATCTGGTCTACCGTACCATGGATGATCATAAACGGCGGCGTGTCCGCGTCGATATAATTCAAAACGCTTGCCTCCGCGGCAAATTCCATATTTTCCCCTACAAACGCCCTCATGGTCCAGTCTGGGATTTTGTCCCCGTTGATAATGCAGCTGTCATCCGTAAGTAATGTCTGACCGTAGTAGTCGATCACGCCGCAGACGGAGCTGGAGAATTCCAAATTATCGCCGATATCATACTGCGTGTCTTTTGACGTTGCACCGGCAAGAGAAGCCAGCGTTCCTCCCGCCGATTCACCCATGATGAATATCCTGTCCGGATCGATGCCGTATTCCGCCGCGTGCGCCTTCAGATAGCGCACTGCGGATTTCACATCGATCAGTTGCGCCGGAAACTGCGCCTCATTGGACGTTCTGTATTCCGCCGTTGCCGCAATAAAACCATTCTGTGCGTAGTAATACAGTTCCAGCAGCCAGAGAGAATGGCTTACCGTCATATACGCCCCGCCGCAGAAGAACAGAACACACGGTCTGGGGGATCCGCCGGCATTGATCGGAGTGATGAGATCCATATACAGATTCCTTCGTGTTTTTCCGTACCAGTGCGGAACGTTGGCAAAAGCGACATCCGTAATCAGGGCATATCTTTCATCGTTTGTTGTTACGCGTATTGTCTGTTGCATATTACCGCTCCTCCTTGTTTATTGAGTTCCTCCGGAAGATAAAGGTCAGCGCTCTGTGATGCATTTCTCCGTTTACTTATATACGGAATCTCCCCGCGGGTGAACACGGCTTTTTCATCCTTATACCAGATCGCTCAGTTCCACGCGGTATACATTCACGTCTTCCTTGTTTTCGGAACAGATAATATACATCGTGTTTCCGACAATGATACTGTGCGGATACCCGAAGATGCCTCCTTTGCCGTATCCTCTGACGCGGGGCTTGGACCATGTTCCGTCCACAACATATTCCCTGTCGAAGGTAATTCCGTCTTCCGATGTGCTGATCACCAGCGGGCAGCGGGCTCCTGCCGGATCCGGATTACCGACCACATATATCCTGCCATCGGGCAGACGGCCGCAGTGGAATTTTCCGCCGCAGTCGGTAAAGTTCGTCTCCTTGATTTCCGACCAGGTCGCGCCGTCATCATTGCTCTCGCATAATGCAAGGGTCTTTCCTTCCGTACGGAGCAGCATATGAAGCACTTTGTCATCCGTCTCAAAAAAGCTGCCTTCGCATACAGCCCTCTGACCAAAGTATTTCGCCCTTACCGCAATTCCCTGACAGTCATCAAACAGCGGCTCCCACGGGAACGGAGACACACCCGTCAGCTTCCATCCGGTCAGCCCGTCCGCTTCGTCCGAATACGGGAACATCATGTTTCCGCTTATGATCAGACGCCCGGTCGAAGTTTTCTGAGGTCCATGGTTGGGCACGATCGGGATCTTCAGATCACGCGTTTCGGACCAGTGAATGCCGTCAGCCGATTCTTTACAGATCAGCGTAACGTTCTTGTTGCCCTGACCCAGTTCAAACACATGCGCATCTTCATACTCGTAGCTGCCCGCATATGCGATCAGTTTCTGACCGTTATCATAAAAGCCCGCCGAAGTCAGCACCGCTTCTTCCGGTTCCGGCTGTATCAGGATCTCCGCCCTGCTCCAGTTTTCACCGTCCTCGGAAACCGAATACAGTACCCTCTGTCCGGGATGGTCTTCATTGACCATTCCGTTGGACCACATGGCAAAGATCCTGCCTTTGTAAAATCCCAGACTTGCATGATGAGAATAAGACCAGTCGCACCCTCTCGGATAATATACCTTGCTCAGTTTCTTTGGTAACACTCTCCGGATCCTGTTTTCGGTGACATTCGTAATCATAATTGCCCCTCCTTATGAATCTCAAAACATTAAAGCAGGAGTTATTCCCCTGCAAAAATGTTCAGAGACACAACATGTTCCGTTGATCATCGAAACCTCGGAAGGCGGAATTGTACCGCCCTCCGAGTAGAACGTCAGCGATTGTAGGCAGTGTTGTAGATATCTACAAGTTCAGAGCATCCGAGTTCTTCAAACTTCGCATACTCGTTGACAAACTCCTCAATAGGAGTTTTGCCAGTGATGTAGTTATCGATGATGCTGGCTACATAGGTATCGAGGTTCGTCTTAAGCTCGGCAATGCGGTTTGCCTCTTCCGGAGTAAAGTTGGGATCTACAACGGGAGTAGTGTACGTGGGCAGACATGCAGTCCAGTATTCCTGCCACTTCTGAACCGTCTCAGACATGAAGGCGAAACCGGTAGAAGGATTGTCTACCAGAGTAACACCAAGCTGTCCAAAGCCATAAGCTCCCATAATTCCGCGCCAGGGATCGGCGTAGTTCTTGGAATCCTCAATGACGGCATCGGTGAACCAAAGGCTGCCATCGTCACGGACAACATAGGTAACATCCTTCTTGCCGTAGTTCGTGGTGGTGTAGCCTTCTTCGCTGTACATCCAGTCGATGAGCTTCATGCACTCTTCAATATGTTCAGATGCGGCAGATACAACAACGGTATACCCATAATCCTGAAGACCGGCGCCCATTCTGCGCTCAGCGCCATTAGGAGCGGTCAAAATGGGAACAGGAGTCCAATATGCATTGGGATTGTCTTCCTTCACGGCCTTGTCCCAGTTGTACGCAAACGTAGGATTATCATAGCCAAAGAAGTAGATGCCATTACCGGACTTGTCATTCCAGGTATTATTGTTGCCGGATGCATAATCCGGATCTACCAGACCATTGGCATAGCACTTTGCCCAGAATTCGAGTGCATCAACGTATCCTTCCTGAGTGTAACCATAGACATACTCACCCGTAGTGGGCTCGAAATAGATACTATTGCCGGCACCAAAGTCGTACGCAAGACGGCCAACATTTGCTACACCGCTGCCACGGTTGCCGTAGGGATAGCTGTTGGGATATGCTTCTTTCATGGTGGTGAAGACATCAAAGAGTTCATCCCAGCTGGTCGGCATCTCAAGGTTCAATTCGTCCAGAATGTCTCCGCGGATCGTCGGCTGCGCGCCCATGTAAGTATCGCGGGAAATATACATGAACGGGGTACCATAGTATTTGCCGTCAATGCAGAGCGTTGCTGCTTCGGGGTACTTATCAAGCCACATCTGAAGATTCGGCATCTCATCAAGGTAATCACTGACGCATGCGAAGTTGCCCAGGTGCACCAGATCCTTATAATCGGATGTAGTGATGAATCTGATCATATCGGGCATATCGTTCGCGCTGATCTTGGTGTTTGCCTTGGTGAAGTAATCGGAAGAGGGTACAATCTGAAGCTCAACCTTGATTCCGGTGGCTTCAAGGATGTAATCCAGTACCGGAGCATCTTCACTCATGGGCTGGTTGGGGTGTTCAATCGTCATCATTGTAATGGTGACGGGCTCTTCTGCACTGGAAATAGCCGCAAAGCTAAATGCCAGCACAAGAACGAGGAACAGGGATACGAGTTTCCTAGTCATAGTCTTTCCTCCTTTATTTCAATAACCCTTATCGGGTATTGTTCAACCTTTAAGAGATCCTATCATAACGCCCTTAACAAAATACTTCTGTAAAAACGGATAGACACACATAATCGGAAGGCTTGATGTAACGATTACTGCATACTTGATCGTGATCTCATTGGCTTTGAAATCGAGCCCCATGCCAAGAGAGTCAGTCATCGTTGCCATATCGCCGTCAATAACCACGTTTCTGAGATAAATCTGCAACGGATACTTGGACCGATTATCCAAATACATCAATGCGCTCAAATAACTGTTCCAATGTCCAACCGCATAGAAAAGGACTTCCGTTGCAATAATCGGAATAGATAGCGGCAGCACTATTCGTACCAGTGTCTGTAATTCGCCTGCTCCGTCAAGATACGCCGATTCATGCAGTTCGCGCGGTATACCCATGAAGAATGTGCGCATAATTATCATATTATAGGTACTGATAGCGCCCGGTATGATAATTGCCCAAATCGTGTTCATCATGTTCAGATTTTTGACAACCAGATAACTCGGTATCATACCGCCGGAGAAGAACATGGTTATAACGATATACTTCATAAACGTTTTTCTGAACGGAAGATTCTGTTGTGCCAATGGATATGCACATAATATCGTCATTATGAGGTTAACCGCAGTACCGGAAATGGTATAAAGCAATGTGTTTTTGTAGCTGTTCCACAGCATCGCTTCATCAAATATCTTTTTATATGCATCAAGTGTCGGGTTGACTACCCAGAACTTGACTAGCTGGTTACTTACCGCACGTCCGTTTGAGAATGAAACGATAATGATATAGTAAAACGGATACAGCATGGTAAAGCATATCAGCAGAACAATCAGTACAATCACTGCTGAGAATACCTTCTCAGAATATGACTGGGTTATCCTGTTTTTCTTTTTGGTAAACATATCCTCACCTCACCATAAACTCGTTTCCGTATAATGGCGTGACAAAGCATTCGAACCACACAAGAACGCAAGATTAATAACAGACTGGAATAGACCAACCGCAGTAGAATAACTCAGGTCTCCGCCTTGAATTCCACGCCGGAAAACATATGTGGAGATCACATCGGCTGTCTCGTAAGTTGATCCGTTATACAGCAGCATTACTTTCTCATATCCAATGCTCATCATGTTTCCGAGATTCAAGATCAGCATAATAACGATCGTATTCATAATAGAAGGGATCGTTATGTGAATTATCTGCTGCCAACGGTTAGCACCATCCAATACAGCCGCCTCATACAATTGAACATCGACGTTAGTGAGTGCAGCCATATAGATGATCGAACCCCATCCAAGGCCTTGCCAGACACCGGAAAGAGTATATATCATCCTGAACAAATCCGGCCGCATCATCAATGCTTCCTTATTGCCGCCCAAACGCTCAATAATATTGTTAATCGGACCGCTCACAGCCAGAAAGTTGATGACCAATCCGCAAACAACGACTGTAGAGATAAAATGCGGCAAATAACAGATCGTCTGAGCTACCCGTTTGAATGTTTCGTTTCTTAATTCATTCAAAAGCAGTGCGAAAATAATCGGTGCCGGGAAACCAATCACCAGTCCCCACAGGTTCAAGACGATCGTGTTGCGTACAAGCTTCCAGAAATACGTATCGCCCAAATAGTTGGCAAACCATTTCAGTCCTAACCATTTGCTGCCATACAGTCCCAGACGTGCATTAAAATCAAAGAAACCTATCAGTGCACCGTACATCGGCCAGTAGCAGAATATGCCGTAATAAATTACGGGCAGCATCATCATGAACAATAAGCCCTTATAACGTTTGACATGACCCCATTGTTTCTTCCGTTCTGCTTTTTTTTCGGATTTTGTCAAAGGTAGCTGCATAATGTTCCCCCCAATATTCGGCATAATCGAAACGGCGCAAAGTGCCTACTTTGCGTATATCAGCTTTAGCGCATCATACATTCTCAGATATTCGCAATACTTGTCGCCGTACTCACGGCGGAAGCGGTCGTTCGGCTCGATCATGCGCCTGCGCTTGACAAGGCACTGCGCGGCCTCCTTAAAATCCTTCGCCCGCTTCATCGCGACCGTACACAGCATTGCCAGACCCATAGTGCCGACCTGATTGTTTTCCAGCATCCATACGGGTATTCCGAGAGCGTCGGCCTTGAGCTGCAACGCTTCGGCAGAAGCCCCACCGCCTCCGCAAATCAGTTCGGGAATCAGGAAGCCGGTATTTTTCAGCAGTTCGATATTTCTGCGGATTTCGAAGTTAATCCCCTCGTAAATGCTTCTGTAGATCTCCTGCCGGGTCGTACCCAGCGTAAGGCCGGTCAGCATGCCCGTTGCTGTGCCATCCATGTACGGAGTGCCCGTACCTGCCAGATACGGCAGGAACAGCAGACCGGACGGCTTCTCGGAAATGGAGCGGTTCAGGATATCGTATGCGTTCGCTCCGTCTTTTTCGCATCTCATCTTGAGTTCCGTCTCAAAGTTATCGCGGTACCATTTCAGCGAAGCGCCGGCCGTATTGACAAACGCCAGTGCAACATGCTGACCCTTCACCGCGTGCGGTTCCGCACAGAGGTTGTTTTTGAACATCGTGCCGAGCTCCGCTTTTTCGGGCAGAGGCGCGGTGATGCATTCCGCGCTGCCGATACCGTCGGCTACCTGACCGCTCTCAAGCGCTCCGCAGCCCAGCGCCGCGGCGACCTGATCATGGACTCCCGAGACGACGACCGTCTTCCCGCTCAGGCCCAGTTCTTTTGCAACCGATGTCGGGACGGTTCCTATGATGTTGCCCGCGGGCACATACTGCGGAAGGCAGGCACGGGATATCCCGTATTGATTGCAAACCTCCTCGTCCCAGTCATAGGAAAACCTGTCAAACATCAGTGTACGCGATGCGAGCGAGGCGTCCGTTGCCGCAATTCCCGTGAGCATATATTCGATATAGGAACCGTACAGCAGAAGTTTATCAGTCTTCTCCAAGACTCCGGGCTCGTTTTTCTTAAGCCACATCAGCTTCAGGAGCGTATACATGTAGTTCACGGGCATGCCGGTCAGGTATTGGAGCCGGTCGATGTCCATTTCACTTCGAAGCTGATCAAGCTCGCCCGTACCGCGTACATCGGTATAGAAAATACTGTCGCGTATCGGCTTTCCGTTTTTGTCAAGCATGACAGCCGCCTCACCGAAGGAGGCAACCGAGATCGCTTCGATCGGCTCATGGAATTCCGCGGCCACACCGGCCAATACATCCTTCACCGCGTTCCATACATCATCCGGATGCATTTCTACCATGCCATGCCCGGGAAAACGCAGATCATACTCTTTATAAACGACGTTTCTTACGGTTCCGTCTTCCAGTATCAGAGATGCCTTAGCCCCTGTCGTACCGATGTCCAAGCCGATATATGCCATACTGTCTCTCCTGTACCGTCACAGAATAATGCGCTTATAGCCAAGATACTTGCTCAATGCTTCGGAAAGCGCTCTCTCGTGCCAGCCGTTTACAATGATGGCATGGTGCCGGAAGCCCGCTTCGCTCAAATGCGTGACTTTGTTCTGCAGGTCTTTCAGCTCGAGCACGCCCGAGGTACCGAAGAACTCGTCCTCCACGGGATCATCCGTAATGACCGCGTTTTCCACGTAGTACTGAACTTCGCCGTTTTCCGTACGGCATCCGGCCACCGTGACTTTGCCCGGCTTGATATGACCGACATTCAAACCCCAGGAGCAGTCATTGCCCTGCGTTTTGGTGAACATCTTGTGCTCTTCAATATGGCCGGGCGCGTCCATCAGATCCATCGGCAGGGGACCGCAGTGGAACAGAATGCACTTATCCGGTTCGGTTCCGTAGTTGTTGTTGATATCAAGGCAGCCGACCGGTCTTCCGGAGACGAGGTTGAGCGCTTTCATTACGATGGCGTTCGTGACATCCGTTTCGCATGCTCCCGGGATCCCCATGCTGTTGAAGATGCCCAGTACACTGCAGGGAGTGATCTTCATCTCATCCTGAAGCTCGCTCCAGCAGCGGATGGCGAACGCGTCAAGAGACATATTTCGGATGATCTCTTCCATCGCCGCAGCGAGCTTGCCGAGCGCGGTGGCCGCGTATGCGGAGGCGCCCTCAAACGACATGGTGGATTTGAGCCGGTCGATCCAGCCCTCAATTCTCGGATCATCGTCCGCAATGGCGCGTACCTTTGCAAACAGGGTGGACATATCCAGCGTTTCCGTCTCGATGCCGTGCTTTTCCATGGCGATTTCATCATAACGGACCGACTTGAACGCCGTGGTGCGCGCACCGAAGCAGCCGAGGCGCATATGTTTCATTCCCTTGACGGTGCGGCAGATGCCGATGAAATCCATCAGTTCCTCATGGAATTCGTCGCTCAGCGGATGCATGGTGAAGGGCGCAAAGGAAGTGTATTTATAAGCCATTTGCTTCAGAACGCTGGTCAATCCCAGTTTTCCGCAAAAGGCATCGCGCCGCGAAGCAAAATCCATTTTGCCGATCTCATCGGGATATGCCTGCAGCAGCATCGGCACATTACTGTCATTGATGGCGGCCTTGATGCCGTTTTCGTCTCCGAAATTCGGCAAGCAGACGATGATGCCGTCATATTCGCCATAGTGCTGCTTCAGGAACTCCGCATAGAGGTTGCCCTCCGCCGTTGTCTCCACGGCGCCGTACCGCGTCAGAGACTCCGGTATTTCAAGCAGTTCGATATCGCAGCGTCTGGCTGCCTCCCTCATGTCGTCTTTGGCCGATTCGATAACCGTGCTGGGGAAAAAACCTCTGTTGGCAACGAGCAGTGTTAATTTCATGTAAGTACCTCCGTCCATTTATTTATTCTCAAGAGAATCTGGCAGTCCAGACCAGCTGTTCCGCGGCTATATCCTTCCAGGTCACTCTCCAAACCCTATCCGAAATACGCTCCATATCCGCATGCATGTTCCCAGAAAAGCAATCGTACAATTCGTTATCCTTTGAGGGGGATGCGATCACCAGAGAATAATCGTCTCCAATGACGGTCCTACTTTTCCCTCTGAGTTCCTTTTCTGCTTCATCCCACTCTACACACTCAAGATCGATGGCTCCGTGAGAAATATGCCTAGAGGTGGAAAGCACTTTGGGACACCGATCGGCATTTACCACGGAAAGGATCCGGGTCTGACAGGGCTGCATATCCAGGCGGATGACACCGCCGGAAACCCCGATCACTTCGTTATTCCAGAAATCATATGCGCAGAAGCCGGCATCGGATTCATCGATGTGCAGATCACGGTTCAGATCGATGCAGACCTGCTGCTTTTCTTCCTTCAGATTGATAACGGCAGCGACGTTCCATCTGCCGAACGGCCGCTCTACCGCAAGGTTCACCAGTACCGTATCGCTTGTTCTGCCCGCAAGGCGGATATCCATAGGCCGCGCATAAGGGATCGGCGGGATCGACCGCTTCAGAATAGACAGATGCTCTTCATCCAGCTTTGTCAGATCATCGCCCAAAGTAAACGGCATTCCAAGCAGGGAAACGATCGCCGCCCGGGTCTGAGACTGATAGATATGGTTGTACTCATCGCGGATCACGACATTATCCGGATCGGTCAGAAGCATAACATTGTGCAGAGAGTAATAAGCGAAGATCTTGTCAACCATTTCTCTGGTGAACTCTTCCCACTTGAAAATATCGTTGCCGATCCGAACTCCGTCAAACTCGCTGCAGGCCAGATCGATATCCCGGGGCGTCAGCGAGCAGCAATAAAGCATGTAATAGTCTTTGCCGACGATTTCACGTGCTTTTGCGAACATCCTACGCATGGCTTCCCGCGTGCTTATGTTTTCATCAAACAATGTATCATGCGCTTCATCCATGTAATATTGAGTGATCGGCATGCAGTCCCATTTCAGCGCGCGATAGCCCCATTCAAGCGGCTGCCTGATCATTTTGGGAAGCGCTTCGTTCAGAAATACGGGATGTGTAATATCAAAAAAGTATTGGCCGCACCAGTCCGTTTTATGTACGGCAACCGCTTCGGGATGCTGCTTTATGATCTCGTTTTCACTCGGGTCACAGACGGGACCTACCCAAAGCGCGGGAATAAATCCCATTCCGGAGATATCCGACGCAAGCTTTTTGAGCCCTCCCGGATAGCTGATCGGATCCGGATGATACATATCGACATCTTCGGTACCCGTCCAGTTGATCTGTCTGTGATACCATTCCCAATCGACCCAAATGGTGTCGGCTCCGTACGGCTTTAAGAATTTTCTTTGGATTTCGGCATTTTCCAATACCGTTTTTTCGCCTGCATTAAACTTTACGGCATACCATGTCATCCAACCT
>JAZUFB010000242.1:0-5884 GCA_045640475.1 Clostridia bacterium
TGCGATGACGAAGTGATTATGAAAATATGCCAAGTGGCAAAAGAACATAATATAGGTGTTGTGCTTACATCATTTACAAAAGGAAAAACACAACCTCAAAATACTGCTTTTGTAATTGATAAATCGGGCAAAATATTGATGAAGTATTCAAAGGTACATACTTGTGATTTTGCTGATGAAAAAGATGTTGAGGCAGGAACTGAATTTAAAGTTTGCGATTTTGATGGAATAAAAATTGGCATAATGATTTGTTATGATAGGGAATACCCTGAGAGTGCGAGAATGCTTATGTTAAAGGGTGCAGAAATTATACTTGTGCCAAATGATTGTGGTTCAATGAAACCACGCCTTCAAGCTCTATCTACGCGAGCATATGAGAATATGGTTGGAATAGCAATGGCGAATGCTAATGGAAATAATGCGGGTTGCTCTTGTGCATATAGTCCTATTTGCTGGGACAAAAACGGGATTTGTCTTGATAATACAATTGTGTTAGCTGATGATGTATCAGAGGGATTGTATTATGCAGATTTTGATATGGATGCAATAAGAGATTACAGACGTCGAGAAATGATGGGGAATACATTTAGAAAAGTAGCAGCATATAAAGAATTATTGGATGCTACAATTTTAGAACCATTTATAAGAGATGGGCAAGAATAAATGTCCTGTCCCAGTTTGTCGAGTTAACATGTGCAGAAACCATTCGATAACATTGTTCATCATTTCAGCGTCACCAATAATGCGGCGACGCTTTTCTTTTTTCTTTCGGAGGTGGTAAAACGAACCTGTTTGAATCTGTAAAAGACAGCGTTTCAGCACGAATGGCTGCACAGCAATACGGAATTCATGTGAGCCGCAATGGTATGTGTGTATGTCCATTTCACAACGATAAAAATCCAAGCATGAAAGTGGATAAACGGTTTCACTGCTTTGGTTGTCAGGCGGACGGTGATGTGATCAGCTTCACCGCCCGTCTTTTCAATCTGTCACAAAAGGATGCTGCCATCAAGCTTGCTTCTGATTTCGGAATCAGTTATGACGCGCGCTGTGCTCCCAAGCACAAAATTCATAAAGTCAGTGATGCCGAAATACAGAAGCATCAAACAGATTTCTGTTTCAGTGAATTGACAGTCTATCGTCAAGATCTGGTGAAGTGGAAAGAGGAATACGCTCCCGGATCTCTTGATGATGAAATGCATCCGCTGTTTTTGGAAGCCATCTGCAATTTGGACCGAGTGGAATATGAACTGGATGTTTTGCTGTCCGGTAGTGATTCGGAAAAGCATGAAATCTTCAATGATTTGATAAAGAGAAAAAAAGAAAAGGAGGTCCTGACTATGGAACCCATCGTAAAATCGCCGATTTATCTGGAATCTGCCGGCTATGCCCGTGAACATGGTGAACTGGACCAATTTAGGAGTTCACATCGCACGAATATTGCCTGCAAAAATGAAATAGACAATGCGATTGTCCGCAATTTTGACGGCATGCACCTAAAGGAAGACTGCGCAAAGGATGTGCTGGCTCTTTATGGTCCTGAGAGAGTACAGATGATCCTTGCCGCGACTGTACAGGCAAAAGAATGGGACGGTCGATTTTCCAGGAACAATAAAGACTGGGCATTCAGTATTCCTTTGCCGGATACAACTATCGAAGGCGGTTATGACCGGCGATACGAATATGAATCAACTTCGCATCCTGCTGTTCTGGACGGATTTATCTCATTGGTTCGGAAGGAAATCCGCGAAATGGAACAATCAAAGTTTCAGAAACCTGAACCACATAAGAAGACAAAAGAAACGGAGGTGGCACGATGAGCGAAAAGAATTGTGCCGTTGTCCTGACGAATGCTCAGGAAGTTAAACTGCTGCGATGCGATCCGGAATCTGAAACTTTCGACATTGCACGTAAAGCAATTGGCTGCGAATGGATCGAGATTGTAGAACCGGAATCTTTGGAAAACGATCAGCTGGTTTTGTTGATTGATGAAGAAGGAAAGCTGAAATCCGGTACCGCATACATTAACTGCATCGCCAGTCATTTGTATGAATCCGAAGACCATGGTGATCCGATCATTGGCGGTGCAGTAATTGTGAAAGCAGGTGAAGAAGATCTGCAGTTGCTCACGGAATCGGAAGCTCGTAGAGTCTGCGACCGTATGCTTGCGCAGCGTGAAGAGTCTATTGCCAGCATAGCAAACGCATTCAATCTGATGCCCACTGTTCGAAAAAAGAACGAAATACGGGATGCAATCGAAAACAGCAAGATTGTTGATATGCCCCGGCGACAGCCTTGCGAGCATAAAGAAATGGAGAGATAATATTGACGGAAAAGCGGACGAACATGCTTAACTTCGTTGTGTCAGATGCTGAATTGCAAATGATTCAGAGGCGAATGACCGCTTTGGGAATCAAAAACCAATCAGCCTTCCTTCGAAGTATGGTGCTGAATGGATATGTACTAAAGCTGGATTTCCAGGAGATAAAAGAAATGATTCGTCTGCTCGGAAACATGACCGGGAATATCAACCAGATTGCAAAGCGGGAAAATGCCGGTGGACATATTTGCGAAACTGAGCTGTATGAGATTCAGGAGAATCAACAGGAGTTATCAAAAATCATGCGGCAGATTCTCACCAAACTGGAAGGCTTGTCGTGAAGGGGGTACATCCGATGAAGAAAATGATTCGTATTGCGTTGATGCCTGCTATGTTGCTTGTTCGTCTGGCACTTGGCTTGACTGCGTTTTTCACATCCATTGCCTCGTCTGTAATCGGGCTGTGCACATCTGTGTTTGCAGTACTGGGTGTTGTTGAGTTTTGCATCGGATACTGGCAGAATGGATTTGCTTTCTTTGCTCTGGCACTGTTAGCAAGCCCGATTGGCCTTCCGATGATAGCGAACTTTCTTCTGAACCGTTTGGACCGTTTACTGGCTTTCTTTGAGGGATTGCTTTGCTGATGTCATTAAGACAGGAGGATTTATGAACTACTATATTTCTGATCTGCATATCGGACATGAAAACGTAATCCGATTTGATCAACGCCCGTTTGCAAATGTTGACGAGATGAATAACGCGCTAATTGACAATTGGAACCGGACCGTGACCAACGGCGATACGGTATATATCCTGGGTGATCTGATTTGGGAAATCGAATCGAAGTGGCCCGAATGGCTGGCGAAGCTGAAGGGAAAGAAAGTATTAATTCGTGGCAATCATGATCCGCGTGAGTTCAGCAGTCGGACAAAGGCATTCTTTCAGGACATCACGAATTTCAAGGAGATCATTGATTCCGGGAAGCATGTGATTCTTTGCCACTATCCTGTTCCGTTCTATCGGTCGGATTACAATGCAAACTTCGTAATGCTTTACGGTCATGTTCACAGTACTCTCGAATATGAATATGTTGAAAGACTTCGCAAGGAACTGCGCGAAGCAGAGGATCCGCATCCGCTTGCGCAGTTCATCAATGTTGGCTGTATGATGCCATGGATGAATTACACGCCGCGTACATTGAATGAGATCCTGACAAACGAAAAGCCTTTGTTCGCGCCAACACATCAAACCGAATAACTGTAAGTGCATCACCTGCGGGTGGTGCACTTTTTCTTGGATGGTGATTACAATAGCAACAACACGAATTATTCCGTTGCACATAAACAAAGGGAAGACAATCATGCAATGCTTAACGGCAAGAATTGATTATGCAAAAAATCCGGAGAAAACAAATAATGGAGAACTCGTCTCTGCCTATGCCTGCACTCCAGAGATAGCAGACCAGGAGTTTACTCTTGCACGAAACATGTATATGTGGAATACAAGAAAAAGAATTCCAGGTGAAGTGATTGCTTATCAATTCCGTCAATCATTCAAACCCGGAGAAGTCACACCCGAAGAAGCGAATCAAATTGGTTATGAACTAGCTTCGAGGTTTCTCAAACAAGACTATGCTTTTATTGTCGCAACCCATCAGAATACTTCCTGCGTTCATAATCATATTGTCATTTGCAGTACAGCCTTGGATTGCAATCATAAGTTTAGGAATTTCCTTAATTCAGCAAAAGCACTTGCAGACTTGAGTGATCAGATATGTCAGGAACATGGGTTGTCAATAATAACGCAGAAAAACAATGTTGGAGTCACCTATGATAAATGGCAGGGAAAAAATATTAAGCCTACACAAAAAGAAAAACTTTGCCTGACTATTGATGATCTTCTGCAAAAAAGGCCGGACGGATTTGATGCGCTTATGCAGTTGCTTGAGGAAGCCGGTTGGCGAATAAAGCGCGGGAAACAGCTCAGCTTCTGCCCTCCGAATGGAAAGAGGTATATCCGCATAGACAGCCTTGGCGAAGAATACTCTGAAGCAGTTCTGAGAAAAACGCTTGCCGGTGAGCATGAACATGTGCCGAGAAAGTACCGGGGATATATCGGTGAAGTTGGGTTGATTATCGATATAAAAGAAAAGATGCGTGCAGGAAAAGGTAAAGGTTATGAACACTGGGCTGAACGTTTCAATACTGAAACCGTAGCCAAAACAATGGTTTATATCAAAAACCATAAGATTGAAAACCGTGCTGCACTTGATAAGAAGATTCGCGAGATGACTATTCAGTGTGACGAATTGCAATGTCGGATTGACTCGACGGATGCACGTATGGAGGAGCTGATTGCCCTCAGAAAGATAATAACCGATTATCGGAGAACGAGAGATGTGTATGTTCAGTATCACGCATCAGGGTGGTCAAAGGACTTTTACGCTGCTCACAAAGAACAAATTGATACCCATATGGCAGCTAAGCAAAGTTATGATGCTGTTCATGGACAGATGCCCAAGCTGAGTGAAATCTCTGAAGAGTTCGACAGACTGAAGGCACAGAAGCAAGCAGACCGCTCTGAACTGAGGGCTCTTTCCGCGGAACTGAAGGACTTGCAAAATGTTAAAGCAAACCTGATTGAGATTCTTGACTCGGAAGACGAACGGCAAACCCATGAACCGGAGAATGCAAATAAGCAAAGGTCCCAATAATGCAGTGATGCCCCATAACGAAGTTGATGCTTCATTACGGGGCACTTTTTTGTTATATATGCATTCTACAGCCGCATCGCAACGCGATGCTCCAAGGGGATTGGGGGCGCTGCCACCAACAAGCGCGCGCACTTTTTAAGAAGTGGGCATTGCTTGCGACAATTATTCTGGTAGATGAAAGCCAAAAACAATTGGTGAAAAGAGAAGGTGCGAATAATGTATCATCGTAAGTATAACCATTCTGGTCCAACTCATGTACAGCAAGAAACGAAAGTTGAAGAACGTTGTGAAAGTGTCACCCAAGAGTATCCCTCCATGACGTTGAATATCCCAGAACTTGCAAGGGAACTGCGTATTTCTGAAAAAACAGCACGCTTGCTGGCTCGTGAATCAGATTTCCCTTCGTTTAGCATTGGAAAAAGAATTTTGATTAACCGCGAGGGGCTTCAGCATTGGCTGGACATTCGCTCCGCCAAACAGGTGAATAATGAAACAAACGAAACAGGTTGGTCATGTGATCAGTCCTAAGCTTAATGAGGGCTGGTTCAATGTGATGAACAAAAGACGGAACCAAAGGGGAGAATTGACAATATGCCACGAAGATTTTTGAAAAAACGCGCAGACGGCCGCTATGCCGTCAAGTATGATAACCGTTTCTTTTATGGCAAGACCGCAAAGGAGGCCACTGGCAAGCGCGATGAATACGCGCAGCAAAAGACGATGGGCTACAATATGAACCGAGTGGACACCGCCTTCCTTGACTACGGGCTGAACTGGGTGAAAATCTACCACAGCGAGTGCAACCCCAATCAGCGGCGCCAGTATGAAACCTTCATCTATTATACCGCCGAC
>JAZUFB010000243.1:0-3845 GCA_045640475.1 Clostridia bacterium
CCCGGTCGTCTTCCACATCGCTGGTTTCGTTCCGGCCCACGTTTTCATCGCTGATCCGGATCTGGTCCAGCCAAGCCTTATCCGGCACCTTATACCAGCGTACCGGCGGATCGGAGATCAGATCATCGTCGTTTTCCATAAACGCCGTCTGAACAAAGGTCGGCTCACCGTTCAGCACGCCCACCGCGGTCATGGCGTCATACCGGAAGATCTTCAGCGCGCTCAGATCCACATCGCTCAGATGCCCGTCACCGTCCGGATGCGTGTGGATACAGCGCACGCAACTCAACCGTTTGGTGTTCCGGCGCATCCGATAGTCCGTCAGTTCGACATCGCAGTCGCTTCCCACAGAAACATTCACGATATCCCCGTCACGGGTCATATACACCGCGATCTCCCGGTTCAGTTCGCAAGAGTATTCCGCCAGCAGCTTCATCAGTTTCCGCGGCAGAAACTCGTTTTCTTCTGTCTCCCACGCATAGAGCGCGTCCAGTTTGGCCAGCATCCCGTCCCGGATGCCTTCCGTATTTCCGTGAACATTGAATTTCATTTTCTTCTCCGTCAGTCCGGCATGGCCAGTGCAGCCCGGCCCTGTCCCTTCAGTTTCAGCATGGGCGCCATCGTAGGCAGATACACCGTTTCACCCGCCTTAAGGCTCAGTCTTCCGTTGTCCCATTCCAGACGCATGCCGTCCGTCAGCACGGTCAGCAGGCCAAATTCATGCACCGCGGGAAGATCCGTTTCGCCCTCACTGCGGATCATATCAAGGGTGAAATACGTTTCGTCCAGTACCCGTTCCACATTGCTTCCGCTTACGCCGGTTTCTTTGGGATCCAGAGCGAAGGACAGGTCCGTCACGTCCAGTGCCTTTTCCAGATGCAGTTCACGGCGATTGCCTTTTTCATCCATCCGATCCCAGTCATAGAAACGGTAAGTCACATCCGAGGACTGTTGGATCTCATACAACAGGATGCCCGCGCCGATTGCGTGTACGCATCCAGCCGGGATATAGCATACATCGCCCGGTTTTACCCTTACCTTCCGCAGCAGTTTTTCCACCGCGCGTCCCTGCGTGCAGGCGTCACGCAGTTGTCCGAGGTCTGTGCCGGGCAGAATGCCGTACACCAGTTCTCCATCCTCCGGCGCATCCAGGATCAGCCACGCTTCCGTTTTGCCCAGTTTACCGTTTTCTTTCATGTGGGCATACTCATCCCCGGGGTGCACCTGCACGCTCAGGGACGTCTTGGCGTCGATCAGCTTCAGCAGCAGCGGGAACGGCTGATTCGCATAGCGTCCGGCAAAAGCGGGGCCGGATTCCTCAATCAGTTCCGGAAGGGTCCGTCCCATGTCATCCCGGCTTTCCAGTCCGGGAATACAGCTGGCTTCCAGGCTTTCTCCCGTGCGTTCATCGCGGGTCTCTTTACCATACAGGTCATGAAGTCTCGTCCCGCCCCACGGGGTCAGCGCGCCGTCCCGGAAAGCCGGATGCATCCGTTGCGGCAGCAGCGGGCATTCCCGCGTCAGTCGTTTTTCAAAGCACCAGAAACGTTTGTCCGACACCATGTTGTGACCGATCCAGGTGATCTGTCCACACCGGCGCATACCGCGGGCCTCATATACATGAATCGCGCGCAGGTTTGCCGCGTTCGTGTCGCAGCGCAGGCAGTCACAGCCCATGCCGCGCAGGATCTTTTCAGCCTCGTCCAGCACCTGATTGCCGACGCCCTGGCCCTGATAACCGGGCAGGACCGCCAGCCGGTGAAACAGCCCCGGCCGCGTGCCATACAGCCAGTCCACGTCCTGATAAACATCATCCATCTCCGTGCCCAGCATCACGCACGCAATGATCCGGTCTCCGTCTTTTTCGACCCACATGCGGCCCAATTCAACATCTTCCCGCAGCAAGTCCTCCCGGGGATAGATTCCCCAGTGCCACTGGTCCAGGCCGCCGGCTTCCATGGCATCCGCCACTTTATGATACAGGTCGATGACCTGATCCACTTCATGTTTTTCGGCAACTGTCAGCATTTTCTTTCCTCCTCAGGCTCCGGTGGAACCAAATCCGCCCTCGCGGTCCGCAAGCGCGCTCCCGTCTTCCTCCGCCGTGCCGTATGGCAGAAACACACCCTGGCAGAAGCGTTCACCCTTTCCGATCGTCACATCCCGGTCAGAAGGGTTATAGAGCTTGACCATGATATGGCCTTCATTCTTCGCGTGCGCATAGTCGCTGTCGATGACGCCGACCGTGTTGCTCAGCCGGATACCGTATTTGAAGCCCAACGAACTTCTGGGAAAAAGCATCAGTACCCATCCCTGCTCCATTTCAGCCCGGATCCCCGTGGGGATCAGTACATTGCCCCCCGCGGGCACGGTCACCGTTGCCGGAGCGGTAAAGTCATATCCCGCACTTCCGGCGGTCGCACGCGCGGGCAGAGGGATCTCGGAGACCTTCATCGCGTCCGAAAAGCTTGCGGCGTTTTCCGCGTAGATCGGCTCAGACACATGTCCAAAGCGCGCGATACTCATGCGTTTTCCTCCTTCATCGCGGTATAGGCGTCCGCCAGCGCGGCCAACTGATCCAGTGTCAGGGTCTCGCCCCGGGCTTTCAGATCCAGTCCTGCCTGCTCCATCAGGGCCACCGCCTGCTCCCTTTCCATACGGAAGGTAGCACACAGGTTGTTGGTCATGGTTTTCCGCCGCAGGGCAAACGCTGCTCCGACGATCCGGAAAAAGTCCTTTTCATCCTTCACCTTCACCGCAGGCTCCGCGCGCAGGGGAAGCACCACAAAAGCACTGTCCACCTTGGGCGGCGGCGTAAAGCAAGCCGCGGGCACATCCATAGCCAGGTAGGGCTCACACATATACTGGCATCGGATCGCCAGTGGGCCCCACGCATCCTGTCCCGGTTCCGACAGGATCTTGTCCGCCACCTCTTTCTGCACCATCAGTGCCAGCGATTTCAGCTCCAGCCCGGAGGAGAGAAGCAACGTGATCAGGGGCGTTGTAATGTAGTACGGGATATTGGCCACGACAGAGAAAGGCTTTTTGAGTCCTTCCGTCACTTTTTTCAGGTCCAGCGCCATCACATCTCCCTGAACCAGCGTAAAGTTGTTTTTTTCCGCCATAAAAGCGTTCAGCAGGGGGATCAGACGTTCGTCCAGTTCCACACTCAGCACATGAGCCGCGGCGTCACACAGATATTTGGTCATGCTGCCGCATCCGGGACCGATCTCCAGTACATCGTCTTCCTCATTCACCCCGGAAGCCTTCACCAGCGCTGCCAGCAGATCCTCATCATAGATAAAATTCTGTCCAAGGCTCTGCTTGTATCTCAGGTTGCTTTCCCGGATCCGTTCTTTGGTCTTGCTCATGCCTTCAGCCTCCTCCCGCAGATACGCAAGTATAGCACAAAACACCGTCCATGGTAAAGCGCCCCAGGCATACAGAAAAGCGACCGTGACTTTTGCCACGGCCGCCATATTTCATTCCATTACAGTTCCAGATTGGAAACCGCCAGATCAAACATTTCTTCCACTTCCTTGCCGGGAGCCTTGGTCGCTTTCGCCACGACCACAGCCGCCACCAGACCGCAGATGAATCCGGGGATGATTTCATAGATGCCCAGGCCGCTCAGGAAGATCAGCCACAGGATATCCACCGCCGCGCCCACGATGATGCCGGTGATGGCGCCCGCAAAGTTGAAGCGCTTCCAGAACAGGCTCAGCAGAATGGCGGGACCGAAGGCCGCGCCGAAGATGCCCCAAGCGTTCTCGACCAGGTTCATGATGGTGCCGCTGTTCGGGTCGCTGGCCAGGAGCACGCTGATGACGGCGATGATGACCACC
>JAZUFB010000244.1:0-5589 GCA_045640475.1 Clostridia bacterium
ATAGAGCTCATAACCTCTGCGGAGAAGTTCAATAGCGACGATGTTTTCCAGAATTCGCCCCAAATCCATGTCTTTTGTTCCAAGTCTGGCAAACCGAAAACTCTGATCTACGAGATAAAATTTATCTTCTGAATGTAAATACCGCTTTCCTCTGATATCAAATCTGCGGACTCTGTAAAAGGCAAATGCTTTGCAAAGAGCATCTACATATTTGCTGACTGTTTTGTGGTCTGCCTTGGTACGATGAGAAGACAGCGTATCAGTGATTGAACGTATTGATGTGATATTCCCGATGTTATCCATCAAATAATCAATCAGTTCGTGAAGAAGGGCTTCGTTTTTAAAATGATACTTGTTCAGAATGTCTCGGACAATCAGCGCATTCAGCACTTCATTGTTGATATAGCGGTATTTCTGAACTTCATTCTTATACAAGTAAGAACCAGCCATTCCGCCTTCTTTCATATAGTCCGAAAGACTTCCATACAGGTTTCCCGCAGTGAAATACTCAGTATATTCCTTGAAGGAGAATGGGAAAATATGAAGTTCATATGTTCTTCCGACGAATAACGTGGCTAAATCACTGCTTTGAAGGAAAGCGTTTGATCCGGTGACGTATATGTCGAATCTCTCCTGAGCATGAAGACTGTTGATTGCCTTTTCAAAGGAGGAGCACATTTGAACCTCATCAATCAGAAGATAATTATTGACTCCCAAACGATGGTGTTCTTCCACATATTGCTCCAAGGCGTGATATTCAAGTAGGTTTTCAGATTCCGTCAAATTGAAATTGATATGGATGATATTGGCTTGTGGGTCATGGCTATGCAGATAATCTGCAAGGCTCTCCATTAGTTTGGATTTTCCAGAACGACGAACTCCGGTAATGACTTTGATATCCGGCGTTTGAAGCAAGTCTTGTATTTCATCCATATAGGCAGTACGTTCAATTATCTTCAAAGAAAATCACCTTCCCTTGTTACAAGCAATATTATACCAAACGCATTCCCCAAAATCAATAAAATATTTGTTTTGGGGAATTGGACAATGAAAGATCCAACAGGAGTTGATGCTATTGGCCTATGTACCCGTACCCAAAGACCTGACAAAGGTCAAAACAAAATTTCTCTTCAACCTGACCAAGCGTCAGGTGATCTGCTTCGGAGCAGGAGCATTGATTGGTCTGCCTCTGTTCTTTCTGACCAAGGATGCAATCGGAACAAGTGCGGCCTCGCTTCTCATGATCATTGTCATGCTTCCATGCTTTCTGCTGGCTATGTATGAACAGCATGGTCAACCCCTGGAAGTGGTACTGAAGCACTACATACAGGCACGGTTCCTGCGTCCGAAAAAGCGGATTTATCAAACTAATAATTTCTATGCGGTGATCGACCAGAACATCCGCACACAAAAAGAGGTGAATCAAATCATTCATGGCAAAGAAAGAAAAAATCAGACTGAGCCGGAGCGAAAGGAAACAGCTCAAGGCACTGATGGAAAAGCGGCAGGCGGAACAGAAGAAACGCAAGTCCCGCACAGCGCAGGGTACGATTCCGTATGACCGGATGTGGCCGGACGGAATCTGCCGTGTGACAGGCAACTACTACACCAAAACCATTCAGTTCCAGGACATCAATTATCAGCTGGCTCAGAATGAGGATAAAACGAGCATTTTTGAGGGATGGTGTGATTTTCTCAATTACTTTGATTCCTCGATCCATCTGCAGTTCTTATTTCTGGACCTGACTGCCGGTGCGCAGGAATTTGAGCAGGTCATCATGATTCCCGACAAGGATGACGGTAACAACGATGTCCGGCACGAATATGTAGAAATGCTGCTCAATCAGCTTTCCAAGGGCAATAATGGCCTGACAAAAACCAAATTCATTACTTTCGGAATCGAAGCGGAAAACATCAAGACAGCCAAGCCCAGACTGGAACGTATTGAGATTGACCTGATGAACAACTTCCGGCGGCTTGGCGTAGCTGCTTCATCTCTGAATGGCAAGGAACGACTGAAGCTGATGTATGATATGTTCCATATGGAAACGCAGTCACCGTTCCGGTTTGACTGGAAGTGGCTCGCCCCCACCGGCTTGAGCACACAGGATTTCATCGCACCCAGTTCGTTTGACTTCCGGGAAAAGAGCTCGTTCGGCATGGGCAGTAAGCAGAGCGAAGTCAGTTTCTTTCAGATTCTGGCTTCGGACCTGAACGACCGTGTACTGGCTGATTTCCTGTCCATGGAATCCAGCCTGATCGTTTCCCTGCACATTCAGGCAATTGACCAGACCAAGGCCATCAAGAACGTGAAGCGAAAGATTACGGAACTGGATGAAATGAAGATCACTGAGCAGAAAAAGGCAGTACGTTCCGGGTATGACATGGATATCATTCCTTCAGACCTGGCCACCTACGGTGGTGAAGCCAAGAGGCTGCTGGAAGATCTTCAGAGCCGGAACGAGCGAATGTTCCTGATTACGTTTCTTGTGCAGAACACGGCTGATAACAAAAAGCAGCTGAACCTGAATGTCAAACAGGCACAGAGTATCGCGCAGCAGCACAATTGCCAACTGATCCCGCTTGATTTTCAGCAGGAAGCCGGCATGGTTTCCTGCCTGCCGCTGGGACTTAACAAAATTTCCATTCAACGCGGATTGACGACTTCGTCAACCGCTATTTTTGTGCCTTTTACCACGCAGGAACTGTTCCAATCCGGCAATGAAGCCCTGTATTGCGGCTTGAATGCCATTTCCAATAACCTGATCATGGTAGACAGAAAATGGCTCAAAAACCCTAACGGACTGATCCTCGGCACACCCGGTTCCGGTAAATCCTTCGCCGCAAAACGTGAGATCTCCAATGTCATTCTGGTCACGCAGGACGATGTGATCATCTGTGACCCCGAAGGCGAATACGGTCCGCTGGTCAATATGTTCGGCGGGCAGGTCATCAAGATTTCACAGAACAGTGAGAACTACATCAATCCCATGGACATCAATATGAACTACAGTGATGAGGAGAATCCGCTGTCTTTGAAATCGGATTTCATTCTTTCTCTCTGTGAGTTGATCGTTGGCGGACGCGATGGCCTGCAGCCGATTGAAAAGACCATTATCGACCGTGCTGTTCATATCGTTTATCAGAAGTATCTGAATGACCCCAGGCCGGAGAACATCCCGATTCTTGAAGATCTGTACAATGCCCTTCGCAAGCAGGACGAAAAAGAAGCTCAGAACCTGGCCACCGCGCTTGAAATCTATGTTACCGGTTCTTTGAACGTATTCAATCATCGTACCAATGTGGATGTGAACAACCGCATTGTCTGCTATGACATCAAGGAACTGGGCAAGCAGTTGAAAAAGCTGGGTATGCTGATCGTTCAGGATCAGGTATGGGGACGCGTTACCGCGAACCGCGCAGAAGGTAAGAGCACCCGATACTACATGGACGAATTCCATCTGCTTCTGAAAGAAGAACAGACAGCGGCGTACAGCGTGGAGATCTGGAAACGATTCCGTAAATGGGGCGGTATTCCTACCGGTATTACCCAGAACGTGAAGGATCTGCTTTCCAGTCAGGAGATTGAGAATATCTTTGAGAATTCCGACTATATCTACATGCTGAACCAGGCAGCCGGCGACCGTGAGATCCTTGCGAAAAAGCTGGGTATTTCCCCGCATCAGCTGTCCTATGTGACGCAGAGCAGCGAAGGTGAAGGACTTCTGTTCTATGGCAATGTGATTCTTCCGTTCCAGGATCATTTTCCCAAGGATACCAAGCTCTATCAAATCATGACGACCAAGCCGACTGAAGTGAATGCCGGTTGATGAACGGAGGTGTAAGGATGGATCAGGAACACAACTCCTTCCGTTTGCACTTCACAGAGGAAGAACTGGATACGCCCGCGCTGAAGCGTGCATCAAAAAGCGTGGAAAAAGCTGCGAACAGGCTGCAAAAAGCCGAAAAAAAGACGCCGCACGAATACCGGCTGAAGCTCAGAATCGAGGAAAATGAAGAAGCTCCAAAGGTGCCTGAAGCACAACCATCCGATGAACCTGTTGTCCGGCCTGAAGCTCCCGGTGTGCAGAACACAAGGAAGAAAGCAGCTGAGAGGGTCAGAGCGGCGGAACAAACGGATACAGCCGGCAAGAAAACTGTCCGATTGTCCTTTGAGGAACAGACGAAAAAGAAACCGTCGCAGATGGTTCATCCGATACAAAAGACCATTCGCACCGCGGGAGATCAGTTTCACAGGCAGGTTTCCCAGTCCAATGAAGACGATAACGCTGCTGTTAACGCCGCGCTGAAGGCAGATGACGCAGCTAAATCGGCGCTTCAGGAAGGCGAGCATGCCTATCACGCACATAAGCTGCGACCTTACCGGAAAGCTGAACAAGCGGAAAAGAAACTGGATGAAGCGAATATCCGCTACTTGCAGAAAAAGCAGGAAGCGGAAAATCCGAACTTCACCAGCAATCCATACTCCCGATGGCAGCAAAAGCGGGCTATCCGAAAAGAATATGCCGCCATGAAATCCGGAAAGGCTTCTTCGTACAGTTCGACTGCCGCAAAGGACGCGAAAGAAGCAACTCGGACTGTTGCTGAAAAAGCAAAAGACCTGCTCGAAAAGCTGAAAAACAATCCCAGGATCCTGTTGATCCTCGGCCTTGTCGGTATGCTGCTCATTGTGATGAGCGCCCTGCAATCCTGCACTCCTATTGTTCAGTCCGTACTGGAATCCATCGTGATCGGTACTTATCCTGCTGAGGAGGAAGACGTAAGAGCCGCGGAACGTGCTTATGCAGCCAGGGAAAAAGAACTGCAGGACGAAATGAACCATTATGAAAGATACCATCCGGGCTATGATGAGTATCATGTGGATGCAGACGAGATCTGGCATGATCCTTATGTACTGATTGCCATCATCTCTGCTTACTATGACGGTCAGGAATGGGATATTGATTCGGCTTATCCGGTCATTGAGAAGTATTTCAAGCTTCAGTACATAGTGACTGAGGAAATCGTAACAGAAACACGATACAGGAAAGAATGGCAAACCGGAACGCGGCGTGTATGGGACGATGTCTCCGAACAGTACCGATATGAGGATTACAGTTATGAAGCAAGCGTACCATATTCCTACACGATCTGTAATGTGAAGCTTGAGAACAAGAACCTGTCACATTTGCCGGTCGTAAGCATGAGCCGGCACGGCCTCGGTATGTATGCTCTGTATATGGCAACGCACGGCAATATGGAGGGCATTTTCCGCGGCGGACATGCGGTCATGCTGAAGGATCCCACACTTTATGAGATCCCGCAGGAAACGCTGGATGCCGACCCGGTTTTCGCTACCCTGATGGAAGAAGCGAACAAGTATATCGGCTATCCATATGTCTGGGGCGGCGACAGTCCTGAAACCAGCTTCGACTGTTCAGGCTTTGTCAGTTATGTTTTCACCAATACGGGCGTATACAACTGCGGACGCATGGGTGCAAAGGGACTGCGTGATGCCTGCCGAACCGTGACTGAACCGAAACCGGGTGATATCGTGTTCTTTGATGGCACCATGGGCGAAGATGTGGA